>CAIZGR010000439.1 GCA_903932535.1 uncultured Hyphomicrobiales bacterium | reverse complement strand
TCATGCGGTTCCATGCGTAGCTCCTATGGTCTTTGTCGGTTCGTTGGGGGGATGATCGGAAGGTCAGTGACCGCCGGGGTGAAGCGCGTCGTTGAGATACATGCAGGTCAGCATGGCGAACACGTAGGCCTGCAGGAAGGCGACGAGCAATTCGAGGGCGTAGAGGCCGATCGTCATGGCGAAGGGCAGAATGGCGAGGACGCCGGTCGCGGCGCCTGCGCCGAGCAGCATGACCACGAAACCGCCGAACACGTTGAGGGTAATGTGTCCCGCGAGCATGTTGGCGAACAGACGGACCGAATGGCTGAGCGGGCGCGACAGGAAGGAGATGACCTCGATCGCCACGACGAGCGGCAAAATGTAGATCGGGACGCCGGAGGGGACGAACAGCTTGAAGAACCCCGTCCCGTGCTCCATCACGCCGATGATGATGACGGTGAAGAAAACCAGGAGCGCGAGCGCCGCGGTGATGATGATCTGGCTCGTCGCCGTGAACGAATAGGGGACCAGACCGATGATATTGCAGATGAGGATGAAGAAGAAGATGCTGAACACCAGCGGGAAGAAGCGCATGCCGTGCTCGCCCGCCGCCGAGCGCACCATGCCGGCGATGAACTCGTAGCCCATCTCGGCCAGCGCCTGCAGGCGCCCCGGCACGCCGGAGCCGCCGCGCGCCCCGATCGCGGCGATCAGGCAGCTCAACGCGACCGCGAGCAGCATGTACAGGCCGGAATTCGTCAGGGAGAGATCCAGGTGGCCAATCGAAAGCGGTAAGACCGGGTGAATGGAGAATTGCTCGATCGGATTGATCGCCGGTCCCGCTTCGGTCGCCACGTTGCTTAATCCTCGTCGTCGTCCGCCCCGCCGGAGGGCTCGTTGGCCCCGCGGGGCGCTCCCCGCCCACGCGAGGCGTCGGGCTCCGACGCCGGAGCCGAGCGCCGGAACCCTTTATCCGCGGCATTCGCATCAGACAAGCGCGAATCGAGCTTCGGCCCCCCGCCTTTCGGCGAAGTCGCGCGGACGACGTTCCACACCCCGGCCGCCACCCCGAGAAAGAAGAACACGATCAGGAACGCCGGGTTGGTTCCGAGCGCGCGGTCGAGCGCCCAGCCGAGACCCGCGCCCACGACGATGGCCGAGACGAACTCGCTGCCGGCGCGCATGCCGAGCGAAATACCGGATTCGCCCCGCGCGGCCTCGGGACTCTCGGCCTGCGGGCGAGCGTCGCCGCGATGCGTCTGGCGCGCCTGCGACAGCGAGGATTTCAGCCGGTCGAGGCTCGATCGCAGGCGTTCGTCGTCTTCTTCCGCCATGTCGCCTTCTCCTCGGTCTCGTTTTCTGAGAAAGTCCGTCGAACCCTCTTGCCCGACTTGGCGTTTACGCCTCGGGTCCGGCCGTGGCAATCGATGGGCCGGGAACGATTTCGCGCCGATATGGCTCGGCGGCGAACGGGCCTGCGGAGGGAAAGCGGTCATGAGCAAGATTCTGGTCATCGGCGCGGCGGGCATGATCGGCGCGGCGGTCGTCGAGGCGCTCGGCGCCGAGAATTGCATCCGGGCCTCGCGCAACTCGGGCGAGACAGTCGACATTTCCGACCCGAAGTCGCTCGAGGCGTTGTTCGAGCGCCTGGGCGAGCTGGACGGAATCGTCTGCGCCGGCGGCGCGGCGCGGTTCAAGCCCTGGGCCGAGACGGCCGACGTGGACTGGACGTTCTCGCTCGCCAACAAGCTTCTGGGGCAGGTGAACGTCGTCCGCTACGGCGCGAGCCGCGTTCGCGCCGGCGGCGCGATCACGCTGACGACGGGGCTCGCGGCGCAATATCCCGCGCCCGGCAGCGCGATCATCACGACGGTCAACGCCGGGGTCGAGGCGTTCGTGCGCGCCGCCGCCGTGGAGCCTTCGATCGGCGTCCGGGTCAACGCGGTCTCGCCCGGCTGGGTCGCCGAGACCCTGAAGGCGATGGGCCGCGACCCCGCGGGCGGCATCCCCGCCGCCGACGTCGCGCAGATTACGGTCCGTCAGGTCCGGGACGGCGCGTCGGGGTCTGTCGCCCCCGCGGCGAAACGCTGATCGACGGCGCTTCGTTCCCCCAGCGACATCGCACGAAATCGGAGGGGCTGCGTCTTCCGATCGGCCGAATCAGGCCTCCGCGATCTCGGCCGACGGCCTCTCCCGGTCCAAGACCACGATCCGGCAGGCCGCGCCGCATTCGCGCGCGATCATGGCCGCGAGCGCCGCCCCGGCGGCCTCGACGTCGCCCGCGCCGTTGGACTGGACGGTGAGCGCGGCGCGCCGGGTCTCGAGGCTGGAGGCGGTGCGCGCGTCCTGCCGCCAGTTCCACCGCCGGCAGAGCACGTGGCGCCGGTCGGCGTAGACGACCTCGCCCGGCTTCGGCGGATCGTTCGCGTCCTCGCCCGCTTCCGCGCCCATGTCGACGAAGCTGTCGCCGGCCCGCGAGAAGCGGAAGACGAGGTCGCCCTCGGTCTTGTCGAGGTCGTCGCAGCCGAGGCAGAGGCCGCTCGTCAGCGACGCCATGTTGTAGAGGTCGACCAGCGCGTTGATCTCGGGCAGCGGCTGGCCCGCCAGCACGCGCTTGATCAGCCGCTCGACCGACGAGCGGTAGCTCGTCCGCTTGATGCCGAAGCCCTTGTATGCGGCGCGCCAGGCGGCGACCCCGGGGATGGCCGAAAGCTCCGTCCCGCCCCAGCGCGCCCGGCACTCGGCCTCGGCCGCCGCGATCGCCTCGGAGAGCCCCGGAGAGCGGCCCGGCGCCACGGTCAGCGGCTCGGCGAGCACGAAGGCGACCCGGAAGTCGGGGAAACGGTCGACGAGATCGGCAATGGACAGGCGGCGCATGGGTCGATCTTGGCGCTAGATGCGGTTGGGCGGACTCGCTTTGCGAGAGTTATCACCACGTGACAACCCCTGTGGGAATGACGAAACAAGAAAATGATCCAGGACTGGGGGCTCTGCCTGCGCTTGATGACGTCGTTCTCGTCCTCGATCCCAGCGGGGGGATTTTGTTTCAAGATGGTCGTCAAGCCAGTCGCCCTCTCACCGGAGCGGCCGCACGGGATCAGCTACGCGCTCACGCTGCACGCGGCGAGCGGCTGCTCGGGTACGACAACGCGCACGCCACGAGCGTCGGAAGCGGGCCGTGCCGGCGGACGAGCCCCGCGCATCGTCATCGCCACCGCCGCAGCCGGACAAGGCCTTATGCGCTCAGCGACGCAGCGACGCTGATGGAGGATTTTTGAAAGGACGCCGACGCCGTTTTGCGTGAGATTTGCGTGAGAGAGGAGCGACCACATGAAGACGCTGAGAGTTGGTATTGCGTCCCCCGCGCAAATGAGTTCGCGCACGCTGGCGGGCGCGCGCGGTGCGTTGAAGCTCGGCCCCGACGAGCCCAAGCTGTGGTTCACGTCGATCGAAAGCCTCGCCCGCGTCCTCTCCGGCGAGAACCGCCTGCTTCTCGATCTCATCATCGAACGGCGCCCGAAGTTGCTCGCCGAGCTGGAAGCTCTGTCGGGGCGGGCCAAGTCGAACCTGTCGCGCACTCTGAAAACCATGGAACGCTCCGGCTTGGTCGAGTTGCTCGAGGGTGAGGGCGGCGCCTTGAAGCCGCATGTCCCCTGTGAGGACATCAAGCTCGACCTCCCGATCGGGCGACATCTCGACACGCCTTTGCGCACGCCCGCGCCGGTCTGATTGCGCGCCATGCCCGCGTCCCCGCCGACAGCGGAATCCTTTCAAGACCGGCATTGCCTTTTCGCGTCCCGTGTCGGCCCGTCCATCCTCGTCCTCGCGGCGCGGCCGGCGCGCTCGGGTTGAATTTCCAACCGCTGCGCCTATAAGCGGCGCCGGGCGGGGCGGACGGCCGGCAACTGATCGTAACGGGGTGAGTTTTCAGATGCGAATCATGGCTCTGGCGTGCGCCGTGGCGCTTTGCGGTCTCGTTCCAGGCCCGGCTCGGGCGTTCGACGCCGCGCCGGACGGGACGACGCAGGCTCGACCCCACAGCGTGCCGGAAGACGCCGGCGCCCGGTCGGCCAAGTCGCTGGAATGCTCGCAGAAGGCCGACGCGCAAAACCTTCACGGCAAGCCGCGCAAACATTTCATGCGGGATTGCAAACACGGCGTGTGACCGCCGCATTCAGCGCGGCCGGGGCGCAGCCCGCCGCACGAACCCATGGAGGCCCCCGTGGCTGAAACCGATGAGCGTCTCGAACTCTTCGCCACGCCGCGCGACTGGCTGCGCTATGCGATCGGCCGCTTTCGCGCGGCCGGGCTCTCCTTCGGCCACGGCGCGACGACCGCGCTCGACGAGGCCGCCTATCTCATCCTCGAAGGGCTGAACCTCCCGATCGACACGCTCGATCCGTTCCTCGACGCCAAGCTTCTGCCGGGCGAGCGCAAGCGGCTCGAGGCGCTGATCGAGGCGCGCGCGGCGACGCGCAAACCGGCCGCCTACCTCGTCAACAAAGCCTATGTCCAGGGCGTGCCGTTCTATGTCGACGAGCGCGTCATCGTTCCCCGCAGCTACATCGGCGAATTGCTGATCACGACCCTTTCCGACGAGGATTCCCCGATCGACGATCCGGAGGAGGTCTCGAGCGTCCTCGATCTCTGCACCGGCGGCGGCTCGCTCGCCATCCTCGCCGCGCGGGTGTTTCCCAATGCGACGATCGACGCGGTGGACCTGTCGGCCGACGCGCTGGCCGTCGCCGAGCGCAACGTCCAGGACCACGGCCTCGCCGACCGCATCCGGCTCGTCCAGGGCGATCTCTTCAAGCCGCTCGCCGGCCAGCGCTACGACCTGATCCTGACCAATCCGCCCTACGTCGACGCCGAGGCGCTCGCCGCTTTTCCGCCCGAATACGCCTTCGAGCCGCGCATGGCCCATGCGGGCGGCGAGGACGGCCTCGACATCGTGCGGCGCATTCTCGCCGAAGCGCCCGAACATCTGACGGAGGACGGCGCCCTGATCTGCGAGATCGGCCAAGCGCGCGAGCTTCTGTTGCGCGACTATCCCGACCTTCCGTTCCTGTGGCTGGACACCGAGGACAGCGACGGCGAGGTGTTCCTGCTCCGCGAATCGGACTTCTCCGCCCCGAAGGCCCGGCCGAAGCGAAGAGGCTGAGCCGGCGCGGTTCGACCCGGGCGCATCTCAGCCGACCTTCGTCGGCGCCCGGAAGAGGTCGAGCAGCATCGGCTGCTCGAAGGCGTAGTCGCCCCTGTCCGTTCGCCCGGCCTCGAACAGCGCGCGCACGGCGTCGGTCTCGACCCGCTCGCGCGCGATGGCGTTGAAGGTCTGGCCGAGCACCCGCGCGACGAGCGCGTCGAAGCCGGCGTAGCGGGGATGCTGAACGTAGCGGAAAGACGCGCGCTCGCCGAAAAGCCGCGCCGCGGTTGTGTCGAGCGCGGCCTGCGCCGCCTCGCGCACGCGGGTCTCGTCGTGGAAGGAACGCATGAGGGGGAAGTGCGTGCCCATGATGCCCGGCTCGATCACGCAGAGAAAGCCGGTTTCGGGCTTCAACACGCGCGCGGCCTCTGCGAGCGCCGCCTCCATCGCCTCGACCGGCACGTGATGGAGCGAGCGGTAGAAGACGACCCCGTCCATCGAGCCGGAACCGGCCGGAAGCCGCTCGGCGCGCGCTTCGACGAAGGCGACGCCCGGTACGGGGTCCGCCTCGCGGTTCCGCGCCGCCTGGATCGGATCGGGTTCGACGGCGAGCACCGTCGCCCCGGCCGCGGCGAGGTCGCGCGCGCTCTTGCCCGGCCCGCAGCCGACATCGACGAGCGCGAGGCCTACGACGGGGGTTAGAGCCAACAGGGCGGCGACGTCGCTCCGCTCGCCGAGATCCGATCGTTCGCGCAAGAAAGCCGCTCCGTCCCGAGGTTCACGGCCGGATGTACCGGCGGAGGCGGCGAACGGCAAGGACGGCGCTTGCGCGTCAGACGGCGCGGACGCGCTCGGAGGCGCGAAGATCCTTCTTCGAGATCTTGCCGACCGCCGTCTTCGGCAGCGCGTCCCGGATCTCCAGCGCCCCGATCATCTCGTGCTTGCCGAGCCGGTCCGCGAGGAACGCCTTCAGGTGGTCGAGGCCGAGCGGCGGCGCCCCGGCCTTGAGCTTGACGAAGGCCTTGGGCATTTCGCCGCGATAGGGGTCCGGAACGCCGATGACGCTGACCTCCTCGACCGACGGGTGCTGGTAGATCGCCTCCTCGATGGTGCGCGGATAGACGTTGAAGCCGCCGACGATGAGCATGTCCTTGGTGCGGTCGACGATGAAGACAAAGCCGTCCTCGTCCATGACGCCGACGTCGCCGGTGCGGAAGAAGCCGTCGGGGGTCATGGCGGCGGCGGTCGCGTCGGGATTCTTCCAGTAGCCCTTCATCACGTTCGGCCCCTTGACGCAGATCTCGCCGCGCCCGCCCAAGGGGACTTCGCGGTCCGGCTCGGCGACGTCGATGAGCTTCATGTCGATGCGCGGCATCGGCAGCCCGCAGGAGCCGGGCCGGCCGGGGCGGTCGCGCGGCGTGAACGTTCCGGCGGGCGCGGTCTCCGACATGCCCCAGCCTTCGGTCAGCCGGGTCCCCGTTACCTTTTCGAACGTCTGCTGCACCGCGAGCGGCAGGGGCGCGCCGCCGGAGGCGCAGAACTTCAGCGACGTCAGGTCGTATTTGTGGATATCCGGGAGGCCGAGCAGCGCGACATGCATGGTCGGCACGCCGGGAAAGACGGTGATCTTCTTCAGCGCGATGTCCTTGGCGACTGCGGCGGCGTCGAAGCGCGGATGCAGGACGACCTCCGCGCCGAGATCGAGGCCGAGGATCAGGACCGCCGACAGGGCGAAGATGTGAAAGAGCGGCAGGACGCACAGCGTCCGCTCTTGGCCTTCCGCCATGGCCGGCGGATCGGCGCGCGTCGCCGTCTCCCGGTACTGGGCCAAGGCGGCTGTGAGGTTGGCGTGGGTCAGCATCGCGCCTTTGGGCGCGCCGGTGGTGCCGCCGGTGTACTGGATGACGGCGAGCGTCTCGAGCGGATCGCCCGAGCGGTGGGCTTGGTAGCGGCCGTCGTTGTCGAGGAGGTCGCGGAAGGCGACATGGCGCGCGTCGGACGGGACGTCGCTGAACATCCCCTGCCCCGCCATGACCGCCTTCACCGGCCCCGGCGCGGCGGCGAATTCCGCGAACGCGCCGACGACGAGGCGCTTCAGGCGCGTCGATTCGAGGAGCTTCCCGGCCTGCGGGTAGAGGGCGGCGAGGTCGAGGGTGACCAGGATGTCCGTCTCGCTGTCCTCGATCTTGAACGCCAGCGTGCCCAGCGCGTCGAGCGGCGAGAAATTGACCACGACGCCGCCCGCTTTGAGCACGCCGAACAGCGCAATCACATAGTGGGGGGTGTTCGGCAGAAAGAGGCCGACATGGACGCCGGGTCCGACGCCGAGCTTCTGGAAGCCCGCGGCCGCCCGGTCGGCGAGCGCGTCGAGCTCGGCGTAGGTTATGCGCCGGTCCATGAACTGCAGCGCGGCGTGGCCGGCGAAGCGGGCGGCGGACGTTTCCAGCACGCTCTGCAGGAGCGCGGGCTCGATCGGCGCGTCCCAGCGGACGCCGGGGGGATAGGACTTCACCCAGGGTCGAGCGTTCATCGGCTCCCTCGCGTTTCCTGCCTCGCCCGGCCCGATTTTCTGCGCGCCGTCGCCAAGCCACAAAAGTGACGCGTCCGGCAGCCCGCCGTCAAGTGCGCGGGGCCTATGGCGCGAGCGGCAGGAGCCCCGGCAGCTCGGCGAGCGTCGAAATCTCGAAGTCCGGGGCGCCCGGCAGGCGCTCGCGGCGCTGGCGGTAGCGGTTGCACCAGACGACGCGCATGCCGAAGTCCGAGGCCGCATAGGCGTCCCAGCCGTTGGAGGACTGGAAGGCGATGCTCCGCGCCGGCAGGTCGAGCGCGTCGAGCGCATGCTGGTAGACTTTCGGATGGGTCTTGAACACGCCCACGGCGTCGACCGAGAGGATGGCGTCGAAGGCGCCTTCGAGCCCCGCGCGGGCGACCAGGGTCTCGAGCATGGCCGGCGTCCCGTTGGAGAGGATGGCGGTCCTGAATCCGCGCCGGCGCAATTCGGCGAGAACCGCCGGGACTTCCGGGGAGGGCTCGAGCTCGGAATAAAGGGCCATCAGCCGGGCGGCGAGGCCGGGCGTGTCGAGCCCGAGGCTTTCGAGGGCGAAGTCCAGCGCGTCGGCGGTGACTTGGGCGAAATCGGCGTATCGACCCTGAAGGCTCCTCAGCCATGTGTATTTCAGTTGCTTGTCGCGCCACAGCGCGGTCAGCGCCTCGCGCTTTTCCGGCGGCAGGTCCGGGACCCGCGCGGCGGCCGAGGCGAAATCGAACAGGGTGCCGTAGGCGTCGAACAGGCAGGCGCCGGCGCCGTCGAGACGCATGAGCTTATTGTCGGACATCGTCGTTCCCAATTGGCTGTTATTTTGGCGCAGGCCCGAAGGCGCGCGCGCCGGCGGCTTCGCCGAGCATCGCCTCGAGGCGCTCGACCCGCTGCCGGAGCAGGCGCGCTCGACCTGCCCATAGGCGATTTCCGCGTGGCGGGCGAGCGCGCCGAGACAATCACGCTCCGGGCCGTCCAGATCCGTCCCCGCCTCGTGCGCGCTTTAGAGGACGACCGCGAAGCGCCGCCGCGGCGGCGCCGCCCCACAGCGCGAGCGCGTACGAAGGTCGGGTGCGCCATGAGCGGGCGGCCGAACAGCCTGTTTCCGGTGCCGTCGCTCATGCGGGGGCCTCAGCCTCCCTCCCGCCCGGGTTCGAGGGCGGCGGACGCCGTCGTCGGCGCAGTTTCTGCGCCGCTCGAACGACTTCAAGGCGTTAGGCGGCAGAATCGGACTCCCGTGGGGAAAAAATGCTAGCGCAGCCGTATCTTTGTCACGATTAGCGGACCCTTGCGAGACTCGACGGATTATTATGAAGACGGTTTTAAATAAGTATTTCCCATCGGTGATGTCCGGCCGATGTTGCGCCGCGCTGCGCCAAGCGTAAACTATATTACACAATTGTTTATCGGGATCGAGGCGTTGTCTGCGAAAAAAACTCGACTGTCCAGTTCGTCGCCTGCTCCCTTCTACGGCGCGGCGCTGGCTGTCGCCGTTCTCGTTGCGCTGCTGTCGGCCTATGTGGTCCGGCAGGTCCGGGCGGCGGACTACGCATCCGGCGGGACGGCGGCGCTCAACACCGCCAAGCTGGTCGCGGGCGATATCGAGGACTCGTTTGCTCAGCTCGACGCGCTCTTGAAGGTGATCGGACGGCGGTACGTCGATGCGACCGCGAGCGAGCCGGCGGAAAGGCCGCGACTGGCCGAGGAGATCGAAGCTGAGGCGGCCGAATTCGCCTTTGTCGCCAGAGTCGCCGTGTCCGATGCGAACGGCCGGGGCGTCTTGGGGACGGGCGAATACGGCGTCGAGCCGGGCGCGTTCGATTTCTCGGACCGGACCTATTTCCAGCGGGCGGCGGCGGGCGACCGCGGCCTGATTTTCGACGGGCCGCTCCAGTCCAAGGCGGGCCGGTGGGTGATCGTCCTGGCAAGGCGTCTGGAGGACAAGAGCGGCCGGTTCCTCGGCGTCGTGGCCGCCAGCATTCCGGTGGCGTATCTGACGAAACTCCTCTTGACGCTCGATTACGCCAACCACGCGGTCGTCTCCATCTGGACGGAGCCCGGCGAGGTCCTGGTCGCACGCCAGAGCGCGCAACCCGAGAGCGATGCCGAGATCGGCGGAAGACGTCTCTCCGCGACGCCGGCGGCCCTGCTGCGCGAGCATCCCGAACAGAGCAGCGCTCTGTACGAGAACGTTTCGCCCATCGACTCCATCGCGCGGCTCCACGCCTATCAGAAGATGAAGCGGGCTCCGTTCCTGGTCGTGGCGGGACAGTCGAAGTCCGATCTCGACCGGTCCTGGCGCCGGCTGGCGTTCGAGCTCGGGCTGCTCTGTCTGGCGGTGACGTGCGCCGCCTTGTGGATCGCGCGCCGATTGCATCGATCGGCCGCGCTCCTGAACGAGGACAAGGAGCTGCTGGAAAAGCGCGTCGCCGAGCGGACGGCGGAGATCGAGGAGAAGAACCGCGCCCTGACCGCGAGCGAACGGAAGTTCAGCGACGCGATGGCCTGCGCTCCGAACGCCATGCTGCTGTTCACCGAGGCCGGACGAATCGTCGAGGCCAATGCAGCCGTCTCCAACCTTCTCGGCTATTCGCGCGACGAACTGATGACGATGAGCGCCGCCAGCCTCACCGCCCCGGGGGAGCAGCCTTTCGGAGTTGAAAATCTGCGTCGAGTCGCGGCAGGCGGGCTCAGAACCTTCCGGGTGGTAAAGCGCTACCTGCACAAGGACGGACGACGGATTCCGCTCCAGGTGGACACGTCGGCCGCGCGAAACGCGTCGGGAGCGGTCGAGTATTTCATTTCGCAGGGACAGGACATCTCGGCGCGGCTCGCCTACGAAGCGCGGCTCAGGACGCTGCTGGACACGGCGGTAGACGGCGTCTGCATTCACGATCTCGACGGCGCCATCGTCGAGTTCAGCCAGTCCTTCGCGGACATGCTCGGCTACGGCCGCGACGAAATCGAGACGCTGAATATTGCGGATATCAACGCCGCCAAAACGGCGAACGAGCTTCGCGCGGCGTTTTGCGCTTTGGCGGAAAGCGACAAAGCGCTGACGGTCGAGACGCGGCGCCGTCGGGCGGACGGATCGGTGTTCGATGTCGAGGTCGGCCTCAAGGCGATCGAACTGGACGGAAAGACCTACATTTACAGTTCCGCGCGCGACATCACCGAACGCGTGCGGATGCGAAAGCAGCTCGACGAGGAGCGGCGCCGGCAGCGCGACTTCTCCAACAGCACCGCGGACTGGTTCTGGGAGCTCGACGAGAATCTGAGGTTCTCGTACCTCTCCGAGCGCTTCACGAGCCTCAACGGATTGTCGGCCCGGGAATTGCTTGGGATGTCGCTGGCGGACGTCTTCGCGCGGGACTCGCTCAATCCGGCCGAGCACATGGCGATGCAACTCGAACGGCTGCGGGCGCGAGAGCCGTTCCGGGAATTCGAGCGCGCCCAGAGGGACGAACGGGGCGAGATCGAGTGGTTTTCCGTGAGCGGCGTTCCCGTCTTCGCCGAAAGTGGCGGCTTCGCCGGCTATCGTGGCGTCGCGACCTATATCACCGCCCGCAAGCGCGCGGAACAGGCGCTGGCGGAGAGCCGAAAACTGCTGCAGGCCGTGTTCGATACCTTTCCCCGGGGCTTGGCCTTGTTCGACCGGAACTTGGAATGCGCCCTTCGCAACGAGAACTATGGCCGCATCCTCGACCTGCCTCGGGATCTGCTCGACGCCAAACCCTTCCGGCTGATCGATCAGTTCTGCTTGCGCTGTGAGCGCGGCGATTTCCCCGACGAGACATCCGATTTCGCCGATCGCCTTTTCGCTCAGGGGGAGATTCGCAAGGCGCGCCGCGTGGAGCGCAGGCTGAGCAACGGGCGCTGGATCGAGATTGAATTCGTGCCGCTCGATTTCGGCGGCCTGGTGGTGAGCTGTTCCGACGTCACGAGCTACAAGACCATCGAAAGCGATCTGCGCGCCTCGAAGGAGCGTCTCGAAGCCGCAGCCGCCGCCGGCGTCGTGGGTATGTGGGACTATGATTTCGCGACCGGGAACGTGTCCTGGGACAGCGTGATGCGTCAGCTCCACGGGGTGGACGAAACGGACTTCGACGGCTCGCTCGACGCCGTCTTCGGGTGCTCACATCCGGAAGACCGAGCGCGCGTCGTCAGCGCCTTTCGGGACGCCGTCGAATGCGGAAGCAAACTCGACGTCCGGTTCCGCATCATTCTGGCGGATAGGACGGTTCGTCACCTGAGAAAATTCGCCCGGCCGACGCTCGGTCCTGACGGGAAGCCCCTGCACATGGTCGGCGTCACCTACGATGTCACCGAGCAGACCGAAGCCCTGCACGCGCTCGCGGAGGCCAAGGCACAGGCGGAAGCCGCCAAGGCGCAAGCCGAAGCCGCCAACCGGGCGAAGTCCGAGTTTCTCGCCAACATGAGCCACGAGATCCGCACGCCCCTCAACGCCATCGTCGGCATGACCGAGCTGCTGGCCCGCAGCGCGCGCGACGAAGAGCAGGCCGGCTACGTCCGGACCCTCGAATCGTCGGCCCGCAGCATGCTCGTCCTCCTCACCGACCTCCTCGATCTCGCCAAGATCGAGGCGGGGCAGCTCGAGCTCAACGAGATCCCGTTCTCGCTCGCCGAGGTCGTCGGGCACGTTGCCGACACCTTTGCGCCGCTCGCGACGCACAAAGGCGTCGCGCTCGAGGTCGAAGCGCCGCCCGACGCCTTGCCGGCGATGCTCGGCGACCCGATCAGGCTGGGCCAGATCCTGATCAATCTCGTCGGCAACGCGCTCAAGTTCACCCTCGAAGGCCGGGTGACGGTCTCGGTCGAGGCTGTCGAACGCTCGGCGGAAGCGGTTCGCATTCGCTTCACGGTGCGCGACACCGGAATCGGCATCGCCCCCGAGCATATCGGAAAGCTGTTCGCGCCGTTCATTCAGGCGGAGGGAACGACGTCCATCCGGTTCGGCGGCACGGGCCTCGGACTCGCCATCAGCAAGCGGCTCGTCGGCTTGATGGGCGGGGAGATCGGGGTCGAGAGCGAAAAAGGCAAGGGCAGCGCGTTCTGGTTCGTCGTCGCCTTCAAGCCGGCGGCGGCGGGGCCGGCGGCGGCGGGCGCGCGGTCGGCGGACGGGCACGGCGAGAAGACGCTCGACGGCGTTCGCATTCTGGTCGTCGACGACACCGAGACCAACCGC
>CAIZGR010000438.1 GCA_903932535.1 uncultured Hyphomicrobiales bacterium | reverse complement strand
TGATCCAGCAACTCGGCGTAGACTTCCGCCGGGGGCTGGTCGACGAACCGGGGCTCGCGCAACCGATCGAGGACGGCCTGACACGTAAAGCAGCTCGAGATCCTGGCCCGAGTCGGCCGAATGCGCGCTTTCGACCGTCGATCGATCGTCCGGCGTCCGGACGACCTGGGACGTCGGCGCAGGAAGGGTTTCCTTCGGCGAGCAGACGCCGAGCAAAGCCGCTCCGATCAGGACAGCTGACGAACCGAGGGCGCCGAGGTGACGCATGGGCCTGGTTCCTCAATTGCGACTGGCTCTCGATGGCGTCGCGACCACTGCGCCTGACTTCACCCTCGCGGTCGCTGCGCCGCGACCAATCTCCGGCAGATCGGTCTCGACCGCAAAGCCCGAACCTGCGGCTCGAGTTGGACTATCAAGTCAATTTGACTACATTGAACAACGGATGTATAGGCTTTTTTGGAGTTAGGGCAGATGGTGAATGTTAATCTCGCGCGGCGCGCCGAAATCGGTCGCGCGAAGCGCGCTCGAACGAAGGCGCAACTGATCGCCGCTGCGAAAAACCTGTTCGCGCAGCGGTCGTGGGAAACGGTCACGATCGACGAAGTGGTTCAGGAAGCGAAGGTCGCAAAAGGCACGTTCTACGGCCATTTCAACGATCTGGACGAGCTCGCCGCGGCCGTGGCCGATGATCTCCTGGAGACGTTCGACGCGTTGATTCAGCCGCAGCGCCTGTCGATGACGGAGCCTTTTCTCCGGATCGCGTTCGGCTGTGACGCGTTCCTGAAGCAAGCCTTGTCGGATCGCCGGTGGGCGTCCCTCGCGAGCCGAATGGCGATGTCGCATCGCGCGCTCGGTCGGCTGGTGCGGAGCCGCCTTTCGGAAGACCTGCGACTCGCGTTGGAGGACTCGCCGGAGGCCGGCCTGACGCCTGAATTGGCGGCCGAGGTGGTCATTGGCGCCACCCTTCAGGTCGCCGCGGCGATCGGCGAAGGTCGGCTTCACGACGACGACCGGCCCGAGGCGGTCCGGTGCCTGCTTGCCGCGATTGGGGTCGCCAAGCGGGACGCTGCGTCCATTGTCGCTCGCATCGGCGCCGCTGAGAGCCATGTTCCGCAAGCCCTTGTGACGCCGCAGGGTTAAGGCGAGCTTTCGGACCGCTCCGACTGAACTTCGCTCCCGCTGCACGGAAGGCTTCGCGGAAGGCGGCCTATCCCCACAATACGATACGCAACTGTCCAGGGAGCCCGTCGCGGCCGTTTTCCCGAACGTCGGCGGAGGGCTGCCCTTCACTGTCCTCATTCTTGGAAGAAAGTTCATATTGACTATATAGTCGAAATGACCTAATATAACAATATGAACTTCGGCCGGCGACGGCGGGCTCGCGGAGGATGAGCCGGCCGTCGCTTCGGCAGCGTCACGACCCAGTCAGATCGACGGTGAGCCCGGCTGGCGCGGCCCGCGAGAGCGGACGACGGAGGCGCGGCGAGCCCTGGTCTGAAGGCGGGAGGCGAGCCATGAAAATCGAGCGCTCTGTTCTGATTTTCGCAGCCGTGGCGGTCCTGGCCGGAGGCGGCGCCGGAGGCTACTACGCCTGGACGCAATATCAGGCCGCGCAGCTGCCGGCTGGAATCGTCAGCGTCAACGGCCGGGTCGAGGCGACGCAAGTCGACATCTCCACCAAGATCCCGGGCCGTGTCGTCGAGATCGTTCCGCACGAGGGCGACCTCGTGTCACGTGGCGAGGTCGTCGCCCGGATCGACACGTCCGAGACCGCAGCGCAGCTTCACCAGGCCGAGGCGTCGGCCGAACTCGCCCGCCAGACGCTGGTCACCCGCCAGGCGGCGGTCGCGAGCGACGAGGCGCAACTGAACTTCGCAAACGAGCAGATGCGCCGCACGGCGACGCTCGTCGACAAGGGCTGGTCCACGCACGAGACCTACGACCTGCGTCAGCAGCAGCTGAAGAGCGCCGACGCGGCGCTGAAGGCGGCTCAGTCGCAGGTCGACGAGGCGCGCGCCGCCGTCAAGACCGCCGACGCTCGGGTCGAGGAATTGAGAGCGGTCGTCGACGACTCGACGATTCATTCGCCCGTGCGCGGCCGTGTCCAGTATCGCCTGGTCGAGCCGGGCGCGGTCGTTCCGCCGGGCGGCAAGATCGCCACCGTCATCGACCTCGCGGACGTCTACACCACGGTCTTCCTTCCGGCTCCGCAGGCCGGGCGGCTCAAGATCGGCGACGAGGCGCGCGTGGTCGTGGACGCGGCGCCGGAATACGTCTTTCCAGCGATCGTCTCGTTCGTCGCGCCGGAATCGCAATTCACGCCGAAGACGGTCGAGGTCCAGTCGGAACGCGAGCAGCTCGTCTTTCGCGTCAAGCTTCAGGCGCCCTTCGACCTGCTCAAGGGGATTGAAGACCAAGTCAAGGCGGGCTTGCGCGGGGTCGGCTACGTCAGGATCGATCCCGCCGCGCAGTGGCCCGCGAAGCTCGCGATCAAGACGCCGCCGACCGAGCAGGCCGGCCGATAAGGCGGGCGAAAGCCATGACCGCGCTCATCAAGACGCAATGGCGGCAAGACGCCGCCGCCATGGCCGCGTCGCTCGAAGGCGTCACCCATCGCTACGGCAAGACCCTCGCGCTCGACGACGTGTCGCTCGCCATTCCGGCGGGCTGCATGACCGGGCTCATCGGCCCCGACGGCGTCGGCAAGTCGACCCTCCTCGGGCTGATCGCCGGCGTAAGAAAAATCCAGTCGGGCGAAGTCTGGGCGCTCGGCGGCGATCTCGGCGACGCCAGCTTCCGCCAGGGCTGCTTCGCGCGCATCGCCTACATGCCGCAAGGGCTTGGCCGCAACCTCTATCCGACCCTCAGCGTGTTCGAGAACCTCGACTTCATCGGCCGCCTGTTCGGCCAGGGAGAGGCGGAGCGAACCGCGCGTATCGACGATCTGACCCGCTCGACCGGCCTCGATCCGTTCCTCGAACGGCCTGCGGGCAAGCTCTCGGGCGGCATGAAGCAGAAGCTGTCGCTGTGCTGCTCGCTGATCCACGATCCCGATCTCCTGATCCTCGACGAGCCGACGACAGGCGTCGACCCGCTGTCGCGCCGGCAGTTCTGGGAGCTGATCGACCGTATCCGCGCACGGCGGCCGCAGATGAGCGTCGTGGTCGCGACCGCCTATATGGAGGAAGCGGACCAGTACGCCTGGCTCGCGGCAATGGACGGCGGCCGGGTGATCGCGACGGGCTCGCCGGCCGAGATCAAGGCCCGCGCCGGCGCAACGGATCTCGAGTCCGCCTTCATCGCCCTCCTGCCGGAAGAGAAGCGCAAGGGCCACAAGGCGATCGCCATTCCGCCGCGCAAGCGGGAGGAGGGGCCGCCGGCGATCGAAGCCGCAGGGCTCACCAAGCGCTTCGACGCCTTCGTCGCGGTCGATCATGTGAGCTTCCGCATCGAGAAGGGCGAGATCTTCGGCTTTCTCGGCTCGAACGGCTGCGGAAAGTCGACCACGATGAAGATGCTGACCGGTCTCCTGCCGCCGACCGACGGCAAGGCGATGCTGTTCGGCCGGCCCGTAAGCGGCGGCGACATGGAGACGCGTCGGCGAGTCGGCTACATGTCCCAGGCCTTCTCGCTCTACGGCGAGCTCTCGGTCCGGCGGAACCTCGAGCTGCACGCCAGGCTGTTCGACCTCCCCGTCGCGGAGCGAGGCAAACGCGTCGAGGAGATGCTCGATCGTTTCGGCCTGCGTGAGGTCGCCGACGCCGAACCCGAAAGCCTGCCGCTCGGGATCCGCCAGCGTCTGCAATTGGCGGTCGCGATCCAGCACCGGCCCGAGATGCTGATCCTGGACGAGCCGACGTCGGGCGTCGATCCGGTCGCCCGCGACCAGTTCTGGGAATACCTGATCGATCTTTCCCGCAACGAAGGGGTGACGATCTTCCTGTCCACGCACTTCATGAACGAGGCGATGCGATGCGACCGCATCTCGCTCATGCACTCCGGCAAGGTGCTCGCCGCCGACACGCCGCAGGCGCTGGTCGAAGCCCGCCACGCCATGTCGCTCGAGGAGGCGTTCATCGGCTACCTCGAGGACGCGGCCGGCCTCGGCCATAAGGGCGACCAACCGGCCGAACCGGCGCCGACGCCGGAAGCGAAGGCGTTCGCGCCGTCGAAGGCGATCCACGGCGGCTTCAGCGTCGCCCGGCTCTGGGCGTACGCGCGGCGGGAGGCGGTCGAGATCCTGCGCGACCCGGTGCGTCTCACCTTCGCGATCATCAATCCCGTCATCCTGATGTTCGTCGTCGGCTATGGCATCTCGTTCGACGTCGAGCATCTTCGCTATGCGGCCTTCGATCAGGACCGGTCGCTCGAAAGCCGACAGCTCCTCGACAGCTTTGAAAACCCGAAATACTTCGATCGAAAGCCGGACCTCGCGACCGCCGACCAGATCGTGTCCGGCTTGCGCAGCGGCCAGTTGAAGTTCGCGCTGGAGGTTCCGGCCAACTTCGGCCACGACCTGATCACACAGCAGACGCCGGAGATCGGGGCCTGGATCAGCGGCGACATGCCATTCCGGGCCGAGACGACGCGCAGCTATCTCGGCGGCGTGATGCAAGCCTATCTCGCCGATCAGGCGGCGCGTCTCGCGGGACGACCCTCGTCGTTCTCGCTGATCAATGTCGAGGAGCGCTACCGCTACAACCAGTCGTTCAAGAGCATCTACTCCGAAGTGCCCAGCACCATCATGGTGATGCTGATCCTGATCCCCGCGATCATGACGGCGCTCGGCGTCGTGCGCGAGGTCGAGGGCGGCTCGATCGCCAATTTCCGCTCGACCCCCGTGACGCGCCTGGAATTCCTGCTCGGAAAGCAGCTTCCTTATGTGGCGATCGGCCTCATGAGCTTCGCGACGCTCGTCCTCCTGGCGCTGTTCGTGTTCGGCGTGCCGGTCACCGGCTCCTGGGCCGCGCTGCTCGTCGGCGGTTTCCTCTGCGTCTACGCGGCGACCGGATTCGGCCTTCTGGTCTCGACCTTCGTGCGCACGCAGGTGGCCGCAATCTTCGGCACAACGTGCATCGCGCTCATTCCCACGGCGAGCTTCTCCGGCCTGCTCGTTCCGGTGTCGTCGCTGTCCGGCGCAGGGCGCGCGATCGGCCTCGCCTTCCCGGCCTCCTGGTTCCAGCAGATCAGCATCGGCGCCTTCACCAAGGGACTGGGTTTCCCGGAGCTCTGGGTCAACCACATGGCGCTCGCTGGGTTTACTGCCCTGTTCATCGGCTTGGCGACGCTCGTGCTGCGCAAGCAGGAGGCGTGAGATGCTGAGGAAACTCCTTCATATTCTCGCGCTCGTCCTCAAGGAACTGAACAGCATCCGCGCCGATCCGATCCTGCTGGCGCTGACGGCTTACACGTTCAGCTACGCCGTCTACGCCGTCGCGACCGGGGCCAAGACCGAAGTCGACCACGTGTCGACCGCGATCGTGGACGAGGACCGTTCCGAACTGTCCCGGCTGATTCAGCAAGCCGTTCTTCCGCCCTGGTTCCGGCCGCCGGCTGAGATTTCCGCAGCGGAAATCGGCCCGTCGATGGACGCCGGACGCTTCGTGTTCGTGATCGAGATCCCGCCGAAATTCGAGCAGGACGTCATCTCCGGACGCTATCCGGGCATCCAGATCAACATGGACGCGACCGCCGTCGCGCAGGCAGGAAATGGTGGGGCCTACCTGCAGCAGATCGTCAATCAGGTGGTTCAAACCTACGCGACGCGCGCGGCAGGGACCCTGACGACCCCCGGGGGAACGGAGATCCAGCCCGTCAGCTTCGCCGTTCGCGTCATGTTCAACCCCAATCTCAAGTCGGAATGGTTCAACTCGGTGATGCAGGTCATCAACAACATCACCATGCTTTCGGTCATCCTGACGGGCGCCGCGCTCATTCGCGAGCGCGAGCACGGGACGATCGAACACCTGCTGGCGATGCCGGTCACACCGAGCGAGATCATGCTGTCGAAGATCTTCGCGAACGGGCTCGTGATCCTGATCGCGGCGTATCTGTCCGTGAAGCTGGTCGTGCAGGTGTGGCTTCAGGTCCCGATCGCCGGCTCGCTCGTTCTCTTCATGGCCGGAGCCCTCGTCTATGCGTTCTCTGTGACGTCGATGGGCATCCTGCTCGCCACGTTCACGACCTCGATGGGGCAGTTCGGTCTCCTGGTGATCCCGGTCCTGGTGATTCTGCAAATGCTCTCGGGCTCCGCGACGCCGATGGAGACCATGCCGGTCTGGCTGCAGAGCGGCATGCAGATCTTTCCCACGCCGCACTTCGTCGCCTTTGCGCAGGCCGTCCTCTACCGGGCGGCCGGGCTCGATGTCGTCTGGCCCGAGCTCCTCGTGATGGCGATCATCAGCTCGGCGTACTTCGCCCTCTCGGGCACGCGGTTCCGCCGCACGCTCGTCGTTCTTCAATAGGGGGGTGCGGCGCAGACCGCAGCCACGCGGAGGCGCGCCGCGACCGCCGACAGCTGGAGCTTCGACCATGAAAGCGACCTGCAACACGAAAGACTTCAGGCCCGAGCGTCAGTCCGCGTTCGATGCGGCTCTGGAGTATTGGACGGACGCGTGGCAGCGAAGCCTCCTCTTCCTCGAAGCTTTGAACGAGCGGGGAAACACCCATCTCGCACAGGCGGCGAAGGAGGTTCCCAATGTGCTGAACTTCCCGAGCGAGCTCATCCTTGACGGGCGCACGCTGCCGCGCCCGGTCAACTATGGGCTCGTCCGCATCGTTCCGCCGGATGGCGCCATCGTCGATCCGAAGAAGCCGCCGGTCGTCGTGGTCGACCCGCGCGCCGGCCACGGTCCGGGCATCGGCGGCATGAAGCCCGACAGCGAGATCGGCGTCGCGCTGCGCGCCGGCCATCCCTGCTACTTCGTCGGCTTCTCGCCCGAGCCGATGCCCGGCCAGACGATCGAGGACGTCTGCCGCGCCGAGGCCGCTTTCATCGCAGAGGCCGCCCGCCGCCATCCCGCCGCCGAGAGCAAGCCGATCGTGATCGCCAACTGCCAGGCCGGCTGGCAGACCCTGATGACGGCGGCGATCGCGCCCGGCCTCATGGGCCCGATTCTGGTCGCGGGATCGCCCGTGTCCTATTGGGCCGGAATCCACGGCAAGAATCCGATGCGCTATCTGGGAGGCGTTCTCGGCGGCTCGTGGGTCACCGCCCTCTCCGGCGACATCGGCGCCGGAAAATTCGACGGCGCGAATCTCATCGCCAATTTCGAGCTCGCCAACCCCGCCAACACCTTCTGGGGCAAGCAGTACAACGTCTACGCCAACGTCGACGACGAGACCGACCGCTTCCTGTCGTTCGAGACCTGGTGGGGCAGCCCCGTCCTCCTCAACGCCGGCGAGATCCAATGGATCGTCGACAACCTGTTCGTCGGCAACAGGCTGTCGACGGGCCAGATCCGCACCTCCGACGGCGTGCGCGTCGATCTCAGGAACATCAAGTCGCCGATCCTCGCGTTCTGCTCGGAGGGCGACAACATCAGCCCGCCGCAGCAGGCTCTGGACTGGATCCTCGACCTCTACGACAGCGTCGACGAGATCGTCGCTGAAGGCCAGACCATCGTCTACTCGCGGCACCACAGCATCGGGCACCTCGGGATCTTCGTCTCCGGGCAGATCGCGTCGAAGGAGTATCGGGAGTTCGTCTCCTGCATGGACATGATCCAGGCGGCGCCGCCGGGGCTCTACGAGGCGGTCATCACGGAGGTCGGAGACGCCACCGAGAATCGCGAGCTCGTCGGCGGGAAGTATCTCTTCCGCCTCGAGACGCGCACGCTCGACGACATCCGCGCCTTCGGCGTCAACAGTCCGGAAGACGACAAGCGCTTCGCCGCGGTCGCCCGTCTGTCCGAGGTCAATCTCAGCCTCTACCGGACTTTCGCCGAGCCTTGGGTCCGCAGGGTCGTGACCGAGCCGATGGCCGAGGCGATCCGGGAGTGGCATCCTCATCGGCTGCGCTTCCGGCTGTTCTCGGACAGGAACCCGCTCATGGCGCCGGTCAAGGCGATGGCGGCGGAGGCAAGGGCGAACCGGAAGCCGGTCGGCCCCGACAATCCGTTCCTCGCGCTCGAGAAGACGGGGTCGGATCTGGTCACGAGCTCGCTCAAGTCGATGGGCGAGATGCGCGATGCGATCACCGAGGCGAGCTTCCTGACCGGCTACGGTTCGCCCTTCGTCCAGGCCGTCGCCGGGCTCAACGCCGACCCCGCTTCCGTCGCCCGCCATATCGAGCGCGACGTCGAGCGCGAGCGCGCGGCGGCGGAGCTTCGCTCGGCGCTCGAGCACCGGTTCGAGACCGGCGGCGCGGACGAGGGCGCGCTGCGCGCGCTCATCTTCGTCCGCAAGCCGGGCGGCTCGATCGACGAGCGCGGATTCCGGATGCTCAAGATCATCCGCGACTCGAGGAAAGTGAACAAGGACCTGACCCTCGCGCAGTTCAAGACCATGCTCAGGGACCAGTATCAGCTCGTGCTTCTCGACGAGGAGCGCGCCCTGCGGGCGCTGCCGAAACTTTTGCGCACGGGCGAGCCCGAGGGCGATGCGGCGCTCGACGCGTTACGCGAGCTCCTCACGGCCCCCGGGCCGCTGAGCAAGGACGAGAAGAGCCGGCTCGCAAGGGTCGAGAAGACGCTGGGCGTCAAACTGACCGCCGCCGAAACAGGAGACCGGACATGAAGCCCGCTTCAGACCCCGGGGAATCGAGCGGCCACGAGAAGTATCGGAGCCTGATCGCCGCCGCGCAACGCCAGACGAAGATCAAGGTCGCCGTCGCGCATCCTTGCGACGACGTCTCCCTTCGCGGCGCGGTCGAGGCGTTCAAGCTCGGCCTGATCGAGCCGATCCTTGTCGCGCCGCCGGAGCGGCTCGCGAAAGTCGCCCGCGAGGCTGGCGTCGACATCGGCGGGTTCGAGATCATCCCGGCGGCGCACAGCCACGACGCCGCCGCCAAGGCCGTTGGTCTCGTGACGGCGGGCCGGGTCGAAGCGCTGATGAAGGGCAGCCTCCACACCGACGAGCTGATGGC
>CAIZGR010000437.1 GCA_903932535.1 uncultured Hyphomicrobiales bacterium | reverse complement strand
GGAAGTTGACTTCGAAGATCGTCGGGATTTCGCGGCTCGTCGGGTCAAATCGTTCGACGTCGACCCCCATTTTCTCCAGCGCCCCGCGATCCATGCTGCGATAAACAAAGACCTGACCGGGTTCGGCCCGGACGTCCTCCAGCCCGTTCGCCTTGCCGACGGCGTCGCTGAGGGTCAGTTTCTCCTGCATAAACTTGAACTCGCCGCTGACTCCTGTGGCGCTAGCTCTTGTAGCGCCAAACGCTGTGAACGAACGCTGATATTGGTAAACATAGATCGTGTCGCCAGGCTCGATATAAACGTTTTCGTAAGCGTCCTTGAGCAGATTCAGAAAATAGACCGTGCTCTTTCGTCCTCGCCGTTCGAGCGTGACATATTCCTCGTAGCCTGGATTCTTTATACCCCCCGCTCTGGATATCACGTCGAGCACCCGGTCGCCGGCGGGGTTCAGCGTGATCTTCCCCGCATTGTTTATGTCTCCGATCACCGTCACCTGCATCGAAGTCTGGCTGACGAGCGTGACGATCGCCTGAGGGTCGATCGCGCGGTTCTTGAGCTTCTCGACGATCTCCTTCTCGATGTCCGTCGTGGTTCGTCCGAGAACGCGAATTTGCCCTGCATAGGGAACGGAAATACCGCCCCGGCTATCGACGACCTGATTCGGCAGCGCAATATAATTTCCCGGCCGGGATCCGGCCTCGGATGGAATGTACAGGCCCCCAGCCTGGGCTTCGAACAACGTCACCTGAATGGTGTCGCCGACCCCGACCTTCAACTCGGGGACAGGACCTCGCCCTCGGCCAAACGTCCGAAACAGAGAACCCGGCCCGGGATCCGTCAAATACGGCAATATGGACGCGTTGATATGCACCAGCGCGTAACTGACGATCGCGTTTGCGCCTCCCCCGCCGGC
Source organism: uncultured Hyphomicrobiales bacterium (assembly GCA_903932535.1). Classification (GTDB taxonomy): domain Bacteria; phylum Pseudomonadota; class Alphaproteobacteria; order Rhizobiales; family Beijerinckiaceae; genus Roseiarcus. The sequence goes on along the minus strand of CAIZGR010000437.1, from coordinate 10,947 downwards.
CGTCGCCGTTGCGTTCGCCTCGACGTCTCGACGCGACGGCCCGCTGGTGGGCACGGCGCAACCCGCTAACGCCAAGCACAACATCGCATGCCCGAAAAATCTGTTGACGGCCCCAAGCAACCGCACCCCCGCCTTTGATCGCGATCCCGATCCGAATAACACAATCGCCGTGGCGAAATTGAGTGCGTACTCGACGTCCGGCACGCCAACGCCGTTTCTTCCTCGCCGCACCGAGGAATGGTTTGCGCCGGACGAGGCCCATGGCGTCACTATCACTGAAAGCGTCGAACAGTCAATCACTAAATCGCATACGCGTTATGTGTCTCCGGGTTGGCCCAAATGCGGACCGTAGCGCTCGGCCCAATCCTCTTGAACGTCTTCGACAGCGCGCCATCGAGAAGAATGAGGTAAACATGAGGAACGACGAAGCGGCCTTTTTCCTGATCCGGGACATCCGCCGATCGAGCGGATCCGAAATTTTCGCTCGAGGATTGGGCGCTGCAGCGCAAACGCCGCCGGCCGGCCAGGCTTCTCGGCAAAGGGCGCCGGAACCCCCTGTTCGGTAACCTCGCCATCGCTTGGCCTCGACCCGCCGAGCGACGGCGTTCCTCGTCGAAACGCGTTCTTGCGGCTACGCGCTTGCCCGCGCCTGCAGGCCGCCTCACCATCCAATCTGAAAGCGTTATCGCCGGCCCGCGACGGCCCCTGGGGCGGTCGCCGAATTGACCGCAGCCGGAAGCGACGTCGGCCCCTGGTCGCGAAGCCCGGCGCCGGAAGGCCGCGCATGGCCGGAGCCGCTCGTGACGAGATCGACCCAATACATCGGGTTCCGCTCTGATTGACGCATGATCCATGTGTAACCGGCGCCGTCCCACCGCAGCACATGCTCATGGAGATTGTCGAGGACGAAATCCCCGGCGTCCGTGCGCACCGTCAGAACCAAGTGGGCTTCCTGGCTCGGCGTTCTGACGACGGCGAGCGACAGCGCGTGGGGCGCCAATCCAAGCGCCAGGAGCGCGTGGCGCTTCTGCACCGCATAATCGTTGCAGTCTCCCTGCGCGGCGTCGAGGCGCCAGTCGTCGACCCCGCCGTCAGGCGCGGCCGGCACGATGGCGCGATTGACCACACGGTTGACCTTCTCGAGCTCGACATGCAGGTCGGCGGTGAAATGAAGTTCGCCGGCCCCGCCGTCGGCCCGGCATTCTTCCGGATAGTCGAGGCAAAACCTCGTGAACGCCGGCGGCGCCGCAGTATATCCGCCCTCCGTCAAACGCCAGTCGCGACCGGATTCGAAAGCGTTCGCGACGAATCCGCCGAGCGTCACACCGGCAAGGGCGGTCGCGAGCGCCATGCGCCGCAAGTTCTTTCGCACCGAGGCTGCCCCCTGTGGTATTCGGCCGCCCTCGCCGGGATGCGCATCACCGCCCCGACGCCCACGCGTTGCAGCGAGCTTACGCCAAACCGCTCTCGCTCGCGAGAGCCTGATCGCCATCAAACTCCCTTCGGGTTTGCAGCGCCCCCTCCCGCGCGCAAACCGGCGTCCGGTCGAATGAATCAGGCGACCGCAGTCGTGTCGGCCTTGCCGCGACGGCTTCTGATTGCCGTGACGGCTCCAAACCCCAGAAAGCCAAGCGCCATCATGGCCCAGGTTGACGCCTCCGGGATCGCGTGCGCAAACCCCACTGCGAAACCATAATCATCGGGGTTGAACGGAGGAGCCCAAATCGGATGTGTAATTGTGGTTTCGAGGGTGATCTTTGAGATGGGGTCCGCGGCGCTCGCATAATAACTCAGGCCCAACAGCGACCCCAGCGACTCCGGCGTCGCGAACACCGGGTTTGTGATGGATATGCTCTTAGAGCCGAGCGCGTCTCCCACCGCGTCGTAAGCGGTCAAGGTGAACACGTAGGTGATCAGATAGGTGGTCTGATCGACGACGAACGAGGGAAAGTTCGGCTGCGCCCCGATGTCCGTGATGCTGGATATCGGCTGCGCGAACTCGATCGTGACAGGCCCCGCGGTCGACAGCACCGGCGGCGGGTTGTCCGTATAGTAGCCATCCCAGATAACCGTTTGTCCAGCAGAGAATCTGGTGGTGCACCAACCTATCTGCGAGGGCGGAGTGCTGTCGCCGCACCACGACCCCGGCGTGGTCGCCAAAGTCTCCATGGCCGAGAATCCGTATCCGACGCCGGTCATCGTGAACGCCACCCCGGCTTCGGTCACGCCGTTCACCGTATTGCTGTTGATGAGATTCGGGGTTGGGCCGAACTGCGAAAAGTCGATCCCGTCGGCAAACGCCAAGCTGGAACAGCAAATGGCCGCCCCCGCGGCAAGAGCACGCACCGCCAGATTTCGCATTTCCCGACCCCTCAAGTTGCCTCGGCATCCGCCAAAACCCCGTTAACATATCTGCAACATGTGCACAACGCAATCCGCATCGCAATCGCAAACTCAAATAGGATGTAACTGTTCACATCCTCCCCTGCGGCGGCTTGCCGCAAAGTTGGCTAAACCATTGAAAGTGTTCATACGGCCTCTCCGTCTAAGGGGCAGAACGCGAGGGGGGCGTGAACACTTACAATAGGATTAATCAATTATTATAAGAATTGTGGGATTTGATGACTTCCGTCAAAGCGAAGACCGTCGTTTATCAAAAGAGTCAAAACTCAACGGTTTTCGAGAAAAGAGCAAACTCCGGCTGAAGTGATACGCACGTTGCAACAAGATTGGTCTTGCAATGAACAGGACCTGCCGGCCCGAGACGCAAGGACCGCTGCTGACGGAATATCCCCAGAGAACGCACGCCAACTCGACTTTGGAAACCTCACCGCAGCGAGGGCCGCAAAGGCCAGACGCGCGCCCTGCCGCCTTCGACCTGCGGCGGAGCGCGACGTCGAGTGTCGAGCGTTCCGCGAAACGCTTGCGCCGACCTCGTCCAGAAGCGTAGCGGAAGCCGTTCAGCTCCTCTTGCAACGTCAAACTTCGTCGACGCTCCGCCTGGCCCAGGACGGCGCGTTCCGTTCGGCGCGCCTGAAACAATTGCGCGCCGTGCGGCGACTCGCGATATTCCAACTCGTTCTGGGTTGATTTTCCTAAAATATCTTTTATGATGACCAAGTAAAATGAGTTGGGGCGACGACTCTGTTCCGCCGGTAGAGCTGGCGTCAGCAATTCCGCCTCCAACGACATCCGGGAGGACCATGATGTCCAACGTCGCGGGCAAAGCTTACGGCATGAACGTGGTCACGCCGATACGGCCCTGCTGGACCTGGGTCGGACGCACCCTTTTCATGATTTCGCGCGCTCTCCCGGCCGAGCTGGCGGGCCTCCTGGGACTCTCCATCATCCATTTCGCGCGCTGGGTGATCATCAAACGCGATCAATGGCCCGACCTCGGCCAGGGCAAACAGACGCTGCAAAACGATTACATGCTGTTCTGCAGCAATTTCAACGGTACCTGGGACCAATATATCGATGCTTTTTCCGACGGTATTCCTGGCGGGCTCGACCTGCTCTGGTATACGAGCACGCGCTATCCGCACTCGATACCGATCACGCCTTTCAAGGATTATATCCGCGTCAATCAGATCGACACGAATTACTATTATAATTCCGTTCCCGGCGCGGCCCAGCGCGACGTCAAATCCGCGTTGCGCGTTCGACGCGCTGTTCTTGCCCTGGCTGAGCAGCACAAGTCGCTCTCCCCCGCGGAGTTCCAGAAGCTTTATATTGGCAAGCTGACCGCCATCCAGAACGACCTCGGCTATCAGGGCTACGCGCCGATCGCGAGCAACGATACGGCCAATGCCGACAGCAATCTCGCGGCCTACGTTCGAAGTCAGGGCGAAACAGCGTCCGCGCTCATTTGAACCGGCCGCCGCCCGATTGAGGAGCGATCAATGCCGACATTCGACGGGGGACATTATTTTCTGACGGCGCTCGCGCCGATTCGAACCGGCGTCGTCGAGGACGGCCTCGCAGACACCTCGCCGGTGCATGCGCTGCGCAAGCGCCTCGATCTGCTGGCGACGGCCGAGCAGACGCCGGACTGCAAGGGTCGGAGCCCGTTCGCCCGCAATACGCGCAATCATTTCGCGCGGTTGGTGATCGTCGACGATGTCGCCTACAACGGAAGAGTCGGCCGCGACACGTTGCTGGCGACCGCGAGCGGCGGCAACCTCGTCGTGGCGCAGCCGCAAGATCATCTGTCGAGGCCGTTCCTGCTCTTCGTGGTGGATTTTGACGCGGCGAGCGGCGACGCCGGCGAACGCGACGCCTATCTCTCCGAACTGTGGAGCACGATGGGCCAGGAGCTGCGCGACATTTTCACCTTTTGCGAAAAATTTGATCACAGGGTGAACGATGCTGCGAGCTTCGCCAAATACATCGCCGATTGCCAGCTCGAAACGACCATGTCGTTCAACGACTACTACATCGATCCGCTGGATCTTCCCAGTTGGCCGGTCACCCCGTTCAAACGGGCCGGCGTCGCCGCCGCCGGCGTTTTGGCGATCGGCCTTGTCTTTTCCTTACTGAACTGGGTCACCGGCTTCGCGCCCCATACCGGATTCTGGTTGACCCTGCTCGGCGCCGGCGCCTTGGCGCTGGTCGCCGCCGCCGCCTATTGGACGGTCACGATCGCCGGCGAAAAGCCCTTTCCCGCCGCGCCGGATTCCGACCTGCCGACGGTGTTGAAATCGCTGCACCTGCAGCGCGCCTTCACGCGTTTCGCCATCGACAATCAAATGCTGTCGGTCGCGACGGACGCCGCCTCCGCGCAAAAACTCCATGACAATTTCGCGGCCTTCATCGACGACAACAGGCCTGAAGATCGCAAGGCGCCCACGCAAGCGCCGGGCGTCGTCGGCATATAGGGGCTCACCATGACCGTCGCGCTCGATCTCGCCGATATTCAGGGCAATATCCTCACGGCCTATGGAAAGCTCGGCTTCCCAAAGGGACGGTTCATCACGCTGCATATCGATGAGCCGGCCGCCGGACGCGCTTTCGTCATCGCCCTGCTGCCCAAGATCACCACCGCTCTGCGATGGCGTTCAGTCCGCGCGCGGATCGGAACGGGCGCGCACGAAGTCGAGCGCCCGCCGGTCACGGTCAACATCGCCTTTTCGTGGCTCGGCCTGCTCGCTCTCGGCGCGCCGACCCGAACGCTTCGTGGCATGCCGGACGAGTTCATCGACGGCATGGCGGCGCGGGCGGCGATGCTGGGCGACGACGATCTCGAAACGGGCGCGCCGCCGCGTTGGGACGAAGTCTGGCCGACGAACGCCGGACGCGGCGGCGATGAAAAGTCCGTGCACATCCTGATTTCGTTGAATGCGCAAGTGAATCCCGATGGCGGCGCCGTCGCCGACCTCGATACCGTGACCAACGAGATCGAGGCGCTTTGCAAGAACGTCATTTGCAAAAACGGCAAAGGCGTGCGCGTTCTGCCCGGTCACAATCGTCCTGGACAGACGCCCGCGCGGTATCAGGAGCTTTCCGCGATGATGAGGCGCGGCGCCGACGGAACCGTGAGCCCGCTTCCAACGGAACATTTCGGCTTTACCGACGCCATCGGCGACCCCGTTTTCGAGGGGCAATATCCGAACGCGGCCCAATTGCGGCCGGAAGTCGGCCATGGCGCCTTCGACGGCGCCGGCGTCTGGCGTCCGCTCGCGACCGGCGAGTTCCTGCTCGGCTATCCGGACGAAGCCCAGGAGATCGCCGGCGCGGCCATGCCGTTGAGCTTCAGCCGCAACGGAACGTTCATGGCCTATCGCAAGCTGCATCAGAACGTGGCCACGTTTCGCGCCTTCATGGCCGGCGCGGCCGCGCAATACGGCGCGGTTACCGGCATCGAGAGCCGGGAGGACGCGGTCGCGCTGCTGATGGCGAAATTTGCCGGCCGCTGGTCGGATGGCGTGCCGCTTTCGCGCGCGCCGACGATCGCCGCGTGGAAGCAATTCAACAAGGATTTTCCACAGGTCTCGCCGACGGCGGACCCAGAGCGCTACTACAAGCGCGATCAGGCGCTCTCGCTGTTCACCTTCGGCGACGACGGCGACGGCGTCAAATGCCCCGTCGGGTCGCATCTGCGGCGGGTCAATACGCGCGACAGCATGGGGCCGACCGCGAGCGCCGGCTCGGTGCTGACCAATCGCCGGCGCATTCTCAGACGCGGCCTGCCCTATGGCGACTCGACGGACGGCGTCGCCGATTCCGACGAACACGGCATCGTCATGCTGGCGGTCTGCGCCAGCCTTTTCCGCCAGTTCGAGTTCGTGCAGCAGCAATGGATCAACTACGGCCTCGACGCGCGCGCGGGCAACGACGCCTGTCCGCTCGTTGGAAATCATTCTGCGGGCGGGGTTTCCGGTCCGCCCGCGAAATTCGTCGTTCCCTCGGATCCGAACTCCGGACGCCCGCCCTTCATCGTCGAAAGGCTGCCGCAATTCGTGGAGACGCGCGGAGGCGAATATTTCTTCGTTCCGAGCATGACGGCGCTGCGCATGCTGGGCATGGGCGTCATCGACCCGACCTGAGCCCGGCGCGGGGAGCGCCGCGCCGATGTCGATCCCGATCGATTTTTTCAACCTCCTTCTCTTGCGCCTGCGCATGGCGTTCGATGGCGTCCTCGCCTTCGGGCAAATCGGCGCCGCGATCGTCCGGGCCGAGGACGACCGATGGAAGGCGAAGGCGGCGGCCGCCTTCCAACCCCCCCATGTGCAACATCTCGCCTTGCGGCCGCTGCGCGCTTTCGCGCCCAATCTGGCGCCGTCGCAACGCATCGCGACGGTCTATCCCAACAGCGGCACGGTTATCGTCGCGCGCTACCGGGACGCGATCGAGGTTCTCGACCGCAACGCCGATTTCGAAGTGCTCAATTTCGAGAACGGCCTCGGCTGGATCAGCCTCAGCGCCTAATGGCAGTCGGTGGTGCGCGGCCGTTCCTGATGGCGGTGGTCATGGCCGGCTCGGGCGCCGCGCGGCGGGCGCAGAGGACGGCGCTGAGGCGGGATCGACGATCCCGTCGGTGCGCGTCGGCGACCGCGCCTGCAATCCGCGCCCAACCGACGCGCAGATCGCCTCGAACGCCTCCTCGGTCGCGAACGACTTCTGCGCGCCGCGCTTCGTCACCGAATCCGCGGCGTAGCGCGTCGCCCTGCCGAGCGCCGCCTCGAGGTCGAGGCCAGCGGCGAAATAGCGGGCGAAGCTGCCGATGAAGGCGTCGCCCGCGCCGGTCGTGTCGACCGCCTGAACCTCGACCGGCGGAATGCGCTTCAGCCGCTCAGGCGTCGCGAGCAGGGAGCCGCGCGCGCCGAGCGTCACGATCACGGTCTCGACGCCCTCGGCGAGCAGGCGCTTCGCCGCCGCGGCGATCTCGTCCTCGCTCTCGACCGGCAGGCCGGTCAGGATGGCGAGCTCGGTCTCGTTCGGCGCGACGAAGCTCGCGAGCCGGACCTTGTCGCGGTCGAGCGTCGTCACGGCCGGGGCCGGGTTCAGCATGGTCTTGACGCCGCGGCGCTTGCCGAATTCGAGCGCGGCATAGACCGTGTCGAGCGGCGCTTCGAGCTGCAGCAGGATGAGGTCGCAGGCCGCGAGGTCGCCGGCCGCCGCCGCGACGTCGGCGGGGGTCAGGTCGCCGTTGGCGCCCGTGACGATCAGGATGAAATTCTCGCCCGCCTGGTTGACCAGAATGGTCGCGGTTCCGGTCGACTGGTTTGCGACACGGGCCACGTGCTTCGTGTCGACGCCCAGCGCCGCAAAATTGCGCAGCACGCCCTCGCCGAACATGTCGTCGCCGACCTTCGACACCATCACGACCTCGGCGCCGAGCTTCGCCGCGGCGACCGCCTGATTGGCGCCCTTGCCGCCGAAACTCATCTCGAAGCGCGGCGCGGCGATCGTCTCGCCCCACGCCGGCATGCGCTCGACATAGGTCACGACGTCGACGTTGCTCGAGCCGACGACGCCGATGCGCGGACGCTTTTCGGTCATGTCCCCATTCCCCTTTGCTCGCTCGCCGGCGCGTTCGCCGTTTCGGTCGCGAGTGACCTCTCGGAGGCGCGAAGCGTTCATACCCGCCCGAAGCGGGCGGCGAGCTTCCTGTTGGCTTCTTCGACGGAGAATTCTTCCGGGTCGAGTTCTTCCCCGCCAATCCATTCGAGCCGTTCGGCGCGTTCGGGATGGGCGGGGTCCGCGAGGATGTCGAGCAGCTCCTGATAGGCCCACGGGCCGCCGCAATCCTCCGGCGGACAGGCGCGCTTGCCGGCGACGCATGTCGGGCAAAAGGTTCCCGGAGCGGCCGGAAGGGTCTTCTCGATCGCGACGGCGTGCTCCCAGTCGTCGCCGAAGTCATAGGTGTAGCGGAAGCGGGCGAGGCCGGAATCGCGCACGGCGCCCAGCGTCAGCCGGTTCTCGTCCGCGGCGTCGTCGATGGCGGCGGGGTCGCCGTAAGGCTCGCCGTCGACGTCGAAGACATGGAGGTGGCCGCCGTCCCAGCCCATTGCGGCTTGGATCGCGTCATGCAGGTCGGCGAGCGTCATGCCGGCCGGCGCCAGAAGCCGGCGCCAGATCGGCGGCTTCGTATGGCGCAGCGTGACCTTCAGGCTGATGATGCTGTCTCCTGCGTCTTTTGCCGGTTTCTTCGCCATATCGTGTCTCCTGCTCCGCACCTGATCCGCGGCGTCCGCGTGTCCTCGCTCGAACCGTCTGCGGGACCGCCGAATCGCTACCCCAGTTCCGCCGACCGCGCCCAGAGGTTGATCCCCGCCTCCGCCGCCCAGGGCTCGATCTCGGCCAACTCCTCGGGCGAGAAGTCGAGCTTGTCGAGCGCCTTGACGCTGTCGATGACCTGCTCGGGGCGGCTCGCGCCGATCAGCGCGCTCGTCACCCGTTTGTCCCGCAGCGCCCAGGCGAGCGCCATCTGGGCGAGCGACTGGCCGCGCCGCTTGGCGATGGCGTTCAGCGCCCGGACATGGGCGAGCGTCTCGGGGGTGAGGAAATCCGGCTTGAAGAAGTGGGCCTGCGCCGCGCGGCTGTCGGCCGGGATGTCGCTCAGGTACTTGTCGGTCAGGAGCCCCTGCGCCAGCGGCGAGAACACGATCGCGCCGATCCCTTCGTCCGCGAGCGTGTCGAGCAGGCCGTCCGCCTCGATCCAGCGGTTGACCAGCGAATAGCTCGGCTGATGGATGACGCAGGGCGTGCCGAGCCGCTTCAGGATCGCCGCCGCCTCGCGGGTGCGTTGCGAATTGTAGGAGGAGATTCCCACATAGAGCGCCTTGCCCCGGCGCACGGCCGTGTCGAGCGCGCCCATCGTCTCCTCGAGCGGCGTCTCGGGGTCGAAACGGTGGGAATAGAAGATGTCGACGGCGTCGAGCCCCAGGCGCGCGAGGCTCTGGTCGAGGCTCGCGAGCAGATATTTGCGGCTGCCCCACTCGCCGTAGGGCCCGGGCCACATGTCGTAGCCGGCCTTGGTCGAGATGATCAACTCGTCGCGGCGCCCGCGGAAATCCGTGCGCAGGATCTCGCCGAAGTTGATCTCGGCCGAGCCCGGCGGCGGGCCGTAATTGTTGGCGAGGTCGAAATGGGTGATCCCGAGATCGAAGGCCGTGCGGCAGATCGCCCGCATCGAATCGAGCGACCGGTTTGAGCCGAAGCTGTGCCACAGGCCCAGCGAAATCGCCGGCAGCTTCAGGCCGCTCCGCCCGCAGCGGTTGTAGATCATGGAGTCGTAGCGGGCTTCCGAGGGGCTGTAGGGCATGGGGGTTTCCTTGGGCGGGCTCGACTGCGAGGGGGCGGGCGGCGGATACGCATGCCGCCGGCTTGCTTTCTTCCGGTTGCAACAGCGCCTCATGTAGTCCGTGAACGCGAGCCCGATCAAGGCGCGAGCCCGTGGTAGGAGGCCGGTCGGAGGGCGGAAGCGGGCGCCGCACGGCGCAATTTCCGCAAGCCGAAAGGGCGTGCTATCAGGCGGCCTTGCATTCCTCGAAGGAGACAACCGCGTGAAGGTCAACGGACGCGCCACGCGCACAATTTGGCTCAACGCCGACGGCTGGGGCGTCGATGTGATCGACCAGCGCTGGCTGCCGCACGAATTTCGCGTCGTCACGCTGCGAACCCCCGGCGAGGCGGCGACGGCGATCCGCGACATGTGGGTTCGGGGGGCGCCGCTGATCGGCGTCACCGCCGCCTATGGCGTCGCGCTCGCCATGCGCGAGGACCCGAGCGACGCCAACCTGGACGCGGCCTGGGAGCGGCTCCATGCGACCCGCCCGACCGCCATCAACCTGCGCTGGGCGCTCGACGCCGTCCGCAACCATCTCCGCCCGATCGAGCCCGGAAAGCGCGCCGCCGCGGCCTATGCGCGCGCGGCGGAAATCGCCGACGAGGACGTCGCCATCAACCGCGCGATCGGCCTCAACGGGCTCGCGATCGTCCGCGCAATCGCAGAGCGGAAGAAGCCCGGCGAGCCGGTCAATATCCTCACCCATTGCAACGCCGGCTGGCTCGCGACCGTCGACTACGGCACCGCGACCGCGCCGATCTATCTGGCGATGGAGGAAAATATTCCCGTCCACGTCTATGTCGACGAGACCCGGCCGCGCAACCAGGGCGCCTCGCTCACCGCCTGGGAACTGGTCAACCACGGGACGCCGCACACGCTGATCGTCGACAACGCCGGCGGGCACCTGATGCAGCACGGCCGCGTCGACATGGTCATCGTCGGCACCGACCGCACGACCGCGCGCGGCGACGTCTGCAACAAGATCGGCACCTACCTGAAGGCGCTTGCCGCCAAGGACAACAATGTGCCGTTTTATGTCGCGCTGCCGTCGCCGACCATCGACTGGACGGTCGACGACGGGGTGAAGGAGATCCCGATCGAGGAGCGCTCGGCCGACGAGGTCCAGTTCGTCCAGGGCCTCGGCGCGGACGGGAAGG
>CAIZGR010000436.1 GCA_903932535.1 uncultured Hyphomicrobiales bacterium | reverse complement strand
TCACCCCCGCGCAGTCCTCCGCATGGACGACCGCCAACGTCCTGAAGATGTCCACCTCGGATGGCGCGAATTGCACGAGCGCCAATCCGATCGTTGGCGGACAGCCGATCGGCGAGGGCGGAACATGGACGGGATCGAGCGTGGCGCTCGCCAGTGGCGCGAGCGTGACGCTCCAGCCGTGCGAGGCGGCGTTGATCCAGATTCAACCGTGAGGCGCTCATGCTCCCTCCCCTGAAACAACTCGCATCCCCGAACTACAGCAGCCGGAACGGTCAGGCCGTGAGGCTGATCGTCATCCACGACTGCGAAGGCTCCTACGCCGGCTCGGTCGGTTGGTTCGCGCAGCAGCACAGTCAAGTCTCCGCCCATATCGTGCTGCGCGACGACGGAGCCGAGGCGACGCAAATGGTCGCTTTCGCGAACAAGGCATGGCACGCCTGCTCGTTCAATCCGATCTCGATCGGGATCGAACTCGCCGGCTATGCGGCCAAGGGTTTCGACGCGCCGGAATGGCAGAGCGCGGCGGCGATCGTTGCGTGGCTGCTGCATCGCCATTCTCTGCCGGCGACATGGGCGCGCGGCGGGATTGGAGCCGGATTCTGCTCACATCACGATCTCGGCGCGTCTGGCGGCGGACACACCGACCCTTGCGAGGTCGGCGCGCCGGTATGGCTGGCTTTCATCGATCTCGTCGCCAAGGCCTACGCGCTTCCGCAGGCGGATTCATGGCCGAGCGCGGGGTCTCTCGCACAGCCTCCCGCTGCGCCCGTGGGCTGGACGCCCTCGAACACGGTCCGGCATGACCTCGCCTCGCCATCGATGGAATGGGTTCAGATGCGCCTTAACGCCCTCGGTTATGCGCATCTGACCGTGGACGGCCTTGACGGGCCGATGACGGAGCGGGCGGTGTCCAGTTTCCAGGCTGCGCGCGGGCTGTTCATCGATGGCGTTGTGGGGCCGAAAACCCTCGCGGCGCTCGCCGACTGACATGCGCGCTCTGTGGGGCGGCTTCCTCGGCGCTGGCGTAGGGGCCGCGCTGGGCTCCGGGCTAGGTTATTTGCTCGCGGGGCTCCCCCTGCTCGGGGCGTTGACGGGCGGTCTCATGGGCCTGTGGGCGGGTCTGCAATGACGATCGCGTTCGGCATGCTCTGCTTCGCCGCCGGATGGATTGTCGGCCGCGTGCGGCGTGCGCGTCGGGCGCGCGGATTGCTCGGGCCGGAAACGCTCGCGGCGACGATCCGCGATCATATCGAACGCCATCGCCAGCCGGACGATCCGGGCGTGGCGTGATGAATCCGCGCGCGGCGGTTTCCGCGCAAACCCGAAGAGGAAGAAACCATGTCCAAAGATGAGCACGCTATTGAGGCGGAAATTCAGGCCAAGGGCCTCAACGCCCCGCGCCTGACGCCAGCGCATATCGACGCGCAGATCGTCGGCGAGTCCTATCACGTTTTTCCCGGAACTACGCTCACCGTTTGCGCCCTCACGCTCCGCAACGGTTTCCACGTCGTCGGCGAAAGCGCGGCGGCGTCGCCGGCCAATTTCGACGTCGAGATCGGTCGCAAGATCGCTCGCGACAATGCGCGCGGCAAGATTTGGGCGCTTGAAGGCTACCTCCTTCGCTCGAAGCTTTCCGGCGTCTGACCAACTGCGAATTCCGCGCCGGGGGCCGCTCGCGCTCGCCGGGGCCGGCGCGGATGCCCCCCAGCTCCCCGGCGGGCGCATCAAAGGTGAAACATGAACGGCGATCAGGTTGGCGGCATCGTCCGCACTCTGCTGGCGGTCGGCGCCGGCGTCCTCATCAACAAGGGCCTCGTGGACGCGGGAACGGCGGTGTCCATCGAAGGCGCGCTCGTGACCATCGCGACGGCGGCGTGGTCCTTCTACACGAATCGCCCCGGCAAGACCATCCCGCCGAAGGCCGTGTCATGAGCAGCCAAATGGACAGCGCCGCCATCGCTCGTGTCGCGCACGAGGTCAATCGCGCTTATTGCGCGAGCCTCGGGGATCATTCGCAGCCATCGTGGGAAGAGGCTCCAGACTGGCAGCGCAAATCTGCCATCACGGGGGTTGAGTTCACGATCGCCAATCCGGACGCGACGCCCTCGGACAGCCACGTTTCTTGGCTCGCCGAAAAAGAGCGCGACGGCTGGAAATACGGCCCCGTCAAAGATCCGGCGAAAAAGGAACACCCCTGCTTCGTCGCGTATAATGATCTGCCGGTTGAGCAGCGGACAAAAGACTATCTGTTTCAGGCCGTTGTTCGATCTCTGACGTGATCGTTCCCCTTCCGCGCGGTTCCGGCCGACGTGCGGTTTTCAAGCCGCAACGGGAACGCCGAGCCGCGCGGAACCCATCATCGAAAGGACCAACCCATGAAGTCCATCGTTCTCGTCTCCGCGCTCGCGCTCGCCGTCGGCCTGTCCGGCTGCATGACCACCACCACGCCGGGCGGCGTCACTACCGTCACGGTGTCGCCGGGCGTGCAGGTGGCGCTCAACGACATCCAGACCGCCATCAACGCGCTCCCCGCCGTATGCAGCGCGGCGGCGACCGCCTCGGCTCTGACGGCTGGGGAACTGGCGATCATCCAGTCCGTCACGAAGCTGGCGCCGAAAACCGTGTCGAACATCAACAATGCGCTGTCCAAGGGCGTCGTCGCCTGCAACGGCACAAGCGCCGTGCTGCTCCCGCTCGCGACGCTCGGCAAATGAGCCTCACGCTGCCGGCGGGCATCGCGCAGCAGGCGCTGGGGATCATCACGGACGGGCTGGCCGCGTATCAGGCCGGCTTCGCCGACAAAGCCAAGGACGAGCAGGTCGTGATCGACGGGCTCGGACTGGCGGCGAGTTTCGGCGTCCCGTTCGCGGGGGAGATTGTCGGCTTCCTGCCCCTGATCCAGTTCGTGATCGACAACAACCAGTCGATCCAGCCGGGCGCATTGCCGCGCATCGCATCCGGCGCGCGGGGAGGCGCGGCGCAAGCCGAACAACAGCCGCAGGAAGACGACGGGGCATAGGAGGATGGAATTGGATTTCCACACCAAGTCCCTGAAAACCACGGCGGCTTTCGTGGCTTTCGTCGTCTCCCTCCTGACCGGGCTCGGCTTTCTCGCCGGGCTCGCGTCCACCTATACCAAGGGCGTCGAGTGGGTGGATGGGGTGGGGTCCAACATGAAGGAGCTGTCGGTCGCTTTGGAAGGCCTCCGATCGCAGGTGCGGGAGAATACGCAAATCCTCGCCGAGCATGGGAAGATTTTCGCCAAAGTCCTTCCGCAGGTGGATCGGATCGAGGAAAAAACGCGGGACACGAATGATCGGGTGACCGACCTTGGGCACAAAGTGGACGCGCTCGGGGATCAACTCACCGACCTGATGCGACATTCGTCGCCAATCCGAGGGGGGCAGATCAGTCCGAGATCGCAAGAGGGGTCGCTGGGGGAGCTAGACCGGCATATGCCGTATTAGCGAACGACGTAGGACAACCAAAGACGACGACTCTTGAAGGGAGCGCCGCCAATGTCAACGCCGCCACGATCCGATCAACAACTCAGGCACATTTACAACGTAGTTCAAGAGACGGGAAGCTACTCGAAGGCCGCCATCATCCTCAATCTGGCGCGCCAGACCGTTCAAGACGCCATGCGCGAGGCGATGGGGAGGCTGGGCCTCCCCGATCCAAGAGCAACCGTCATCGACAAGCCGGGGTTCACGGCCTTTCAAGGACCATCGAAAGAACGTCCTCTGGCGGAGCTTCTAGAGCATCGCCGCAACGAGGCGAACCGATCTATCGAGGCCGACGAATTCACCAAGCTCTTTCGCATCGCGATCAAGGCTTCCGGCCCGGTCGGGTTGATGGTGTTCGGAGACCCTCATATCGACAATCCGGGCTGTGATTTCCCGCTCCTGGAAGCGCATCTGAAGATCGCCTCGGATCGAAAGACGCATATCCTCGCCGGCAATATCGGCGATTTGCGGGACAACTGGATAGGCCGATTGGAACGGCTCTATGCCCAAACAACCGTCACCGCGCGCGAGACGTGGAAACTCGTCGAATGGATGATGAAGGGCGCCGGCGTGCATTGGGCGTGGCTCGTGAGAGGCAATCATGATGCCTGGGCGGGGCATAACGATCCCTTGGACTGGATCGCCAAGGGTGCAGGGGTCGGCATCGATCAGAGCGCGGGGGTTCGGATCGCGTTCACGCATCCGAACGGGGCGGAAACCCGCGTGAACGCCCGGCACGATTTCCCCGGCAACAGCATTTACAATCCTGTCCACGGTCTGAAACGGGAAATCCTTCACGGCTTCCGCGATCATGTGACTGTCGCCGGGCACCGGCATATCGGAGCCGACGCGGGCGACGTGAACGGGGATGGCAACTCGATCCAGATGATCCGCGTGTCGGGCTACAAGGTCGCGGATAGCTTCCGGCATGAGATGGGCTTCAAGGCCAAGCCGATCCATCCCGCCGCGTTGATCGTGGTCGATCCTGATTTGCCCGACACCAGCCGGGGCCGCGCATGGTGCGCTCCGACCGTCGAGGAAGGGGCGGAATATCTCGATTGGAAAAGAGAACGATTCAACGCTCGACCGAGGCAGAAGTCAATAAAAACAAAGGCGAATAAATGAGGCCGCGAAAATAGACGGAGGCCGTCATGAGCGAGATCGCCAGATTTCCCGGCAAGCCGCGCTTTAATGTCGGCGATGTGGTCGCCATGCGCGGCGGAGGGGAAAAATTCACCGTCGTCGAGGTCGAGAAGAAAGGCGCGAAGGTCGCTTTCGTTCACGTCAAATGGACCTCGGCCGATGGCTTGATGCAGGCTGACGCGATTCCCCCGGCCGCATTGCAGATGATCCTCCCGCACGATTCGCTTGACGCGATCGAGGCGATCGGCATGGACGACGCCGCCAATGACTAACGGCTATGCCCTGTCCGATCTGAACGACATCGGGGACATCGGCTATCTCGCGACGCCATACACGCTTTATGATGCGGGGATCGAGGCTGCTGCCTTCATGGCGGCGCGGATCGCCGGCAAGCTGATGGAAGCCGGCGTCGATGTCTATTCGCCGATCGCGGAATGTCATGCGGTCGCGCATGCGGCGAATCTGGACCCTCTGGATTCGGTCCGATGGGGTTCCCATTGCGAGCGCATGGCGCGGCGGTTCGATTATCTGCTCATCGCGGATATGCGGGGCTGGCGGGAATCGCGAGGCGTCGCGGCCGAGGCCAAGTGGTTCGGGGAGGCTGGAAAGCCGGTGTTTTTGTTGAGACTGAAACCGCTGGCGGTCGAGAAGCTGCGCTAGCGCCCCGCACCGTCATTCATCATCGCGCCCCGCTGGCCCTTTCCGGGTCGGCGGGGCGTTTTTTGTTTTGAAGGCATCACGAGAAGATCAACGCGGCCGACAACGCCCTTTTGCCGAAGCTTGGCGACAGCCTTCATGAATTGCGAATATGTCACGGCGCAGGAGATGACTTTCCCGTCCGCGGTTTTACCAACGGCGCGCAGTTTCATTCATCAATCCCATAGTGCGCATATCCCGCCACGCGCCTCTCTCGGGTGCGCGCCATCTTGCCGAACAGATTGGCGGGGAGAGGGGAGGGCTCCTTGGGCGCGAGGGTCGGCTTGAAACGGCCGATCGCGGTTTCGCGTCGGCACGCGGCGTCCAGATCGACGATGTATTCCCGCCGCTTGACGGGCGGCTCGCCGTCGAACGAAGGCTGTCGGGCGACAATCGCGTCCATCTCGTTCATCTGTCTGAGCAAGGCGTCATTGAGCTTCTTGGCGGCGGCGGCTATGGCGGCGGGGATCGGGCCGGCGATCATCGGGGATGCGGCGGCGGGGACCTCCTTGTCGAGCGGAGTAACCCAGTCGAGCGGACCGCCGCGCACTGCCGTCGTCAATTCCTGGTAGTTGTGGACGCTCACCGGCAGAAACCCCTCGCGCGGCCGCACCGGATTGCCGGCCATGTCGGTGAGGATTTCCTGCCGTGTCAGGGGCTGCCTCGCGGCGTTGATTGCCGCCAGCCGCGCCTTCATCTGTTCCCAATCCAATTCGGGGTCCATATCAATCCTCCTGCTTCGCCCGCAGTATCGCATTATATCACGCGCGCGGGGATCGCGTCATTGAAAGCACTCGGCGCGGACGAGATCGCCGGGCATGGGCGTGAACCACTGGCCTTCCGTTCGGTGCGGCAGCATTTTCATTTGAAGGGCAGCGCACTCGGCCGCCGTCAGATCGCGGATCAGCGATACCTGCCGCCTTCGGATACTGTCAGAAGATGCCAAGAGCGGTC
>CAIZGR010000435.1 GCA_903932535.1 uncultured Hyphomicrobiales bacterium | reverse complement strand
GTGAACGCCGAGCATGCGCAGCGACGTGCGGCCGCAGCGGCAGGGTTCGTCGGTGAAGGAGACGATATCGCCGGTGCGGAACCGGACCATCGGTCGCGCCGCCTTTTTGAGCGTCGTCAGCACGAGTTCGCCGCGCTCGCCGAGCGGGACGGGCTCCTGCGTGTCCGGATCGAGAACTTCGGGATGGATGTGGTCCTCGGCCCAGTGCAGGCCGTTCTTCTCCTCGCACATGCCGGCGCAGGAGCCGAAGATGTCCGACAGGCCGTAATAGTCGTAGACGGAGGCGCCCCACAGCTCCTCGACCCGGCGCCGCGTCTCCGGGATCGAGCCGCCGGGCTCCCCCGCGACGAAGATCCTCTTGACCGCGAGCTCGGACTTCGGGTCGATCCCCTCCCTGACCGCGGTTTCGCCGAGGTGCCAGGCGTACGAGGGCGTGGTCCAGATCGCCGTCGCCTGGAACTGCTTCAGGATCGCGAGGAGCCGCTCCGAGGGCACGGTCCCGGCGTGGATCGAGAGGGCGCCGAGCTTTTGCGCGCCGAGCACGCAGGGCCCGCCGACGAACAGCGAGAAATTGAGCGAGTGGCAGTAGCGGTCCTCGGGCCTCAGGGCCGACGACCAGAACTGCCGCGCCTCGTAGTCGATCCAGTCCTCGAAGTCCTGCGCCGAGAAGGGCGAGGCGGTCGGCGCCCCGGTCGATCCGCTGGACGCCGAGATGTAGACGACGTCGCGCTCGGGCGCGGCGCAGAGGTCGCCGAACGGGGGCACGGCCAGTTGGCGGTCGCGCAAGACCTTCTTGTCGATGAAGGGAAAGCGCCTGAGGTCGTCGAGCGCCTTGAGGTCCTCCGGGCGAACGCCCGCGGCGTCGAAATGGGCGCGATAGAAGGGCGCGTTGTCGTAGGCGAACCGCAGGTGCCGCTGGAGTGCGGCGAGCGCGCCCGCGCGCCAGTCGGCGCGGCTGCGGGTTTCGAGCTCCGGGTCCCAATAGGGCTGCGAGGACGGCGGGGGATTGAAAGCGCGGGTCACGGGTCTCGCCTGATCGATGGATCGCCGCCGCTCCGGCTCACGGGAACGGCGGCCTTTGTGGGGAACGATTTCGCCCGACGTCGAAGACAGGCGACGTCACCAGGTCGTCAGGATGACGCCGTCGAACTTCTGCTTGACGAACGCCTTGACCGGCTCGGAGCGGTAGATCTCGATGAACCGCACTATCTCCGGATTGTCCTTGTTTTTCGGTTTGGCGGCGAAGACGAGGCCCCACTTCGTCTGGTCGTCCTCGAGGATGAGCGCCTTCTTGGGGTCGAGGCCGGCGTTGATAGCGTAGTTGAGGCTCACCACCGAAAAGTCGAGATCGTCGAGCGCGCGCGGCAGCTGCGCCGCGTCGAGCTCCTGGATCTTCAGATGCTTCGGGTTGTCGACGATGTCGGCGACGGTCGCCGTGACGCCGGCGCCCGGCTTCAGCTTGATGAGGCCGGCCTGCTGAAGCAGCGCGAGCCCGCGCGCGCCGTTCGACGGGTCGTTGGGAATCGCGGTCGTCGCGCCGTCCTTGATGTCCTCGAGCTTCGTGACCTTCTTCGAATAGAGGCCGAACGGCACGATGATGCTCTTGGCCAGCGGAACGATGTCGTAGCCGCGGGTTTTCACCTGGTTGTTCAGGTAGGGCACGTGCTGGAAATTGTTGAGGTCGAGGTCGCCGGCGTTCAGCGCCTCGTTCGGCAGCGTCCAGTCCGTGAACTCGATGACCTTGGCCTTGACGCCCTCCTTGGCCGCGAGATCGGCGGCGTAGCGCAGAATGTCCGCGTAGGGACCGGCCGAGACGCCGACCTTCAGGGTTTGGTCGGCGCGGGCGATCTGGCCGAAGGAGAGCAGGACCCCGATCGTCGCAGCGATCGTGAGAAATTTGCGGAACATGGAGGGATCTCCGGAAAGTGCGTCGTACGGCAGGATTAGGAGAATTTAGTCGATAAACAAGATAGGCTAATTGCTGACTTCGATCGCCCGAAGGCTCCACTCACCCCCTTTTTGTCGCGAGCTCCGTAGGTTGCGACACAAGGGGAAGCGCAGTCCGTTGCGAAGGGCAGCTGATAACCTACTGACAGCGCGAGCCTGTCTAAAGAAGCGGACCGCCCCCGCAGACGGTGTGAAAGAGGGGCGGCGCCGCCTTCTGAGGACCGGCGCCAGTCGCGCAACCGCTTCGGTCGCCGCTCCACGAACAGCGCTTGTGCGGAGGTCGGGGCCGTGCGACGGTTTAGTCTATTAAGTTGGTCGAGATACTTGACTCACCCACCCCGCCGGGCCATCCTCCGAACGCGGGCTTCAGGAGAAACAGATGACGAATTCCAACAAGACGGCCGCCGTCTCGCGCCTCGGTGTACTGAGGGCGGCCGGCGCCGCCGGCGCCGTCGTGGCCGCGGGCGCGCTCGGAAGCCGCGTCTTTTCGCCCGCCATCGCCGGACCGGCGCCGAAGATTCGTCTCGCCTGGACCGAGGTCGCCGCGTGCCATTCGCCGCTCGGGTTCGGCGTGGCGAAGGGCCTCTACGCCAAGCACAATCTCGACATCGACCTCTACTATCAGGGCGCGAGCGGCCAGACGCTCATTCAGGCGCTCGCCACCAACAAGTCCGACGTCGGCGCGGGCCTGATCGGCGACTGGCTGAAGCCGCTCGAGCAGGGGTTCGACGTCAAGCTGTTCGTCGGATCGCACGGCGGCTGCCAGCGCCTGCTCGCCTCCGAGAAGTCGGGCGTCAAGGACATCGCGGGCGTCAAGGGCAAGACGATCGCCACCTACGGTATCGGCGCGCCGCCTCAGGTCGCCTTCCAGGTGACGCTCGCGAAAGCCGGAATCGATCCCGAGACCGACGTGACGTGGAAGGCCGTGCCCTTCGATCTCGTCGGCGAGAGCGTTGCGCGCGGCGACGCCGATATCGCGGCGCATCTCGACCCCTGGGCCTGGTCGATCGAGAAGAAGTTCAATCTCCTCAAGATCGCCGACACGCAGACCGGCGTCTACAAGAACCACACCTGCTGCGTGCTTGGCGCAAACGGCGCCTTCCTCAAAGCGAACAAGGACGCGGTGCGTCGTCTCGCCCAGGCGAATATCGAAGTCCACGACTATACCGCGAACCATCCCGAAGAAGTCGCGCAGTGGTACTTCGACAACCTCAAGCCGCCGGGCCTCTCCGTGCAGGATCTCGCGGAAATCATCGGGGCGCTCACCTATCACGACCATCCGATTGGACAGCCGCTCGTCGATCAGATCCGCATCACCGCGGAGGACCTGAAGCTCGTCAAAGTGCTCGAACCCTCGACCGACCCCAGGGCTTTCGCCGAGCGGGTCACCGTCAATCTCCTGGCGTGAGATTTCCATGACCAATGCACTTGAGGCGCTGGGGGTCGGCGCCGCGGCGGGATCTCCCGCCGCGGCGAACGACGCGCAACCCACCATCTGGAAGGCCGGGCTCATCGCGGCGTCGTCGTGGGGGGCGGCAGCCCTCGTCACCAAGGCTCTGCCGAACGTCGTCGCTTACGGCAGCGACGATCTCTTCGCAGCCATCGCCGGCCTCGGCGCGCTCGCGTTCCTGGGCCTCGCGTTCGCAAGCCCGCGCAGCGGCCGGTTGCGGGAGACGCTCGACCACTACGGCCCGTGGTTCATCGCCGTCGGCGTCTGGTTGACGCTGTGGGAATTCTCCACCGCCAAGACCGGCTGGCTTCCAAAACCGTTCTTCTCGGCGCCGACCGGCCTTCTGCACGTCTACGTGACCGACTGGCAGCGCCTGCTCATCTGCATCGGCTACTCGCTGAGGCTGTGGGGGCTCGGCTTCGGGCTCGGCGCGCTCTTCGGCTACGCCGGCGGCGTCGCGCTCGGCTGGTCGAAGCCGTTCGCCTACTGGGGCATGCCGATCCTCAAGCTGATCGGACCGGTGCCGGCGACCGCCTGGATTCCCGTCACCTTCTACTTCTTCCCGACCACGTTCGACGCGAGCGTGTTCATCGTCGCCCTCGCCTCGGGCATCCCGGTCATGATCCTGACCTCCTCGGGCGTGGCCTCGGTCAAGCGGGCCTATTACGATGTCGGCCGCAACCTCGGCGCCGGGCCCTGGTATCTGGTGTCGCGGATCGCCATCCCCTCGGCGCTACCGCACACGTTCGTGGGCCTCTTCATGGCCCTCTACTACTCGTTCGCGGTGCTGGTGGTGGCCGAGATGCTCGGCTCGAAATATGGGCTCGGCTGGTACATCCAGTTCCAGACCAACTATTCCGGCTACGCCAACGTCTAC
>CAIZGR010000434.1 GCA_903932535.1 uncultured Hyphomicrobiales bacterium | reverse complement strand
TCGGGCGACGGCGCGACGGGGGGAAGCGTCGTCCGGCCTATCCCGATCCAGTTGCCCGCCGCCCAGGCGCCCGCGTCGCCCCAGACGTCGCCGCGCAGCGGGAAGGTCGGGAACGGGCGCGCGTCCCAGTTCCACGCGCAGCAGAACGTCTCCTGGATCATCGGGACGCCGCCGACGCTCGCGTTATGGGCGCGCCAGTAATCGTAGATTGCGTCGAGCGCGAGCGCGAGGATCGTGTCGTCGCGCACCGGCGCGATTCCGCCGCCCGAGACGCTTTGCCACGCCGACCAGTAGGGCGTCGCCGATTCCGTCGAGGTCGGCGTGAAGAACACGTTGGGTTGATTGGTCGCGCGGTCGCAGGCCGGAAACCCGTATTCGAGGAAGATCACCGGCTTGGAATTGGCGACCCATTCCGTCGTCGGCCCCTGCTGCACGAAGCCCGAGCCGGTGTCATAGACCGCGCGGTGCGTGTTGTTCCACCACCAGCGCACCTGTTTGTTGGCCAGAATCTCCTGGCCCGAATAATAGCGCTGGCGCGTCTGCGTCGCGCGGTCGCCCGCCGGCAGCGAGACGATGAGGCCGGAGCCCAGCGGATCGTCGCCGGCGCCGCCGTTGTCGCCGTCGGCGTAGAACCAGTCGAATTTCTCGCCGCCCTCAATGTTCGCATTCAAATAGGCGGTCGAATACAGCGTCGGCGCCCCCGAAAGGCCGAAACCGCGCCCGTTCGGGCTCGCCACCGGCCACGACGTCGGCGCCGGGGCCTGCCAGTTGTCGGCGTCGAGGCCGCCGTTCCCCGTCGTCCAGTCGCTCAGCGGCAGGTAATTGTCGAAGCTGACGAAGTCGATATTCGTCGAGGCGTACAACGAGTCCAGATGCGGCCATTGCCCGTTCGCCCCCGCATGCTGCCAGCCCATCCAGCTCGACCAGTCGGCGGAATAGGTGATGAGGTTGGTGAGGCCGCTGAGATTTTTCGTCAGGCCCGCGCCGTCGAGCACGCCGCGCACGTCGGCCGCGAGCTGCACGAGGCCGGCGACGAACGGATAGTCCCAGACCGCGTGGCCGGCGCCGTCGGTCGTGCCCGCTTTCGTCCAGGCGGGGCCGCGGATGGTCTCCAGCCCGCGAAGCTCCGAGCCGATGACGAACAGATCGACGCCGCCCGCCACCACCATGAGGTTGGCGTAATGCAGGATCATCCGCCGATAGGTCCAGTCGGTCGGCGAGCCCGAATAGGCGACGGTCAAGCGAGTCAAATCGCGCGTAAATTGAGACGCTGACGCGCTACCCAGGAACGTGTTGACGGCTGCGGTCGCCGCGCTCGACACGTCGGGGCTATACGTGATGCGCCCGCGCCAGGGTTCGCCCGTCCCGGTTCCGAGCAGGAAGGGATAGAACACGATCTTGAAACCGCGCGCGCGCAGATCGCGCACGCAACGCACAAGACTCTGGTCGCTCGGCGTGCCGCCGTAGATGAAGCGCCCGTCCGCGTTGCTGGGAATCGGGATCAGGCCGGACGAGGCTTGCGTCAGGCCCGAGCAGCGCCAGACGTCGGAACCGCCGCCGGCCTGCTGAAACGCGCCGCCGATGTAGGTCGTCGAGGGATAGACGTCGCAGGCGCTCGCGTCGGTCGAATTGAAAAACCACGAGCAGACCAGCGAGACCGTCGTGCATTCGGGATGCTGCGCGACGAGCTGGTCGATGGCGACGTCGAAATCGGTTTTCGGCGCCGCGCCGGCGTAGGTGTTGATCGCGACCGCCGCGCTCTCGGTCGTGCGCTGGCCGAGATAGGCGACCGGGTCATAGGTGAACTCGCCGGTCGCGGGCAGCAGATGCACGCCGCCCAGGCGAACGGCCGGGGGCGGCGGCGTCGGCGCGGTCCCCGACCCCAGCAGCGAGAACAGCAGCAGCACGGCTCACCCGTCTTTGCGCGCGCTCACTCGGGCAGCGGCACGCCGGCGGCGCTCAGCACCAAGGCCGCGCGGGTCGAGGGCGGGCGCAGCGCGACCGCCTGCGTCGCCGGCCCCTCGGCGCAGACGAAGGTGACCGCTCCGATGCGGTCGACGAAGGTCGCGGGATCGGCGAGATCCCAGCGCTCCATCCGTTCCGGCCCGAAATGGCGCCACGGCGCGAGCATCTGGTCGATCTCGGCGTGCGCGGTCAGCAATTCGCGCGACAGAAAATCGCGATAGCGCCGCATCAGCGCCGGCGTCACCGGCGTCGCGGCGGCGACGGGATGCCCCAGCACTTCGAGCGCGCCGCCCAGCAGCGGCAGCGACGTCAGACCGTAGAGAAAACCGCGCCGCGACGGCGCTGAGGAAGAAACGATCGCCTGACGCAAAATGCAAACCTCGGAACGTCCGCGCGCCGGAGCGCGGACAACCCGAACTCGCATGACGTAACGGCCTGCATGTCATGACATGCGTTGCTTTTGGCTGTCAACCAAGTTGCGGCGCGCAAAGCGTCGGGTTTCCGACATAGCGCATGTAATGACATGCAGCGTTGATGCATGTACGGACTTAGACTACGCCGCGCGGATGGCCCCGCCGAAGCTGCAAAACGACAAGACGTTCCAGATGCGGGTCAGCGCGCGGTTCCTGCAGCTTCTCGACGACTGGCGGCGGCTGCAATCGCCGATCCCCTCGCGCGCGCAGGCCGTGCGCGCCCTCGTCGAGCGCGCGATCAAACAGGCGCGCGCGCGGCCCGGCTAGGACGTGCGCAGCCTGAGGCCGTGATGCGCGCCGTCGCGCACGGCGTTGGAGACCGCGCGCATCATGTCGCGCTGGTTGGCCTTGAAGAATTGCGCGACGCCCTGCCCGTCGACCGCGTTGACGTGGAAATGCGTCTGCGGCGCCAGCGTCACCGCCTTGCCGGCCGCCCCGCCCTCGCCGCCCGCCGCGCCCGACAGCATCGCGCGGAACGCGCCCGCCTCGGCGGCGGGCATGATGAGCTCGTTGTGATGCACCATCGTCAGCGCGTCCGACGGCACGCTCCACATGCCGATGTCGGCCGAGGCGACCGACGCGCCCACCGCCAGCACCGTCCCCTGCGCCGCCGCCGCCGGTCCGGCCGCCGCAGGGCCCAGGATCGGCGCGAGCCAGCCGAACACGCCGGCGAAGGTCTCGGCCGCGCTGGCGGCGATGCTTTTCAGCGCCGAACCCGCCCAGGCGAGG
>CAIZGR010000433.1 GCA_903932535.1 uncultured Hyphomicrobiales bacterium | reverse complement strand
TCGACCTTCGAATCCGCCGGGAGCTGAGCCCGGCAATGCGCGCAGACCTCGGCCGCGCGCTCGACGATCGCGTCGGGTTCGGCGACTTGGCGCAGCGTGTCGCCGCGATGGCCTTGTCTCGCCTCCGCTCGGCTTGCCCCGGCGCGTGCGCAAGCTCTTCAGCACGCGAGGCTTCATCTTCAGCCCGTCGCTCGACGGCGGCTTGGAGCTGTTGGAGCTGTCCAGGCCCAGCCGTCGCCGAAGCGCCGCATTCTCTGCCCGCAGCGCCTCGATCTCGCGTCTGAGCGAGCCGATCAGCTCGACGGCTTCGGGCGGAAGAAACATTCCACCCTTGAGCCGGAACTCCGCGCCCCTGCCTCGAAAAATCGTAGCGCCGCAATCGATCGTGCGCCGGGTGTGGCTTTTCGGACTCACCCCGGCTCGGCCGTTGCGCCCATAGCGTTAATTCGCCCGAAGTCTTGAAATTTAAGGGGGCAATGGCGTTTAACGCCCCTCGCAATTGCATTTTCACATGGTCCGCAGTGTCGAAGCTATGCGTTGCCGCATGATCGTTCAGGACGAATTTCATCCTTTTTATCAATCAATGAACTCGCATCCATTTGAAGTTGAGACTCTCGAATTTACATTCAGCACGGATCAGGCGGCCACAGGCGACATGGAAAGGTCGGAGCGCGCCGTCGTCCGGGGTCAGCGGCGGCTCTTCTCTCGAAGAGAACAGCGCATTTTCTTTTTGAAAATCGAAAATTCCGGTAGGGTCATCCTGTCACCTCGGATCAGACCCGCAATGCCGCCCGCCGTCCACTCGCCCCGCTCCCGGATGCGGTGAGAGACCATCCGCGATCGACCCCGATAGCAAGCGCAGCGCCACCTTTACAATCCGTCTCGTCCGTCGTCTCGCGCGAATTTCTCCCTTTGTCCGAACTTGCCAAAATATGGCTAAAATGCGTCAAATCGCTTCTAAATGTCCGTAGCGGGTCAGATTCTTTGGTCTAGCGCTTTGGCATCGCGCTTTCGGAATCAAAACTAGACGTCAGGGGGCCTCAAAGGCGCGTTTTCGGGGCGCAAGACGGCGGTTTTCGGAGGCCGGAGTCCCCAGGAACGGTCGCGGAAACCGGCCTCCATGCAGGATTTCGAGGCCTTTCCGCGCACTGACGCGTCCCGGCCGGCGCGCACGGCGTCCAGATGGCCACCGCGAGAGACGGCGAAACTGAGGGGCGGCGTCTCGCCGCCCCAGGCGCCCTCCGCCGGAGCGCTCGCCCCTACTCCACGTCCTCCACCACCACCGTCCGCCCCGACAGCTTGTGCGCGAGCGAAGCCTCCATGAACGGGTCGAGGTCGCCGTCGAGCACTTCGGAGGGGGTGCCGGAAACGTGGCCGGTTCTGAGGTCCTTCACCATCTGGTAGGGCTGAAGCACGTAGGAGCGGATCTGGTGGCCCCAGCCGATGTCGGTCTTGGAGGCCGAGTCGGCGTTGACCTTGGCCTCGCGCGCCTCGAGCTCGCGCTCGTAGAGTCTCGCGCGAAGCATATTCCACGCCGTTGCGCGGTTCTTGTGCTGCGAGCGCTCCGACTGGCAGGCCACCACGATGCCGGAGGGCAAGTGGGTGATGCGCACCGCCGACTCGGTCTTGTTGACGTGCTGGCCGCCCGCCCCCGAGGCCCGGTACGTGTCGATGCGGCAGTCGCCCTCGTTGACGTCGATCTGGATGCGGTCGTCGACCACCGGATAGACCCAGACGGACGCGAAGCTCGTGTGGCGGCGCGCGTTCGAATCGAAGGGCGAGATGCGCACCAGACGATGCACGCCCGATTCGGTCTTGAGCCAGCCGTGGGCATTCAGGCCCTTGATCATGATGGTCGCGGACTTGATGCCGGCCTCGTCGCCGGCCGTCTCCTCGATCACCTCGACCTCGAACTTCCGCCGCTCGGCCCAGCGCACATACATGCGCAGCAGCATGCGCGCCCAGTCGGCGCTTTCGGTGCCGCCGGCGCCGGAATGGACTTCGACATAGCTGTCATTGCCGTCCGCCTCGCCCGAGAGCAGCGCCTCGAGCTGGCGGCGCTCGCCCTCGGCTTTGAGCGCCTTCAGCCCCGCGAGGCCCTCGGCCTCGGTCGCTTCGTCTTCCTCGGCCTCGCCGAGTTCGACCAGCGTCGTCGCGTCCTCGAGGTCGCGCTCCATCTTGGCGAGCGAGCCCAGCCGATCCTCGAGCAGCGTGCGCTCGCGCATCAGCTTCTGCGCGGCGCCGGCGTCGTTCCAGAGGTTGGGGTCTTCGGACTTGGCGTTGAGTTCGGCTAGCCGCCGTGTCGCAGTCTCGACGTCAAAGATGCCTCCTCAGCAGTCCCACGGACTGCTTGATGTCTTCGACCAACTGTTCCGCTTCCGCGCGCATGGTGCAAACCCATTTGGGAAAACCAGGGGCTTCGCGCGAACCGATGCGCGAAGCCCCGTCGTCTAGCCTCTGCGGCTGATTCAGGCAAATCGAAACCTTCAGTAGAGGCCGCCGGTGCCCGATCCGACGGACTGGTCATTCCCGCCGTCGGCCGCGGCCTGGGCGGCGGCGCCTCCGCGACCGCCTCCGCCTCCGGAGGCGTAGCTGTCGGGCGGACCGGTGCCGGGCTTGAACGCCTCGAGGATGGAGCCCGCTCCGGTGCTGCGCAGGCCCGAATGGACGTCGACCGAGATGAGCTTGATGCCGGGCGGAATGCGGAACGGCGTGTCGGGCGTGTCCTTGAGCGCCAGTTTCATGAAGTCGCGGAAGATCGGCGCGGTGTAGAGCGCGGCTTGCGCGCTGTCGCCGAGCGAGCGCGGCTTGTCGTAGCCCATGAACACGCCGAAGGTCAGGTTCGGCGAATAGCCGACGAACCACAAGTCCTTAGCGTCGTTGGTGGTGCCGGTCTTGCCCGCCAGCGTCTTGCCGACCTCCTTGATCGCGATGCCGGTGCCGCGCTGGATCACGCCCTCCATGATCGCGGTGATCTGGTAGGCGCTCAGGGGGTCGATCACCTGCTCCCGCTTGTCGATCAGCGTCGGCTCGGGCTGGTTCTCCCACTTCCTCTGGTCGCAGCCTTCGCAGATGCGCTCATCGTGCTTGTAAATGGTGTTACCCCAGCGGTCCTGGATGCGGTCGATCAGGGTCGCCTTGATCCGCTTGCCGCCGTTGTCGAACATCGAATAGGCGGTGACCATGCGCAGAACCGTGGTCTCGCCCGCGCCGATCGACATCGAGAGGAACGGCGGAAGGTTGTCGTAGATGCCGAAGCGCTTGGCGTATTCGACCACCAGCGGCATGCCGAGGTCGCGCGCGAGCCGGACGGTCATCAGGTTGATCGAGTGCTCGATGCCGAACCGCAGGGTATGCGTGCCGCCGGACGTGCCTTCGAAGTTCGCCGGCTCCCAGAGCTGGCCGCTGCCGTCGTCGATCTGCACCGGCGCGTCGAGAATCTGCGAGGAGGGCGTGTAGCCCTTGTCGAGCGCCGCGGCGTAGACGAGCGGCTTGAACGACGAGCCGGGCTGCCGCTGCGCCTGGGTCGCGCGGTTGAACTCCGATTCGTCGAACGAGAAGCCGCCGACCATCGCCAGCACGCGCCCGGTGAACGGGTCCATCGCCACGCAGGCTCCGCTGACCTCGGGAATCTGGCGCAGGCGATATTCGCCCGCCCGGCCGGCGACCGGCTCGACATAGAAGACGTCGCCCGGCTTGACGAGGGACCTCGGCGCCCGGCCGGTCCAGCGGTAGCCGTCGGGCGTGACCGTGCCCGTCTGGCGGTCCTGAACGACCGCGCCGGACTTGTCGTGCTCGGGCTGGAGCCCGATCCGGATCGCGGGGCCGCTGACGTCGAGGGCGACCGCGAGCCGCCATGGCTTGATGTCGCTGTAAGCGGGAATGTCGGCGAGCGGCACGCCCCAGTCCTGGCCCAGATCGATGGATTTGAGCGCGCCGTGCCAGCCGTGCGCCTCGTCGTAACGGACGAGCCCGTCGACGAGGGCCTTGCGCGCCATCAGCTGGACCTTGGGATCGAGGGTCGTGCGCACCGAAAGGCCGCCCTCGTAGAGCTTCTGCTCGCCGTAACGCTCGGACAGCTCCCGCCGCACCTCCTCGGCGAAGAAGCCGGCCGCGATCGTATTGGGCGTCAGCACGCGCGGGTTGACGTTCAGCGGTTCGGCGCGCGCCTGCCGCGCCTGCTCCGCAGTGATGTAGCCGTCCTCCGCCATGCGCCCGATGACGTAGTTGCGGCGCTCGACCGCGCGGTCGTGATTGCGGAACGGGTTGAGGGCGCTCGGCTCCTTCGGCAGAGCCGCCAAATAGGCGACCTCGGCGATCGATAGCTCATGCACGGACTTGTTGAAGTAGTTGAGCGCCGCGGCGGCGACGCCGTAGTTCGACAGCCCGAGATAGATCTCGTTGAGATAGAGCTCGAGAATCTTTTCCTTCGAGTAGGCCGATTCGATTCGGACGCTGAGCAGGATCTCACGAATTTTGCGATCGAAGGTGCGGTCCGCGTTCAGGAGAAAGTTCTTCGCCACCTGCTGGGTGATGGTCGAGGCGCCCTGGACGTGGCGCGACCCCTGAAGAAAGACGAATCCCGCGCGCGCGATGCCTTCCGGGTCGAATCCGCCGTGCGAGTAGAAGTTCTTGTCCTCGGCGGAGATGAACGCCTGCTTGACGAGGTCGGGAATCGCGGACGACGGGAGGTAGAGCCGGCGCTCGCGCGAATA
>CAIZGR010000432.1 GCA_903932535.1 uncultured Hyphomicrobiales bacterium | reverse complement strand
GCGGCATGATCACCTCGTCGATGTAGCCGCGCTCGGCCGCGATGAACGGCGAGAGGAACGTGTCCTCGTATTCCCTCGGCTTCTCGGCGATCTTCTCCGGGTCATTGATGTCGGACCGGAAGATGATCTCCACCGCGCCCTTGGCGCCCATGACCGCGATCTGCGCCGTCGGCCAGGCGAGGTTGATGTCGCCGCGCAGGTGCTTGGACGACATGACGTCGTAGGCGCCG
Organism: uncultured Hyphomicrobiales bacterium; assembly: GCA_903932535.1. Lineage (GTDB taxonomy): Bacteria > Pseudomonadota > Alphaproteobacteria > Rhizobiales > Beijerinckiaceae > Roseiarcus. Next base: position 3,839 of record CAIZGR010000432.1, on the reverse strand, counting down.
CCGAAGGCCTTGCGGGTGATGACGGTCACCTTCGGCACGGTGGCTTCGGCGAAGGCGAACAGAAGCTTCGCGCCGTGCTTGATCAGCCCGCCGTATTCCTGCGCCGTGCCCGGCAGGAAGCCCGGCACGTCGACGAAGGTGACGATCGGGATGTTGAAGCAGTCGCAGAAGCGGACGAAACGCGCGCCCTTGCGCGAAGCGTCGGAATCGAGCACGCCGGCCAGCGCCAGCGGCTGGTTGGCGACGATGCCGACCGTCGTGCCCTCGATCCGGATGAAGCCGGTGACCATGTTCCGGGCGTGCGCTTCCTGGATCTCGAAGAAGTCGCCCTCGTCGGCGATCTTCAGGATCAGCTCCTTGATGTCGTAGGGCTTGTTCGGATTGTCGGGCACCAGCGTGTCGAGCGACATGTCGACCCGGTCGGGACTGTCGAAGCTCGGCAGCACCGGCGGCTGTTCGAGGTTCGAGGCCGGCAGGAAGTCGATCAGACGGCGCATCTGCAGCAGCGCCTCGACGTCGTTGTCGTAGGCGCGGTCGGCGATCGAGGATTTGGTGGTGTGGACCTGCGCGCCGCCGAGCTCTTCCGCCGTCACGGTCTCGTTGGTCACGGTCTTGACCACGTCCGGGCCGGTGACGAACATGTAGCTGGTGTCGCGCACCATGAAGATGAAATCGGTCATCGCCGGCGAATAGACGTCGCCGCCCGCGCACGGACCCATGATCAGCGAAATCTGCGGGATGACGCCGGAGGCCAGCACGTTGCGCTGGAACACTTCGCCATAGCCGCCGAGGGCCGCCACGCCCTCCTGGATGCGGGCGCCGCCCGCGTCGAAGAGGCCGATGACGGGGGCGCGGTTCTTCACCGCCATGTCCTGGATCTTGGTGATCTTCTGGGCGTGCGTCTCGCTCAGCGACCCGCCGAACACGGTGAAGTCCTTGGCGAAAACGTAGACGGTGCGGCCGTTGACCGTGCCCCATCCGGTCACGACGCCGTCGCCCGGGATCTTGGTCGCCTCCATGCCGAAGTCGTCGCAGCGATGCTGGACGAACATGTCGAACTCTTCGAACGAATCGTGGTCGAGCAGGAGCTCGATGCGCTCGCGGGCCGTGAGCTTGCCCTTCGCGTGCTGCGAGGCGATGCGCTGTTCGCCGCCGCCGAGACGTGCGCGGGCGCGCCGGGCGTCGAGTTGGGCGAGGATGTGCTTCACGGTGTTCTCGGCTCCGAAACCCTTTGTCAAGAGCTTGGAATAGCACGTTGCAGATGCCGCAGGAACGGCGCACGCCTGCGACGTTCGCATGACAGGCGCCCGGAACGGTCGGCGCGGCTGGCCTTGCGACCATTGGCCGCGACAGCTCTTTGCACACAATCGGACGCGTCTCGCCGCCCGTGGCGCGCGCCCTTCGACGAATCGAATCAGCCGCGCTCGGCCCCGAGCACGCCCGCCGCCGCCTCCATCTCCCGCCAGCGCGCCGCGCGGCGCGCCAGCGCCTCTTCGTCCTCGCCCCACTTCTCAATCTGGAAGTCCTCGTCGACATGGGCGGTCCGCCACGCCTCCGCGGCCGACAAATGCCCGCGCGCGACGGCGAGGGCGAGAATCGCCGACCCGGTCAGGGTGGTGACGACGCTCGCGGCGGCAAGCGCAACGGGATCGTCGACCGCTTCGACCGCGGCCCGAATCGCCGCGAGCGCCTCGGCCGGCTGCTCGACAGAAATGATCCCGGCCGCGAGCGCGAATCGCACCCCAAACGTTTCGGCCGCCCAGTCGAGCACGGGATCGAAAGCGAGGCGCTGGCGCTCCGCGAGCGCCTCGGGGCTTTCGGCGCGGTAGCAGAGGAGATCGGAGCCGGCGTAGCGCACGATCTCCGCCCGCGTCTCGTCCATGGACTTCGCCACGCCGTCGATGGCGGAATTGAGGAGCCGGGTGACCGGCATGTCGGAAGGGTCGAGCGTCTCGCCCTGCCGCGCCCATTCCGCCGCCGCCGCGAGCATGACGGCGCGGCTCTTCGCGGCGAGCGGATTGCGCCCCGGCGTGCGCGCGCGCCGGCCGTCGAGGTTCAGCGCGTGCAGGCCGTCGGCCTCGCGGACCTCCACGGCCTTGTAGAACCGTCTGACCGGGGCGGGGCGCATGTTGGCCCGGGCGGCGCGCATCGGATCTTGCGATTTCGTCATGATGCGGCGCCGGGCCTCTGCGCGTCGATTTCCGCCTTCAACGCCGAAACGCTGGGCGCCGGCTGCGGGAGACCGGCTTGTCCCGCCGGCGGCCCGGCGCTCAGTCGATCGCCGAGCGCCTCCACCGCCGCCTCCAGGACATCCGGCCCGACGACGACGCCGAGCCGAAGCGCGACGATATCCATCTTGATCGCATCCGGAATGCTCGGGTCGTTCAGAATCTTGCCGACGGCTTCGCCCAGATCGGAACTCGTTTTCTCATCGACGTTCTGCATCAGGGCGAGACTGTATTTCGTGAGCATGTTGGCGATGATGCGGTAGTCCTTCACATGCGCGACCAGCGCGGAGACGTCCTGCGCACGCGACACCGCCTCACGGCGGTCGACGCCGCGGTCGGCGATGAGCAGAATGGTGTCGAGCACCGCAGCCGGCCCGATGCCCACGTCCGTGTCGCCGACCCGGACTTTGAAGAGCGCCGATCTCAGGACAACCAGAGCCCCGAATCCGGCGGCCAGCGTCAATTCGACTGTGCGGCGATCGCCATCGGCAGCCGGCGCATCCTTCGCGGCCGGGAAGGCGTCGAACACGCCCAGCAGATAGAACGCGACCCACGCCGCAAGCACGTTCACCAGGATATAGACGTAGCCGCTCCATGAGAAAGCGGCGCGAATGGGCGCGTGACGATAGCGTCCCATGATCTCGACCGCGCCGACCGCGCCGCCGATCGCCATGGCCGCCAGTTGCGGAAGCCCGAAAACGCCGCGCGCGAGGGAAAGGTAAAGGACGATCGCCGCTGCGGCGATGACGACCGCGGTCGGCCAGTTGCCCCTGACGAGGCGCCCGAATTTCTCACGCGCCGGCAAGCGCGGCGTCGCATTGTTCATGCCGCCTGCGCTGCCGGCAAGCCGACGAGCGTTTGGTTGCTGGTCCGGACGAAGGTCAGGAGGCCGCGGTCGCCGCCGTACGAAAGGGCTTGCGCGGCGCGATCGGAGTCCCATCCCAGCCGTTCCGCCACCTCGACGACGGCGACCGGTTGGTCGGCCTTTTTCAACAAGGCGACGATCGCGTCCACGTCGCGGTCCCTCGCGGCGTCCGCCTCCGATGGTCCGAGCGTCGTGTCCGCGATGTTCCGGAAACTGTCGATAGCCATCTTGCGCGCGGCTGTCCCGCGAGCGTCGAGGACGCCGGAGGAGAGTCTCCTGTCGCCGAACAGTCCCGACATCGCCGCGACCCTTTCATCCAAGCCGCTGTTTTCTTACCACACGCGCCGCCGTCGCAGGAATGGAATTCGCGTCCCGCCTAATCGTCAGGCGCGTCCATGATCGGGTCGTGCGCGGGCGGCTCGAAGCCGAACATGTCGAAGCTCGCCTTCATGTGCGCCGGCAGGGGCGCGGTCACGTCGATCACGCCGCCGCGCGGATGGGGCAGGATCAGCCGGCGGGCGAGCAGGTGCAGCTTCGGCTCGATCCCCGGCGGAACGGCGCGCAACGGGTCGTTGCGGGCCGGGTCGTTGTCGGGTTTGCGGTTGTATTTCGGGTCGCCGACGATCGGGTGGCCGATCGCCTCGCAATGGACGCGAAGCTGGTGGGTGCGGCCGGTGATCGGCCGCATCGAGAGCCAGGCGAGGCGCGGGGCGACCTTGTCGACGACCGCGTACAGGGTCAAGATC
>CAIZGR010000431.1 GCA_903932535.1 uncultured Hyphomicrobiales bacterium | reverse complement strand
GGGCGAGCCGGACCGCATGCGAGGGCAGGCGGACGAAGGCGCCGTCGAGCGCGATTTGGCCCTCGCGCGCGATAGCCTGCAACGCGGCGGCGAACGCCCCCTTCGGCAGCCGCGGCTCGACAGTCAGGCGAAGCTGCTCCCGGCCGAAGCCCTGAAGGTCCGGATTGTCGGCGTGATGGGCGGCGACGCGGTCGAGCAGCGCGGCCGAGAACGCGCGCCAGGCGTCGGGCGCGAGCGCGACCCGCGCGTCGTCGGCCTCGAGGACGACGAGATCGAGCGCCGCGCCGAGCGCCTCGATCGGCGCGGCGCCGAGACCCCGGTCGCGTGCGAAGAGGGCGAGGTCGGCCGAGAACGGCGGCGCGGCCAGGAGGGCGGCGAAGGCTTCCGCCGGATCGACGATCGCGAGCGCCGCGCGCTGCGCCCGCCGTTCCGGCGTACGGCGCTTGCGCGCCGGCGGGCGCAAATCGAGGAAGCGGCCGCCGCCGATCGTGCGCCTCGCCGACACGTCGCGCACGACAAAGCGGTCGCCCGCCGCGGCGGCGATCGGCCGGTCGAGCACGAGTTGCGCGTCGGCCTCCGCGCCCGGGGCGATCGGCCCGTCGCCGAGCGGAACGACGCGCGCTCCGGCCTCCGCGGCGGCGTGATGCAGTCGCACCGGGAACCATTGCCCGATCGCCTTCGGCTCGTCCGGAGAGACCCGAAGACGGACATCGATCCGGTCGGTCGGCGCGTGCAGCGACGGATCGAGCACGACGTCGCCGCGCCGGATCGCAGCCTTCTCGACATCGTGCCCGGCGAGGTTGAGGGCGCATCGGTCGCCCGCCCGCGCTCGCTCGCTCGCCTGGTTCTGCGCGTGCAGGGAGCGCACACGCGCCTCGATCCCGCTCGGGCTGATCCGCAGCCGGTCGCCGACGCCGACCGATCCGGCGATGACCGTCCCGGTGACGACGACGCCGACTCCGGCGAGCGTAAACGTCCGGTCGACGGCGAGCCGGAAGCGGGTCCCCTCCGACCGGTCCCGCGCTGCGCCTGCGGCTGCGTCGAGAACCGCGCGGAGCGCCTCGACCCCCTGCCCGGTTGTGGCTGAAACTGCGAGCACTTCGGCATTCGCGAGCCCCGTGCCGGCGATCAGCGCGCGCGCCTGCCCCATCGCCTCGGCCAGCCGTTCGGGCGATGTGAGATCCGCCTTGGTGACCGCGACCGCACCCCGGTCGACGCCGATGAGGTCCAGGATCGCGAGATGCTCGCGGGTCTGGGGCATGACTCCGTCGTCGGCGGCGATGACGAGGAGCGCGAAGTCTATCCCGGTCGCGCCCGCGAGCATGGTGGGAACGAAGCGCTCGTGACCGGGAACGTCGATGAAGCCGATCGCAGGACCCGAGGACCTGGGCATGAAGGCGAAGCCGAGGTCGATGGTGACGCCGCGCGCCTTCTCCTCCTTCAGCCGGTCGCCCTCGGCCCCTGTCAGCGCCCTGACCAGCGCCGTCTTGCCGTGGTCGATGTGCCCGGCGAGTCCGACGATCACGGCGCCGCGCCCGGCGCGGCGGCGAGGCTGGCGAGGCTCGCCGCGAATCCGGCCTCGTCGCCCAGGCAGCGCAGGTCGAGCAGGAGACGGCCGTCGTCGATCCGCCCGACGACCGGCCGCGGCAAGCGGCGCAGCCGCGCGGCGAGCGCCTCGACCGATCGCCCGCCGCCGCCGCGCGGGCGGATCGCCAGCCCCGCGCTCGCGATCGTTTCGAGCGGCAGCGCGCCGGACCCGATCTGGCTTCGGCAGGCGCAGGGCTCGACGTCGAAAGCGTCGCCGAGGGCGCCAGCGACATGGGGAAGAAGGCGGGCCGCCTGGGCCTCGATGTCCCCGAGCGGCCGGGCGAGCAGGCGCAGGGTCGGCAGACGATCGGCGAGACGGTCGGGATCGCGATACAGTTTCAGGGTCGCCTCGATCGCCGCGAGCCGGACCTTGTCGACCCGGAGCGCGCGCTTGAGCGGATTGCGGTTGATCGCCGCGACGAGGTCACGCCGTCCGACGATGTATCCGGCTTGCGGCCCCCCGAGCAGCTTGTCGCCGGAGAAGGTGACGAGATCGGCGCCGGCGGCTGCGACCTCCCGGACCGTCGGCTCGCGGCGAAGCCCGTACCGCGACAGGTCGATGAGGACGCCCGACCCGAGATCGTGGACGAGCGGCAGGCCGGCCGCCTTCGCGAGTCTGGCGAGTTCCTCTGTCCCGGCCTCTGCCGTGAACCCCTGGATGCGATAGTTCGATGTGTGGACCTTCAGGATCGCCCCGGTCTCGGCGGTCACAGCCGCGCGGTAGTCCTTCGGATGGGTGCGATTGGTCGTCCCGACCTCGACGAGCTTCGCGCCCGCGCGCGTGACGATGTCGGGCATGCGAAAAGCGCCGCCGATCTCGATGAGCTCGCCGCGCGACACGATCGCTTCGCGACCGTTCGCCAGCGTGTTGAGGCAGAGGAGCACCGCGGCGGCGTTGTTGTTGACGACCGTCGCGTCCTCGGCCCCAGTGAGGTCGCGAAGTAGCCCGCGAACGTGATCGTCGCGCTCGCCGCGCTTGCCGGACGCGAGGTCGAACTCCAGGGCGACCGCCTCTCGCATCACGGCGAGGGCCGCCTCGACCGCCGCATCCGCGAACACGGCTCGCCCGAGATTGGTGTGCAGCACGGTGCCCGTGAGATTGAAGAGCGGCGCCAGGGTCGAGCGGCTCTCTTCGTCGAGGCGGGCGAAGCTGCGGACGGCGACGTCCTCGGCGGTCGGGGCTGCGCCGCCGCCGGCCCGCAACGCGGCGCGCGCCTCCTGCAGCGCGGCGCGGATCGCCTGCGTGGACGCCGGACGCCCGAAGCGCTCGATGAGGTCCGCCGCAGCCGGCGTCCTCAGGACCCAATCGACAGAGGGCAGCTCGGGAAGGCCCGCCGGTTTTGTGCTGGACATTCGACTCTCGATTTCCCTTCTCCGCCGGAGCGGTCGTGTCGCATTTGGCGGTGTCTGTCGGACGTGGCAAGCCGCTCGGAAGGCAAGTCGAGACGCCGCGGCGCGCGCGCCACGCGCCAGTGGCGATCAGGGCTTGGAAAGCCTTCAATAGCCGGCCTACAAGCCGAGCTTCTCGAAGGTTTCCAGGGGCAGGAAGAGGCGACGCGGCTCGCTGGCAAAGGCACGAAAGCCATAGCGCTCGCAGAATGCCTGCGCGCGTTCGTTCTTGGCGTCGACGATGACGGCGTACAAGGCGATCGTCGTGCTCGCCCGAACGACGCGGCGGATCGCATCGAGGAGCAGCATCTCGCCAAAGCCGCGCCCTTGTTGCTCGCGATCGATGGCGAGACGGTCGAGCACGGCGCCTGGCACGGGATAATGAGGCAGCCGCTTTGCCAAGGCCGGGGGCAATTCGTCCTTTTCGAAGCTTGCGGCGCTCAGACTGTAATGGCCGGCGATCTTCTGAGCCACGCCGCCGGCCGCCACGAACACCTGCGCAACGCGCCGCCGGATATCTCGAGAGGCTTGTCGTTGAAGGTACCCGTCGAGAGCCGGTTCTCCGCACGAGAAAGCTGCGCGATCATGGCGCGAACCGAGAGGCTCGATGACCAGGGAAGGCTCATCCACCGACGCGCTCGCGATAGCGGCGCGCGGCTTCCTTCAGTTTTTCGTTTGGTTCGGGCGGGTTGATCAGCGCGTCGAAGAAGACATCCCAATCCCGCGCCGAAAGGGTGATCCTCTCATGCGAATCGATGACCCGCTCGGCCGCCGCCACCGCGTTCGCCAGCACGAAATCGCTCACACTCGTTTCCTCATAGGCCGCCGCCCGCTCGAGCGTGCGCTTGGTCTTTGCGTCCAGGCGCAGGTGCATGCGGTCTCGTTTCACTTCAGCAGATTGGCCCATCCGGCGCTCCTACGTCGTTACACTGATAAATACGCCAATTCTGCGTATAACTCAGGGGATAGATCAAGGGGCAGCGCCAAGACGTCAGCCAGTTTCAGCCATCGGTCATGCTCTTTCATCCCCCGCTTAGGCGGAGCTTCTTTCTTCCCGACGCGTCAAGCGTCTGAGCTTGCGCGCATTTCCGCTTTTGGATGCACAGAAACGTAGCCATATAAATGCGATATTTCAGTCGATTAGACGTGGCTTTCATGCTATCCGTCGGCCATGTACATCGAAACCGTCCCCAATCGCTCCTCCCCGCCCGCCGTCCTGCTGCGCGAGCGCTATCGGGACGGCGGCAGGGTGCGGAAACGGACGCGGCTCAACCTCAGCCATTGGCCGGCCGAGCACGTCGAGGGGCTGCGCGGCGTCCTCGAGGGCGGGGTCGTGCTGCCGCCGGGCGAGCAGCCCTT
>CAIZGR010000430.1 GCA_903932535.1 uncultured Hyphomicrobiales bacterium | reverse complement strand
GGGGTCAGCGCGGGATCAATCATGTGGTTGAAGCCGAACTTGATCGCGCGGGTGGTCATGGGCCGTTCCTGTCGAAGAGGTTGGAGAGGGTTTGAATGGGGCGGCGCGGTCCGCGCCGCCATTGGCGTCACACCGACTTCCGCCGGCGCTGCCGGTACTGGTCGGCGACCACGGCGGCGATGATCACGCCGCCCTTGATGATCTCCTGGTAGTGCGCGTCGACGTTGAGGAAAGTGAAACCAGAGGTCAGGATGCCGAGGATGATCGCGCCGATCACGGTGCCGGTCATGCGTCCGACTCCGCCCGAGAGCGAGGTTCCGCCGATCACCGCGGCGGCGATCGCGTCGAGTTCGAAGCCCATGCCGACGCCCGCCTGGCCGCTGATGGCGCGGGCCGTGTGCACGACGCCGCACAGGCCCGAGAGAAGCCCCGCGAACATGTAGACGAGCACGGTGTGGCGTTCGACGTTGATGCCCGAGACCCGGGCGGCGAGCGGATTCGCGCCGATGGCGTAGGTGAACTTGCCGTAGCGGGTGTAGCGCAGCGCGATGTGGAAGATGAAGGCGACGCCGAGGAAGATGATCACCGGCCACCAGCCCGCGCCGATCTCGGCGAAGGAGTCGGTCAGGTTCCCGATCGGCTGGCCGTTCGTGTACCAGTTGGCGACGCCGCGCGCCGACACCATCATGCCGAGCGTCGCGATGAACGGCGGGATTTTTGTGTAGGCGATCAGCCAGCCGTTGACGACGCCGACGAGGAGTCCGCACAGGAGTCCCGCCGCCACCGGGAAGATCGGGTTGAGGCCCGTGAGAGCCGGATAGACCGCATGCGGGGCGTCGGCTGCCTGCGCGAGGCTCGCCGAGATCATCGCCGTCATGCCGACGACCGAGCCGGACGAGAGGTCGATGCCGGCGATGATGATGGTCTGGGTGACGCCGACGGCGATGATGCCGATCTCCGATTCCTGCAGGATCATGATCTTGAGGCGCAGGGGATTGGCGATGAAGCTCTGGCCGACGAAGAGCCAGCCGAGGACTTCGAAAAGCAGCATCATGCCGATCATGACGCCGAGGATGCTGAGCTCCGGAGGAAGGCGCCGTCGCCCGGCGGCGGGCGTCTCTGCGGCGGAAGGAGACGAGGCGGTCGAAGTGTCGGTGGCCATGGTCTTTGTTTCCTTGGGCTTCGACGGGCGGCGCTACTGCGACGCGAGTTCCATGATCCGGACCTGGGTTGCGTCCTTGCGGTCGACGATTCCGGTCATCCGGCCCTCGTGCATGACGAGGATGCGGTCGCTCATGCCGAGCACTTCCGGCAGTTCCGACGAGATCATCAGGACCGCGACGCCCTGGCCGGCGAGTTCGGAGATGAGCTTGTGGATCTCGGCCTTGGCGCCGACGTCGATGCCGCGGGTCGGCTCGTCGAGGATGAGAATCCTGGGTTTGATCATCAGCCAGCGGGCGATCAGCACCTTCTGCTGATTGCCGCCGGAGAGATTGATGATCGGCTCCTCGAGGTCCGGCGTGCGGATCCGGAGGCGGTTCTTCTGCTGTAGGCAGAGCGCTTCGATAACGCGCTCCTTGACGAAGCCCGCCGTCGCATAGCCCTCGCGCAGGAGCGCCATCTGCATGTTGGCCATGATGTCGAGCAGCAGGAAGCAGCCGCTCTCCTTGCGGTCCTCGGTGAGAAACGCCATGCCGGCGTCCATCGCGACGCCGGGATTCCTGATGGCGATTTGCTTGCCGTCGATCAGGATCTCGCCGGAGGTGGCGGGCGTCACGCCGAACAGGGTTTCGGCGACGTTGCTGCGCCCGGAGCCGACGAGGCCGGAAAAGCCGAGAATCTCGCCCTTGCGCAGATCGAACGAGATTCCGCGGAACTTGCCTTCGAGGCCGAGGTCGCGAACCGAGAGCGCGACGTCGCCGATCGGCGCCGTCTCCTTCGGGAACATCTGGGTGATCTCGCGCCCGACCATCAGGTGGATGATCTCGTCGCGGGTGACGTCGGCTGCGGCGTGCTCGCCGACGAAGCGGCCGTCGCGGAACACCGACACCTCGTCGGCGATCTCGAACAGCTCATTCATCTTGTGGGTGATGTAGATGATGCCCTTGCCCTGGGCCTTCAGCGTCCGGATGATCTTGAAGAGATGCTCGACCTCGCGCTCGGTCAGCGCCGACGTCGGCTCGTCCATGATGAGCACGTCGGAATCGTAGGAAACCGCCTTTGCGATCTCGATCATCTGACGATTGGCGACGGAGAGATCCCGCACCTCGGCGTCGGGGTCGAGGGGGATGTCGAGCCGCTCGAACAGCGCCTTGGTTCGCCGCCGCATCTCCTCGTGGCGCACGAAGCCGAGACTGTTCAGCGGCTCGCGGCGGATCCAGATGTTTTCGGCCACCGTCATGGAGTTCATCAGGTTCAGTTCCTGATGGATCATGGCGATGCCGTACTGAAGCGCGTCGAGCGGCGACGTCAGCTTGATCTCCTGCCCCTTCAGTTTGAAGGAGCCGGAATCGGGCGTGTAGATGCCCGCGATGATCTTCATCAGCGTCGACTTGCCGGCGCCGTTCTCGCCCATCAGGGCGTGAACGTGGCCTCGCTTCAGCCGGAAGCTGACGTCGTCGAGCGCCAGCACGCCGGGGAAGGCTTTGCGGACGTCCGACACCTCGAGCAGGTATTCCGCGCCGGGCACGACGCCGCTCTGCCTGACGATTTCTGCGGTCGAAGGACTGATGGTCGCCACGGCGCTCCGTCCCTTTTCATTGATGGCGCCGCCCTTGTTCCCGAGGAGCGAGCGCCGTGCCTGTCACGTTTCGCCCCCGTCGAATGGCCCGGAGGCGCGCTGGGAGGGAAACGCGCCTCCGGCGGGTCGCCCCGCCCCCGCCGAATGCGGCGAGCGGGGCGCTCCGATCAGTTTTTCTTGATGAACTGGTCCATGTTGGCCGGGGTCACGAGCTGGAAGGGAATGTAGACCTTCTTGTCGACCGGCTTGCCGGCCGCGAGCGCGAGCGCGGCGTCGACGGCGCCCTTGCCCTGCCCGGCCGCGTCCTGGAACACGGTGACCTTGAGGTCCCCGGCCTTCATCGAGGCGAGCGCGTCCTGCGTCGCGTCGACGCCGCCGACGATCGCCTTCTTGGTGTCGACGCCGGCGGCCTTCATCGCCTGGATCGCGCCGACCGCCATCTCGTCGTTGTTGGAGACGACAGCGTCGAACTCGAGGCCCTTCGACAGCCAGTTGGTCATCAGGTTCTGCGCCTGGGTGCGATCCCAGTTCGCGGTCTGCTCGGCGATGATCTTGATGCCCTTGCAGGGGTCGGTCGCGATGACGTCGTGGATGTCCTTGGTGCGCTGCACGGCGGCCTGATTGGAGAGCTGGCCGGAGATCACCAGGATGTTGCCCTTGCCGTCGAGGAGCTTGCAGATCTCCTTGGTCTCGAGCGTGCCGGACTCGACTTCGTTCGAAGCGACGAAGGCCGCCTTCGGCCCGAGCTTCGCGACGTCGGCCGGCTCGCGGTTGACGTAGACGAGCGGCACGCCGGCCTCGGCGGCGGCCTTGGTGATGGCGGCGGTCGCCGAGGTGTCGACCGGATTGACGATGATCGCGGTGACGCCGTTGGCGATGAAGTTCTGCACCTGGCTGATTTGCTTGGAGACGTCGTCCTTGGCGTCCTCGATCTGCACCGTCACGCCGGGCTGCGTCTTGGCGTAGTCGGCCATGCCGTTGCGCAGCACGGTCAGGAAGTTGTCGTCGAACTTGTCCATCGAAACGCCGATCTTGGCGGCGAAGGCGGGGCTCGCGAGCACAGTGGCGGCGGCGAGCGCGATAAGGGTGCGTTTCATTTCAAGTCTCCTCCCAGGATGACGACCAGATGACCTTCGAGCGCCCTGCGGTCCTGAGCGAACCTTCGGCGATGCGGCGGGCTGCCCGTTTCTTGCGTAGCAAACGTTCCAATCGAAGTCAATAATGGAATTCTCTTTCCGGTCCAAATCTTTTCCCGGTAATCGAACGTTTCCTCGAGCCTCGGGCGCCCGGCGCGGCGTCGCGTGCGGCAGCGGCCGAGCCTCGGCGTCTCCGGGGTCGGAGCGTCACGTCGGAACGCCTCGGCCGCGAAATGCTTGTTCTATTTTTCTCGACCCGCGGATGTGCGCAGGCTCGGAGCGCTGCGCAGCGTCAGGCGAGCCCCGCTTCCGCGAGGAAGCGCTTCAGGTTGTTGTAGCCGAGCGTGACGTAGGTCTTGGGATGAGCTTTCTCGGGGTCCTGCTCGGCCTCGATCACGACCCATCCCGAGTAGTTGGGCAGCGCCTTGAAGACGCCGGCGAAGTCGATGCAGCCGTCGCCGGGCACGGTGTAGACGCCCTCGAGAACGGAATCGAGGAACGACCAGTCTTCGGCGAGGGCCTTGGCGGCAATGGCGGGGCGCACGTCCTTGGTGTGGACGTGGCCGATCCGGCCGGCGTAGGTCTTCGCCATGCGAACGGCGTCGCCGCCGGCCCAGGTGATGTGGCCGGTGTCGAGCAAAAGCTTCACCGCGGGGCCCGTCCCGGCCATGAAGCGGTCGACCTCCTCGGGCGTCTGGACGACCGTGCCCATGTGGTGGTGGTAGACGACCTGGAGGCCGAAATCTTTGACCAGCTCGGCGAACCGGGTCATGCGCGGCAGGAAGACCGCCCATTCGGCGTCGGTCATCACCGGCCGGGTCGACAGCGGCGCGGACTTGGTCCCGTGCACCGTGCGCGTGCACTCGCAGGTGACCAGCACCTCGGCGCCGGCGTCCTTGCGCAGCTTCAGCTCGGCGAGTCCCGCGGCGAACTCGACCTCCGCGTCGCGTTCGAGCAGGAAGGTCGAATACCACCCGGAAACGAACACGAGCCCGTATTCGGCGAGCTTGGCTTTCAGCTCCGGCGCGGTGTTGGGAAACTTGTTGCCCTTCTCCATGCCTTCGAGGCCGATGTCGCGGGCCTCGCTCAGGCACTGATCGAGGGAAATGTCGCCGCCGATCTCGACCATGTCGTCGTTGGACCAGCAAATCGGGTTGGCGCCGATACGGATCATTCGCTTGCTCCCTGTTCAGCCGCGCTTCCCCGCATCTTCGCGACGCGGACGCGACGGGCCGGCTCGGACCGCCTCGTTCGTGCGTCCCGGCCGGCGCGAGTTCGACCAAAACATTCTACCTCCCCCTTCATTCGGAATTAAAGTTCTGTTTTTGACCGCGCGAGCGGCCTCGAAGCCTGAGCGCGACGCCCTGCGGCTGACAGATTGCGTTTTCGAAAATCGATATGGACGAAAAAATCCATTTATGCTATCTTATGGAATGCTCGTGTCGATGACTTCCACACGGTCCGAAAAAAGGCCGGATGAACCGGGCGTACGATCCAGGAGAGGACTGACGTGACCATTTCGCTCTCTAACCCGTCTCCGCTGCATCGAACCGTGCACGGCGCGCCGACCGACGTTTGGAACGACTCCTGCTCGCCGCGCGAGTTGGAATACGCGATCGGCAACGGCGCGGTCGGCGCGACAACCAACCCGTCGATCGTTCTGGCGGTGCTCAAGAAGGAATTCGACGCCTGGAAGGGCGAGCTCCGGCAGTTGATCGACGAAAACCCGACGGCCGCCGAAGACGCGATCGCCTGGAAGCTTATCGAGGAGATGGGGCTGCGCGGCGCCGAGATGCTGCTCCCGGTGTTCGAGCGCGAGCGCCATCTCAAGGGGCGTCTGTCGATGCAGACGAACCCGGTCAACTACATGGACGTTTCCGCGCTCGTGGAGCAGGCGGTCCATTTCAACGGACTGGCGCCCAACATCCAGGTCAAGATCCCCGCGACGGCCGCGGGCATCGCCGCAATCGAAGAAGTGACCCGTCTCGGCGTCAATATCAACGCCACCGTCAGCTTCACCCTGCCGCAGGCGGTCGCCGTGGCCGAAGCGGTGGAGCGCGGCCTCGACCGCCGCGCCAAGGAAGGTCACGACGTGTCGGCCATGCGCCCCGTCTGCACGATCATGATCGGTCGGCTGGACGACTGGCTGAAAGTGATCGCCGCCCGCCAGGGCGTCGTCACGACGCCGGGCCATCTCGATTGGGCGGGCGTCGCGACCTTCAAGAAGGCCTATGGTCTCTTCAAGGCGCGCGGATACCGAGCGCGGCTGCTCGCGGCGGCCTACCGCCACCACCTGCACTGGTCGCAACTCATCGGCGGCGACGTCATCCTGACCATTCCCTACGAGTGGCAGGTGCAGTTCAACAAGTCCGACATCGAGGTCAAGCCGCGCATCGACGACCCCGTCGACCCGGCGATCGTCGACGACCTCTACCGGAAATTCGCCGATTTCCGCCGCGCCTACGACGAGGACGGCCTCCCGGTCGCGGAATTCGACCACTACGGCGCGACCGTCAGGACGCTGCGGTCGTTCATCGAAGCCTATCGGGATCTCACGGCCCTGGTGCGCGACTCGATGCTGCCGTCGCCCTGAACGGCGGGCTGCGATCTGCCCGGCTTTCGAATCGAGCGCGATGAGAGCGGTTTGCGTCCGCTCACCCTCGCCCAGCCGCTTCGCGGGCGAGGGGAAACTTTCATCGACCGCTCAATTCAGAATTTTCATTCTGTTTTCCGACCCCGCGTCGTCGCTCCGCGACCGCGACCGCCAGCGCCGCGGCCAGGGTCATCGCGGCGGCGAGCGTGCGGAAACCCTCGAAGTCGCTCTCGACGATCTCGAACCAGACGCTGGTGTTCAGCGCCAGCGGACTGAAGGGGCTGTCGGTGATGGCGACGAGCGGCGTGTTCTGGCCGACGACCTGCCGGGTGTATTCGACCGTCATGGGCGCGTAGGGCGTGAAGCTGACCGCGAGCGCGGCGTCGCGCGCCCCGGCGAAGGACAGGATTTCCCGGTCGACCCCGCTCGGCGAGCCGGCGAGCACCGTCTTGATCCCGAGCGTTCCGAGCGCATAGCTCAGATACGCGGTGATCGGGTACGAACGCCTCAGACCGATCAGGTAGATGGTGTCGGCGGCGGCGAGAATCCGCGCCGCCTCGTCGAGGTCTTCGGGCTTGATCCGCGCCTTGAACCTTTCGACCGACCGGGTCGCCGCCTCGCTGAATCCGTCGATCAGCGCCATGGCGGGCGAGTGGCCGGACGTGTGCTCGTCGAACGCCTGGAGGCGCGCCTCGTAGTTGTTCGGCCGATCGCGCAGCCGCTGCTGGAACACGGCCTGCAATTCGCTGAAGCCGCTGTAGCCGAGCGCCTTGGCGAAGCGCACCAGCGTCGACGGCTGCACGGCCGCCCGCTCGGAGATGCTGCCGACCGTTCCGAACGCGATATCGTCGGGAAACTCGATGGTGTAGGCCGCGACCTGCGCCAGCCTCCTCGGCAGCTTGTCGCGTTTTTCGATGATCAGGTCGCGCAGTTCGTTGAACGCGTGCGGCGGAATGTCGGTGAGCGCTTCCGTCATCGGTGTTTCTCTCGAGCCCGGCCGCAGGCAAAGGCGCGCGGAGAGGCAGCCTAGCCGAAATCCGCCCGATTGCAAAACGAAACTATTGACGACTGAGGAAAATGGAATATAAGTTCCAAACAAGCATCGGCTCGCGCGGAAAACCAATTCAACGGGTCGAGAAGGCTGGCGGGCGAAGACCGTTCGAGGTCGAATCGCGCCGCTGCGAGGCTGAGCGCGCCGGCAAGCCGGGTGGAAACGGAGGCTGAGGTCATGACGTTGAAGTTCGGGCTCCTGGGCGCCGGCCGCATCGGCAAGGTTCACGCCGGCGCCGTGGCCGCCTCCTCCGGCGCGAAACTCGTGGCGGTCGCCGACGCCCTTCCCGACGCGGCGCAGGCGATTGCGAGAACGTCCGGCGCGGAGGTCCGTTCGGTCGAGGCGATCATCAACGCCAGCGACATCGACGCGGTGCTGATCACCACGCCGACCGACATGCACGCCGACATGATCGAGCAGGCGGCCCGCGCCGGAAAGGCGATCTTCTGCGAAAAGCCGATCGACCTGTCGGTCGAGCGCGTCCGGCGCTGCCTCGACGTCGTGCGGGCGGAGAAGGCCCCGCTGATGATCGGATTCAATCGCCGCTTCGATCCCAACTTCCGCGCGGCGCGCGCCCGGATCGACGCCGGCGCCGTCGGCGAGGTGGAAATGGTGTCGATCACCTCGCGCGATCCCGGCCCCCCGCCGGTCGCCTACATCGCCCGGTCGGGCGGCCTGTTCCGCGACATGACGATCCATGATTTCGACATGGCGGCGTTCCTGCTCGGCGAGGACCCCGTCGCCGTGTTCGCCGCCGCCTCGAATCTCGTCGATCCGGCGATCGGCGCCGCGGGCGACGTCGACAGCGCTTCGCTGGTGCTGACGACCAAGTCGGGCAAGATCGCGCAGATTTCCAACTCTCGGCGGGCGACCTACGGCTACGACCAGCGAATCGAGGTTCATGGCTCGAAGGGCATGGTTTCGGCCGAAAATCTCCGCGAAACGACGGTGGAGGTGGCCAACGCGAGCGGTTATCTCCGCGACCCGCTCATGAACTTCTTCATGACGCGCTACACCCAGGCCTACGCCAACGAGATCGCGGCTTTCGTCGAGGCGGTCGCGGCGGGGCGTCCGATGACCCCGTCGGGCGAGGACGGCTTCAAGGCGCTGGTCATGGCGGACGCGGCGCTGAAATCGCTGAAGGAAGGCCGACAGGTCGAGATCGTCTACTGAGCGGAGGCCGGTTCGAGGGGATCGGACTGGACGCCGTGCGACTTTCGGCGCCTTCGGCAATCGCGAGACAACGGGCAGCGAGAATGGAAAAGACGCTCGACCTGATCGCCATCGGCCGCTCTTCGATCGACCTCTACGGCCAGCAGATCGGCAGCCGGCTCGAAGACATCGGCAGCTTCGCCAAATCGGTCGGCGGCTGTCCGGCCAATATCGCCATCGGCACGGCCCGGCTCGGGCTGAAGTCGGCCCTGATCACACGGGTCGGCCCCGAGCAGATGGGCGCCTTCATCCGCGAGCAGCTCGTTCGCGAGGGCGTCGCCATCGACGGCGTTCATGTCGACAAGGACCGGCTGACGGCGCTGGTGCTGCTCGCCGTGCAGAGCGAGGGCGTCTCGCCGACGACCTTCTATCGCGCCGACTGCGCCGACATGGCGCTCGACGAAAGCGACGTCGACGAGGCCTTCGTCGCGCAGGCCCATGCGATCGTCGTGACGGGAACGCACTTTTCGAAGGCCCCCGCGGCGGCGGCTCAGGCCAAGGCGATCGCGGTCGCCAAGGCCCACGGCGGGAAGGTGGTCTTCGACGTCGACTATCGGCCGAACCTCTGGGGTCTCGCCGGCCACGCGGCGGGCTTCGAGCGCTACGTGAAGTCGGAAGCGGTGACGGCGCGGCTGAAAACCGTGCTTCCCGATTGCGACCTGATCGTCGGCACCGAAGAGGAGATCATGGTCGCCGGCGGCGCCGACTCCGTGCTCGACGCGCTGAAGGGCATCCGCGCGATTTCCGGCGCGACCGTCGTGCTCAAGCGCGGCGCCGAGGGCTGCATCGTCTACGACGGGCCGATCGCCGACGACCTCGAAGCCGGAATCGTCGGCCGGGGATTCCCGATCGAAGTGTTCAACGTGCTGGGAGCCGGCGACGCCTTCATGTCCGGCTTCCTGCGGGGCTGGCTGAGAGACGAGGCCCTCGCTACCTGCGCGACCTGGGCCAACGCCTGCGGGGCGTTCGCGGTGTCGCGCCTCCTCTGCTCGACGGAATATCCGACTTGGCCAGAGCTGAAGCATTTTCTCGATCACGGCAGCCGTGAGCGGGCCCTGCGCAAGGACGCCGCGCTCAACCACATCCACTGGGCGACGACGCGGCGCCGCACCTACCCGCGCCTGATGGCGCTCGCGATCGATCATCGCATCCAGTTGGAGGATTTGGCCCCGGACGAAGCGGCCGTCGCGCGCATTCCCGCCTTCAAGGTTCTGGCGGTGCGCGCCGCGCGCCGCGTCGCCGACGGCCGCCCCGGATTCGGCATGCTTCTCGACGACAAATATGGGCGCGACGCGCTGTTCGCCGCGGGCGCGGGGCAGGATTTGTGGGTGGCGCGGCCGATCGAGCTGCCGGGGTCCCGTCCGCTCCGGTTCGAGTTCAGCCAGGACCTCGGCAGCCGGCTGATCGAATGGCCGGTCGACCACTGCATCAAGGTGCTGTGCTTCTACCACCCTGACGACGACCCGGCCCTGAAGCGCGAGCAGACGGAGAAGCTCGTCTCCGCCTTCGACGCCGCCCGCACGGTCGGGCGCGAAATCCTGATCGAGATCATCGCTTCCAAGTCCGGCCCGCTCGAGGAGGACACGGTCGCGCGCGCGCTCGCGGAGCTTTACGACGCCGGCCTCGAGCCCGACTGGTGGAAGCTCGAGCCGCAGGCCTCCGTCGCGGCGTGGCGGAGAATCGACCACGTGATCGCCGCGCGCGACCCCTGGTGCCGCGGCGTCCTGCTGCTCGGCCTCGAGGCGCCCATCGAGACCCTGAAGGAGAGCTTCGCCGCGGCGCGGACGGCGGCGCGGGTTCGCGGCTTTGCGGTCGGGCGAACGATATTCGCCGAAGCGGCCGAGCGCTGGCTCGACGGCCGGATCGGCGACGAGGAGGCGGTCGACGCCATGGCCGCGAACTTCGGCGCGCTCGTCGACCTCTGGCTGTCGCTGGACAAGGAGCGAGCGGCCTGACGCCTCACGGCGGACACCATTCGACGGCGGCGAACGGCGCGCCGGGAGGGAAGGATCATGAACGGCAAGACGGTGCGCCTCACGGTTGCGCAGGCGCTGGTGCGGTTTCTGACACGGCAGATGACGATGATCGACGGCGAAAAGCTGCCCATCGTCGCCGGATGCTGGGCGATCTTCGGCCACGGCAACGTCGCCGGCCTCGGCGAGGCGCTCTACCAGGCGCGGGAGGACTTTGCCACCCTGCGCGCCCACAACGAGCAAGGCATGGCGCTGGCGGCGACCGCCTACGCCAAGGCGATGTTCCGCCGCCGCTTCATGGCGTGCACCACCTCGATCGGCCCGGGCGCGCTCAACATGGTCACAGCCGCCGCGGTCGCCCACGTCGACCGCCTGCCGCTGCTGCTGCTGCCCGGTGACGTCTTCGCCAACCGCCTGCCCGACCCTGTGCTCCAGCAGATCGAGGATTTTTCCGACGGCACGGTGTCGGCCAACGACTGCTTCCGCCCTGTGTCGCGCTACTTCGACCGCATCCATCGCCCCGAGCAGCTGATTCCGGCCCTCCAGCGGGCGATGAGCGTGCTGACCGATCCGGCCGAATGCGGCCCGGTGACGCTGGCGATGTGCCAGGACGTGCAGACCGAGGCCTGGGACTGGCCGGACAGCCTGTTCGCCGAAAAGGTGTGGGCGGCGCGGCGCATCCGTCCCGACGTCGACGAGCTCGCCGCAGCGGTCGCCACGATCAGGGCGGCGAAGCGGCCGATGATCATCGCGGGCGGCGGCGTCCTCTATTCGGGGGCCTCGGCCGAACTGACGGCTTTCGCCGAGACGCACGCGATTCCCGTCGCAGTCAGCCAAGCCGGCAAGTCGTCGATCGACGAGAGGCGCCCGCTTGCGCTGGGCGCCATCGGCGTCACGGGAACGTCCGCCGCCAACGCGCTCGCTGCGGACGCCGACCTGCTGATCGCGGTCGGAACGCGGCTGCAAGACTTCACCACGGGCTCGTGGGCGCTGTTCAAGTCGGGCGACCTGAAGATCCTCGCGCTCAACGTCGCCCCCTACGACACCGCCAAGCACGAAGCGGAACCCCTCATCTCAGACGCCAAGGTCGGCCTGACGGAGCTTTCCGAGGCGCTTCGGGGCTGGAAGGCCGATCCGGCCGTGGCGGAGCGCGCCGCAAAGGAGAAGGCCGCCTGGCTCGAAGCGGCGGGCAAGGCGCTCGCCGCCACCAACGCCGAGCTGCCCTCCGACGCCCAGGTGATCGGCGCGGTCGTCCGCGCCCTCGGCGTCGACAACACCATCGTCGTCAACGCGGCCGGCGGCCTGCCCGGCGAACTGCACAAGCTCTGGCTCGCGACCCAGCCCGGCGGCTATCACATGGAATACGGCTTCTCCTGCATGGGCTACGAGATCGCCGGCGGCCTCGGCGTCAAGATGGCCCGGCCCGAAAGCGAAGTCGTCGTCATGGTCGGCGACGGCTCCTACATGATGCTGAACTCGGAGATCGCGACCTCCGTCAGCCTCGGTCTGAAGCTCGTCGTCGTCGTGCTCGACAACCACGGCTACGGCTGCATCAACCGCCTCCAGATGGAGACCGGCGGGGCCAACTTCAACAATCTGTGGCAAGACTGCGCCATGGTGGCGCAGCCCGACATCGATTTCGCCAAACACGCCGAGAGCATGGGCGCGATCGCGGTCAAGGTCTCGTCGATCGGCGAGCTGGAGCCCGCCCTCGAGACGGCCAGGGCCAACGCCAAGACGACGGTCGTCGTCATCGAGACCCATCCGCTGATCGTCACCGAAGCCGGCGGCCACTGGTGGGACGTCGCGGTCCCGGAGGTGTCGGCGCGCCGCGAGGTGGAGGAGGCGCGCGAGAAGTACGAGACCGCCCGCCGTCATCAGCGGCTGTTCAACTGAGCTCGAAGTCGGAGGAGAAGGCGATGTCGGAACTGCGCGTGAGGCCGAAGGCCTCGCATGGCCTCGTGACCGAGGTGACCCCGGAAAGCGCCGGCTGGACCCACGTCGGGTTCGCGCTTCATCGCCTCGAGCCCGGCGAGCGCCTCGCCGCCGAGACGGGCGAGCGCGAGGTCTGTCTGGTCCTGGTCTCGGGCAAGGCGAAGCTCACGATCGACGGCAAGGATTTCGGCGCGATCGGCGAACGCATGAGCCCGTTCGAGGGTCCACCGTGGGCGGCCTACATCCCGGCTGGCGGCGGTTGGGCGATCGAAGCAACGACCCCGCTCGAGCTCGCCGTCTGCTCCGCCCCCGGCCGCTCGGGGCATCCGGCCAAGGTGATCCCGCCGGGGACGCATCCGCAGATCGTGCGCGGCAGGGGCTCCAACGTCCGTCACGTCACCAACATCATGCCCGAGGACGACGGCTCGGCCGAATCGCTGCTGGTGGTCGAGGTGATCACGCCCGGCGGCAACACCTCGTCCTATCCGCCCCATAAGCACGACCGCGACGACCTGCCCAACGAGAGCTATCTCGAAGAAACCTATTACCACCGCTTCAACCCGCCTCAAGGGTATGGCTTCCAGCGCGTCTACACCGACGACCGCTCGCTCGACGAAGCCGTGCTCATCGAGGACGGCGACGTGGTGATGGTGCCGAAAGGCTATCACCCGGTCGCCACCCTGCACGGCTACGACTGTTACTATCTCAACGTCATGGCCGGCCCGCAGCGGGTCTGGAAGTTCTACAACGAGCCGCAGCACGCGTGGCTCTTCACCGGCGTCGGCGTCCCGGCCAAGGCGCCCCTGTAGGCGCGGTCGCCGACCGCGCCGTCCGCTACGACCTCGCGCCTCGAGGAGCGGCGCCGCAGGACGAGGAGTTCGGCGTCTTCCGAACGAGGAGTTCCCCTTTGTCTGACGCAATCTCCATCGGCATCGTCGGCCTCGGCCGGCTCGGCCGCCGCCATGCGGAAAACCTCGCCTTCCGCGTCGCGGGCGCCAAGCTCGTCGCCGCGGCCAGCCCGCTCCCCGAAGAGCGCGCCTGGGCCGGAAAGGCGTTGAACGGGGTCGCGACCTATTCCGGTCTGCCGGAGCTTCTCGAGCATCCCGGCCTCGACGCCGTGTGGCTGGTGACGCCGACGTCGCTGCACGCCGATCAGGTGATCGCGTCCGTCCGCGCCGGCAAGCACGTCTTCTGCGAGAAGCCGCTTGCGCTGGCCCCCGACGATTGCGACCGCGCCATCGCCGCCGCGGCCGAGCATCCCGAGAAGGTCGTGATGATCGGCTTCATGCGCCGGTTCGACCCGGCCTACGCGGAAGCCAAGCGGATGATCGAGGCGGGCGCGCTCGGCAAGATCTTCGCCATCCGCTGCGTCTCGGAAGACCCCGTCGACCCCAGCGGGTTCTTCGTCCGCTTCGCGCCGACCTCGGGCGGCATCTTCCTCGACTGCTGCATCCACGACATCGACCTCGTGCGCTGGATGCTCGGCGGCGCGGAGCCCGCCTCGGTCGCCGCAGTGGGCAGCCGCGTCCTCACGCCGGCGCTCGAGGCCTGCGGCGACGTCGACACCGCCTCGGCCGTGGTTTCGTTCAAGGGCGGCGCCATCGCGGACTTCTATGTGACGCGCACGTCGCACCGGGGCTACGAGGCGTCGATGACCATCGTCGGCTCCAAGGCGACGCTCGACGTCGGCCGGGCCATTCCCAAAATTCCGCTGACGCTGGAATCGGGCGGGCGCCGCTCGGTCGCGGGCCTGACCGACTTCTTCGACCGCTTCGGCGAGGCCTTCCTTCACGAGGCCCGCGCCTTCGTCGACGCCGTCCGCAACGGCGGCCCCACGCCGCTCAGCCTCGAGGACGCCCGGGAGGCGACGCGCCTCGCCTGCGCGATGCGCGCGGCGCTGAAGGTAGGGTGAGCCCCCGCCGCCGGCCCGGCCATCGGCTGGTCCTCTGTTTCGCTACGCTTCACGGGGCAGGAGAGCGTCGGCGTCTTTTGTCCCTTGCCGGTCCAGATGCGCCGGAAGCCTTGCCCCGCCGAGGGGAATCGCCTAGACAGGAGATGTAAAGCTGTCATTCAACCGCGCCGGAAGAATCGTCGCCGGGCGCGAGACCGGCAGCAGCTCGGCTTTGCTTCTGGTGGGACCCCACACATGCCGGCGAAATCTGTCGGACAGCAAGATCCCGCTGAGCCCGCGACGCCCGCGCCACGGGTCGTGCTCACGCGCTCCGGTCCGCTCGGCGATCAACTCTCGGCGCATATCGGAAAACTGATCGAAACCGGAGAATTCGAAGAGGGCGCCCGGCTTCCGGCCGAAAGCGAGCTGGCGGAGCGTTTCGGCGTGTCCCGCCCGATCATCCGCGAGGCGCTGTCGCGCCTGAGATCGCAGGGGCTGATCGTGTCGCGCCGCGGCTCCGGGAGCTATGTTCAGCAACGCGCGGAACCGTCGCCTCCGGCGTCCAGCGATACGGCGTTCGGTCCCCTCACGAGCCTCGCCCAGGTCAGGATGTGCTTCCAGTTCCGCGCCACGATCGAGGGCGACGCCGCCTTTTACGCCGCCCAGAACCGCACGCCGGACGCCCTCGTCCGCATGCGCGAAGCGCTTCACCGGATCGAGGCCGCCATCGCGAGCGGCATGGTCGGCATGCATCCGGATCTGGAGTTCCACGTCGAGATCGCCCGCGCCTCCGGCAACGCCTTCTTCGAAACGGTCATGCGGCAGCTCCAGACGCCGATCGAGTTCACGATCAATCTCGCGCGCAGCCTGTCGCTTACCCGCACGGTCGAGCACATCATGACGATCCAGGGCGAGCACGTCGCGATCTACGACGCGATCGCGGCGCAGGATGGCGAGACGGCGCGGCGGGTCATGCGCGCGCATCTCGACAACGCCTGCATCCGCATCTTCAACGGCCCCGCGGGGGCCGGGGACTCCCGGAAGACCGAGTGGCCGGCCGCAGCCGCCGAAGCCGAGCACGGTTAGGCGGACGCCCCTTTTCGCAAATGCCGCCGGGACCATCGGCCGGTTTTTTTACACCTGCGCCTCAGCCTTTGAACTCGACGATATAGAGGCCGGCGGAAAAGTCGGTGACATAGCAGAGCGCGTTCCTGTCGACGAAGACGTCGGCGGAGTGGAGGACGACGGGACGGTTCGGCCGCGGGTCCATCCATTTCGCCGGGGGCGGCGGAACGAAGGCGCCGATCTCCTTGGGCCGGAACTGGTCGCGGATGTCGTAAACCCGCAGGCCCGCATTCTGGTAGGTCGCGAAGATGAGGTCCTCGGACACGAACGAGCCCGGCCGGTTCTCGTGGACGTTGTGCGGCCCGAAATGCCCGCCGACCTTCAGGTAGTCTTTGTCCGACGGCGCCGGGAAGGTCGAGATGCTGATCGGGTTCGCCTTCACGTGGTTGTCGAAGATCCAGATCGGCTTGAAGCCGTCCTCCTGGTTGTCGAGCACCGTCTCGTCGAGCCGAGAAAGGCCCCCACCAGCGCCGGCAGCAGGAAGTCGAGTCCGACGTTCGCCTGCCCGATGCGCAGCTTGGCGGCGAGCACGCAGCCGGCGAGGCCGGTGATCACGCCCGAGGCGACGAACACGCCGATCACGTAGCGGCGAACCGGAATGCCGTTGAGCGCAGCGGCCTTTTCGTTGGCCCCGATCGCATAGATGAACCGGCCGATCGGCAGACGTTCGCTGACGATCCACAGCAGGATCGCGAGGACGAGGACATAGAAGGCGGGAATCGGGATGCCGAACAGCGAGGCGTTGTTGATCGCGAGAAACGCCGGCGCCATTTTTCCCATGACCTGCATGCCGCCGGTGTGCCAGAGGGCCAGCGAATAGAGGATCGTTCCCGTTCCGAGCGTGGCGACGAAGGCGTCGACCTGCGCGACCTCGACCAGGAGCCCGTTGATCAGCCCGACAAAGCCCGCGCAGAGGGCGACCAGCAGGATCGCGATCGGCCAGGGCATGCCGAACCAGACCTGAAAGCTGATCGCCAGAATGTGCCACATCACGATGCCGAAGCCGACGGTCAGGTCGATGCGGCCGGCCATCATCGGCAGGGTCGCGGCGAGCGCCAGCAGCGCGACGATCGACTTGTCCGCCAGGATCGACCGGACGTTCAGCCAGGTCGGGAACGTGTCCGGCAGCATGATCGAGAAGACGACGATCAAGAGCAGCGTCAGGAGCGGCAGGCCGTAGACGGGCAGCAGGCGGAGGATCGCCTGACCGCGGGTGAGCGCGGCGAGTTCCGGCCGCGTCGGCTCGAGCGCGTTGGATTTGATGGAGGGCATCGTCGGGCCTCTTTCAGAAGTCTTCGGCGGCGAGCACCGCTTCGCTCCCCTGGAAATTTGCGGAGGCCGCAGCCAGGAGGTTGCTGATGGTGAGATCTTCGGTATCGAGTTCTTTGACGACCTTGCCGCGGTCGAAAACGAGCGCCCGATGGCAGACCTTGGCGATCTCCTCGAAGTCGGTCGAGACGATGACGATCGCGGCGCCCTCTTTCAGCGCGACATCGAACAGCCGGTAGATTTCCGCCTTGGCGCCGACGTCGACGCCGGCGGTCGGGTCCTCGAACACGTAGAGCCTGGATTTCAGGTTCAGCCATCGCCCGACGACGACCTTCTGCTGGTTGCCGCCGGAGAGAAGCTCGATGGCGAGGTTCGGGTCGTTTGGCCTCAGGCCCACCGTCTCGCCGAGCCGCCGCGACGCCTCTCCTTCGGCGCGGGGCGACAGCCACGCCAGCAGCCCGCGGCCGGCGGCGAGCGGATTGATATAAAGGTTCTCCCGCACCGAAAGGCCCGGCATGATCGACTCGCCGACGCGGTCGGCGCAGACGAGGCTGACGCTGTGCGCCATCGCGGCCCGCGGCGAGTCGATCGCGCCGGTCTCGCCGTCGAGGACGATCTTGCCGCCCGTCAACGGCTCGACGCCGAACAGGGCGCGGCTGATCGTCTCCTGCCCGGCCCCGCGTAAGCCCACGAGACCGACGATCTCGCCCGCGTGAACTTGGCAATCGATCGGGCCGACCGGGCCGGACACGACGTTCGACAGGGTCAGCCGCGGCGCGCCCTCGCGCTCCCGCGGCCGCTCGAACACCTGCGACGGCTCGCGCCCGACGATCAAGAGGATCGTCTCGTGCGGCGTCGTGCTGGCCACCACCCGCTCGCCCGCGACGCGGCCGTCGCGCAGCACGACCATCCGGTCCGCGATCTCGAACACTTCGTCGAGGCGGTGCGAGACGTAGATCATGCCGACCCCCTGCTCGCGCAGCCGGCGCAGCGCGGCAAACAGGCGCACGCCCTCGTCGGCGGGCAGGCTCGCGGTCGGTTCGTCGAGGACCAGGATCTCGGCGTCGGTCGCGAGCGCCCGGGCGATCGCCACCAGCGACTTCTCGGTGCGGGTGAGGCTCTGAATGCGCAGATCGGGATCGATGTCGGCGCCGAGCTTGGCGAGCGCCCGCTCGGCGCGCCGCCGCGCCCAGTTCCATTCGATCAGGCCGAAGCGGCGCGAATAGCCGAGGGTCAGGCAGATGTTCTCGGTCACCGTCATCCAGTCGATGAGGCCGAGGTCCTGATGGATGAAGGAGACGGGCATGCGGCGAACCGCGTGGGTCGTGTCCTGGCCCTTCCAGGCGATCGTTCCGCCGTCGGCGGCGTAGACGCCGGCGAGGATCTTGATGAGCGTCGATTTGCCGGCGCCGTTCTCGCCGAGCAGCGCCACGACCTCCCCGCGGCCGACGCTCATGCTGACGTCGCCGAGCGCCTGGGTGCCCCCGAATCGCTTCGAGACGTTCCGGACCTCAAGCATGGCGGCGTCCCGCCATGGCGACTCCTGCCGGCGAACCAGAACGCATGGCCGTCGTCCTCCCTATCTCACGTCTTTCGAGCCTGAGACTCGCAAAGCCGGGCAATGTTGTAAAGCTTGCCACAAATCCGCTTGACAACTTTTCGTCAGGCAGCTCATATCTGTCTAACATCTTTGCAAGTGCGGCAGGCGACGCCCGCGGATCGCGCTCGAGGCGGCGGCGAGCGACGAAGTGCTGACGCTCGACGCTTTGGCTTGAACAGAAGTCTTGGGAGGAAACCGGATGGGGCTCGACGTCGACGGCAAGCGCGCGGTTCTCGCCTTCGAGCGGTACGATCCGACCGACCAATCGATCGACTGGCTCCGCGAGCAGGGCCTCGAAGTGCGGACCGGCTTCGCGCTGTGGGAAATGCCCTTCCAGCGCTTCACCGAGGACGAGCTGATCGCGCGGGCCGAGGGTTGCGTCGCGCTCATGGGGGCGAGCGGAACGCGGATCAGCCGGAGGGTGATCGAGTCCCTGCCCGAGCTGCGCTACATCTCGAAATACGGCATCGGCGCCGACAGCATCGACTTGGACGCCGCCACGGAGCACGGCGTTCTGGTCAGCAACACGCCGAACGACTTCCAGATTTTCACGGTCAGCGAGTTCGCGGTCGCCATGATGCTCGCGCTCGCCAAGCAGTTCGGAACCTGGACGCCCGCGTTCATGCGGGGCGGCGGCTGGCGCGGACTGACCCATTCCGCGGTGCTGCGCGGCGCGACCGTCGGCATCGTCGGGCTGGGGCGCATCGGGCGCGGCGTCGCCCAGCGCCTCGCCGGCTGGGAGGCGCGCATCGCCGGCCACGATCCCCACCTCGCCGAGGCGCCGCCCGGAGTCGAAATGGTGGGCCTTGCCGAACTGATTGCGCAATCAGACTTCATCACCCTGCACGCGGCGCCGAGCCCGGAAAACCAGCACATGTTCAACCGCGACGCCTTCGAGCGGATGAAGCCGACCGCCTTCCTCGTCAACACCGGGCGCGGTTCGCTGATCGACTACCCTGCGCTGCGGGCGGCGATCGAGGAAAAGCGTATCGCCGGCGCCGCCCTCGACGTGTTCGACAAGGAGCCGCCGGACCCCGACGACCCGCTGTTCCGCTATCCGAACGTCATCTGCACGCCGCACGTCGCCGCCTGGACGACGGAAGGCACCGCCGCGATCGGCTGGCACGCCGCGCGCAACCTGTGGGCGATGATCAGCGGCGAGGGTTACGCGGACCTGGTCAATCCCGAGGCGAAGACGGCGGGCCGTCACGCGGCGCCGGCGCGCTGACCGCTCCGGCGAAGGCTCTGCGCCGCCCGCATTTCCCAAAGCGCGCGTCTTGCCTTATTCCCATGCGCGTCGGGAATCGGGGCGGCCCGCCGCCCCTGTCGGAGGCGTGCGATCCATGAAACTGCCGAAGGAAATCGGCCCCATTCATTTTGTCGGCATCGGCGGCATCGGCATGTCCGGCATCGCCGAGGTGCTGATCAATCTCGGCCATAACGTCCAGGGCTCGGACGCCAACGACAACGCCAACGTCAAACGCCTACGCGAGCGCGGCGCGACCGTGTTCGTCGGCCATGACGCGGCCAATATCGGCGATGCGGCGGTCGTGGTCGTCTCGACCGCGATCCGGCGCGACAATCCCGAGTTGGCGGCGGCGCGCGCCAAGCGCATTCCGGTCGTCCGCCGCGCCGAGATGCTGGCCGAGCTGATGCGCCTCAAGAGCTGCGTCGCGGTCGCCGGCACCCACGGCAAGACGACGACCTCGCTGGTGGCGACGCTGCTCGACGCGGCCGGGCTCGACCCGACCGTCATCAACGGCGGCATCATCAACGCCTACGGCACCAACGCGCGCCTCGGCGGCGGCGACTGGATGGTGGTCGAGGCCGACGAGAGCGACGGCACCTTCCTCAAGCTGCCGGCGGACGTCGCGATCGTCACCAACATCGACCCCGAGCACCTCGATCATTTCAAGACCTTCGACGCGATCAAGGACGCGTTCCTGGCGCTGATCGAAAACCTGCCGTTCTACGGCTTCGCCGTCATGTGCCTCGACCATCCGACCGTGCAGGAGCTGGTCGGCAAGATCGAGGACCGGCGGGTGCTCACCTACGGCGAGAACCCTCAGGCCGACATCCGCCTGCTCGACGTCGAGATGGGCGGCGGCGTCACCCGCTTCGCCGTGCTGATCCGCGAGCGGGCGACGGGGCGCGCGACCTACATCGACAATCTCGCCCTGCCGATGCCGGGCCGGCACAATGCGCTGAACGCCACCGCGGCGATCGCGGTCGCGCACCAGCTCGGCGCCTCGGTCGACGTCATCCGCAAGGCGATCGGGAGCTTCGGCGGCGTCAAGCGGCGCTTCACCCGCACGGGCGACTGGAACGGCGTCGTCATCTACGACGATTACGGCCACCACCCGGTCGAGATCGCGGCGGTGCTCAAGGCCGCGCGCGCCTCCACCTCCGGCAAGGTGATCGCGATCGTCCAGCCGCATCGCTACTCGCGCCTCGCCTCGCTGTTCGACGCCTTCGCCACCTGCTTCAACGACGCCGACAGCGTGCTCGTCGCGGATGTCTATCCGGCGGGCGAAGCGCCGATCGAGGGCGTGGACAAGGCCCACCTCGCCGCGGCCATCGGCGCCCACGGCCACCGCCACACGCTCGCGCTGTCGTCTCCAGCCAGCATCGCGCCGATGGTGCGCGATCTCGCCGCCCCGGGCGACCTCGTCGTCTTCCTCGGCGCGGGCACGGTGACGCAATGGGCCTACGCGCTGCCGGGCGAACTGGCGCTTGAGGGGAAAGGCTGATGTCGAAACGGGCCATCGCAATCCGCCACGTCGCCTTCGAGGACGCCGGCGTCTGGCGCGAGAGTCTCGCCGAGCGTGGCTACGACCTCGCCTATGTCGAGGCGGGCGTCGACGCCCTCGATGACGCGGCCCGGGAGGCCGATCTTCTGATCGTGCTCGGCGGGCCGATCGGGGTCTACGAGACCGGCGCCTATCCGTTTCTCGTCGATGAGATCGCCGCGGTTCGGCGCCGGCTCGAGGCGAAGGCGCCCATCCTCGGCGTCTGCCTCGGCGCGCAGCTCATGGCGGCGGCGCTCGGCGCGCGCGTCGCCCCGGGCCCGGGCAAGGAGATCGGGTATGCGCCGGTCGAGCTGACCGACGCAGGCCGCGCCTCGCCGCTCGCGCGCCTCGAAGGCCTGCCGGTGCTGCACTGGCACGGCGACGCGTGCGAGCTGCCGGCCGGCGCGGCGCGCCTCGCCTCGACCCCTCTGTGTCCGGTCCAAGCGTTCAGCGTCGGGCCGAGGGCGCTTGCGCTTCAGTTCCATGTCGAGGCCGATCCGCGCCGGCTCGAAGGCTGGCTCGTCGGCCACGCGGTCGAGCTTGCCAAGGCGGGCCTCGATCCGCGCGCCCTCCGCGCCGACGCCCTGCGCCTGGGCGCGGCGACCGCGGCGGCGGGCCGGGCGATCCTGTCCGAATGGCTCGAGGCCGCGTCTCGATGAATTTCGCCGCGGCGATCCGCTCCGCCGCCGAGGGCGCACGGGGGCGCCTCGACCACGACGCGCCGCTCGCGCCCTGGACTTGGTTCCGCGTCGGCGGGCCGGCGGAGGCGCTGTTCTCGCCGGCCGGCGAGGACGACCTCGCCGCCTTCCTGAGCCGGCTGCCGGCGGCCGTTCCGGTCACCGTGATCGGCCTCGGCTCGAACCTGATCGTGCGCGACGGCGGCGTCGAGGGTGTGGTCGTCCGCCTCGGCGGGCGGGCTTTCAACGCGATCGACGTCCTGGAGGGTTGCCGGATCGCCGCCGGCGCCGCCGCTCCCGACGCCTTCGTCGCCAAGGCCGCGGCGACCGCGGGGGTCGACGGCCTCGCCTTCCTGCGCGGCGTTCCGGGCGCGCTCGGCGGCGCCTTGCGGATGAACGCCGGAGCGCACGGGGGCGAGATCAAGGACGTGCTGATCGAGGCGCGCGGCGTCGACCGCTCCGGCGCCGTCCGCATCTTCACCAACGCCGACATGGGCTTTTCCTATCGCCACAGCCGCGCGCCGGAGGACGTGATCTTCACCCGCGCGACGCTTCAGGGCCGCCCCGGCGAGCCGGACGCGATTCTCGCCGAGATGGAGCGAATCACCCGCGCGCGGGAAGCGTCACAACCGATCCGCGAGAAGACCGGCGGCTCGACCTTCAAGAACCCGCCGGGCATGAAGGCCTGGGAGCTGATCGACCGGGCGGGTTGCCGCGGGCTCGTCGTCGGCGACGCCGAGGTCTCGGTCCTGCACTGCAATTTCCTGATCAACCGCGGCCGCGCCACCGCCGCCGATCTCGAGGCGCTCGGCGAGGCGGTGCGCCGGCGGGTGCGCGAGACGAGCGGCGTGGCGCTGGAATGGGAGATCCGGCGCATCGGACGGGCGGGGGCGGCGTAGATTTCGGCTGCGCCGCGCGGCAGGCCTTCCATCCAGCCCCATGGGGCGCCCGTCTTTCGACGGGCTGTGGGAGGCGGGAGCGCGCGTCGCGACCCGCAAGATTGGTTCAATCGATTGCCGTCTCGGAAGGCATCGGAAGGCTTGCGCGCGGCGGGCTGCGCCCCTATAAGGCCGCTCTGGCCGCGGTGAGCGGCCATGTCGGAGTGTAGCGCAGTCTGGTAGCGCACCTCGTTCGGGACGAGGGGGTCGTAGGTTCGAATCCTATCACTCCGACCATTTTTTCAAACGGTTGGCGATTAGGCGGCGCGACGCCGCTCGAGCATCGGCGCCGGCTGAAAAACGCCTCGCGGACCTCGCAAGCCCGTCCCGCCCAAACACAGCCCTTTCCACCCGCGCGCAAAAAACGCAGGATCGTCGCCGTTGGGAGCGCGCGCGGCGCGCGCGCCTGGGGTGGCTCGACGCCGCCCCCCGAACGCCGCTGGGAGAGGGCGCGATGCGACGACGGATTCTGGCCACCTTCCTCGGCCTGCTGGCGCTGACGGCCCCCGCCCTCGCCCTCGACAGGGTGCGGTTCGGCACCAACTGGCTGGCCGATCCGGCCGCCGGCGGCTTCTATCAGGCCGCGGCCGACGGGACTTACGAACAATACGGGCTCGACGTGACCATCGTGCCCGGCGGCCCGCAGGCGAACGGCGGCTTGCTGCTCCTCTTCGGCAAGCTCGATTTCTTCATGGGCGGCGACATGATCGGCAATTTCCTCTCGGCCGAGAGCAAGCTGCCGCTGATCGCGGTGGCCGCCGAGTTCCAGAAGAGCCCGCAGATCCTCATGTCCCATCCGGGCGTCGGGCTCGACCGATGGGAGGACCTGCCCAACGCCAAGCCCGTCTATCTCGGCGCCGGCGCCATCAACACCTTCTACGCTTGGCTCAGGCTCGCCTACGGCTTCAGGGACGAGGCCGTCAGGCCCTACAATTTCAACTCCGCCCCGTTCATCGCCAACAAGCAGTCGATCCAGCAGGGCTACGTGACCGCCGAGCCGTTCGAGATCGCGCGCCAGGGCGGCTTCAAGCCCAACGTCTTCCTGCTGGCCGACCATGGCTATTCGACCTACGCGACCCTGATCGTCACCCGCGCGGAGGTCGTCGCCAAGTCGCCCGATCTCGTGCAGCGCTTCGTCGACGCTTCCGCCATCGGCTGGTATCACTACCTCTACGGCGACAGCGCCAAGGGCAACGCGGCGATCAAGAAGGACAATCCCGACATCTCCGACGACCAGATCGCCTTCTCGATCGCCACGTTGAAGGATCGCGGCGTCGTCGATTCCGGCGATACCCTCACGCTCGGGATCGGCGCGATGACCGACGCGCGCTGGAAGGATTTTTTCGACAAGATGGCGGCCATCGGCGTGGTCGACGCCAGGACCGACTACCGGAAGGCCTACACTCTCGCATTCGTCAACAGGGGCGTCGGGGTCGAGCTGAGGCCGAAGTGATCGGCGCCCCGGCGGCGCGCGAACCGCAAGGATCGACTTACGGATTGCAGGCAGCCGGTGAAGACGCCTCGCGCCGCCTTCGCGTCACGCCGGAGAGGTAGGACCGCTCTGCCCCGCCTCGATCAGCCGCGCCGCGTAGCGGGCCATCTGGTCGACCTCGATGTTGACGGTGTCGCCAGCCTTGCGCGCGCCCCAGGTCGTGACCTCGAGCGTGTGCGGGATGAGCAGGACCTCGAATTCGTCGCCCTCGACCGCGTTGACCGTCAGCGACGTCCCGTCCAAGGCGACGGATCCCTTGACGGCGATGAATTTCGCGAGCGCCGGGGGGCAGCGGAAGCGGAAATGCGCCATGGCGTCGAAGTCGCGGCGCGCGACGATCTCGGCGAGGCCATCGACATGGCCGCTGACCATGTGCCCGCCGAGCTCGTCGCCGACCCGCAGCGAACGCTCGAGATTGACCTTCGTCCCCCTGTCCCAGCGGCCGAGCGTCGTCACCGCGAGCGTCTCCGCCCCGACGTCGAACACGAGCCGCGCGCCGCCGTCCCGCCGCGCGGCCTCGACCACGGTGAGGCAGACCCCGGCGTTGGCGATCGAGGCGCCGACCATGATCGAGGCCGGGTCGAAGCGGCTCGCGATCGTCATCCGGCGCCGCTCGCCAAAATTCTCCATGTCGAGGACTTCGCCGACGTCGCTGACAATTCCGGTGAACATGGGTCCTCGCTGGCCGGCTGTGCGTTACCGTCGCGTCTTATCCCCGCGGCGGCGACCGGGGCAAGCGGAGGCTGAAAGCGTTCACATCGGCCCATAGAGGCCCGTCAAGGCGGTCGCGACAAAGATCGCCGCCAGCGGCAGCCAGAAGCCGACCGCGCTGCGGAGAAGCGCGCGGCCGCCGTCGACCAGCGGGGCGAGCGCGAACGCGTCGAGCGCGGCGACGAGCGCGGCGAACGCCGCGGCGCGCGCAAGCACGCCGAAGTCGGGCACGACGATCTCGTGGGCGAGCGTCACCGCAACGGCGATCGCCGGCGCGGCCGAGAGGCGGACCGCCTCCGGCATTTCGCTCGGCCACACGTCGCGGCCCATGGCGTAAACGCCGCCGCACGCCGCCCACAAGACGAGCGCGCAGACGATCAGAGCGACCAGGGCCATCGACTCCTCCTCCGGGCGCCCGCCTCATCCCTCCGGAAAGTCCTCGATCCGGAACTCCGCCGCCGCCCGCTCGCCCTTGTCCGCAAGCGCCGTCTCGCGGCCGCGCAGATCGACCCGGCGGATTTTGCCCGACGCGGTCTTCGGCAGCTCGGCGAACTCGATCCGGCGCACGCGCTTGTAGGGCGACAGGCGCTCGCGGACGTGGGCGAAGATCGAGGCCGCCGTCTCGGCGTCCGGCGCGAAACCGGCGGCGAGCACGATGTAGGCCTTGGGCGTGGTGTAGCGCACGGGATCGGGCGCGGGCACCACCGCCGCCTCCGCCACCGCGTCGTGCTCGATCAGCGCGCTTTCCAGTTCAAAGGGGCTCAGCCGGTAGTCGCTCGACTTGAACACGTCGTCGGCCCGGCCGACGTAGGTGATGAAGCCTTCGGCGTCGCGCGAGGCGACGTCGCCGGTGCGGTAGAAGGCGCCCCCGACCGGCGCCGGCCCGCCCGTGTCGTCGGCGTAGCCGAGCATGAGGCCGGCGGGGCGGGGCCTCAGCGGCAACGCGATCTCGCCGTGGTCGCTCTCGAAGCCCTCGGCGTCGAGCAGCGTGATGCGGTAGCCGGGCAGCGGCCGGCCCATCGAGCCCGGAATCACCTTCTCCCCCGGGGAATTGGCGACCAGCATCGTCGTCTCGGTCTGGCCGTAGGAGTCGCGCAGCGTCAGGCCCCAGGCGCGCCGCACCTGCTCGATCACCTCCGGGTTCAGCGGCTCGCCCGAGGACATGATCTCGCGCAGGCGAACCTTCCACGCCCTCAGGTCCTCCTGGATCAGCATGCGCCACACGGTCGGGGGCGCGCAGAAGGTGGTGACGCCGTGGGCGACGAGCGCATCGAGCGCCATGCGCGGCTCGAAGCGCTTGGCGAGCGCGACGACCGTCGCCCCGGCGTTCCAGGGCGCGAACACGCTCGACCACGCGTGCTTCGCCCAGCCCGGGGAGGAGATGTTGAGATGGATGTCGCCGGGCTTGAGGCCGAGTCCGAACATGGTCGACAGATGCCCGATCGGATAGCTCGCATGGCTGTGGACCACGAGCTTCGAGCGCGCCGTGGTGCCCGAGGTGAAGTAGAGCAGCATCGGATCGTCGGCGCGCGTCGGCCCGTCCGGCGCGAAACGCGCGTTCGGGCTCATCAACGAAGCGAACGGGCGCCAGCCCTCGGGCGCGGCGCCGACCGCGATGCGGACGACCTTCTCCTCGACCTCGGAGAATTTTTCGGCGTCGGCGCCATGCGCGACGAGGAACTTCGCCCGCCCGCGTTCGAGCCGGTCGGCGATGTCGGCGGGCGCGAGCTGCGGCATGGCCGGCATGAGCACGAGGCCGAGCTTCATCGCCGCCAGCATCGTCACCCACAGTTCCGGCGTCGCCCCGAGCATCATCAGGAGCCGGTCGCCCCGACGCGCTCCGATCGTGCGCAGGCCGTTGGCGAGCCGCGACGATTCGCGCGCCAGCTCGCCGAAGCTGCGCACCTCGACCTTGTCCCCGATGATCTTCAGCGCCGTTCGCGCAACGCCGTCTCCGGCGGCGAGCTCCGCGTCGAACCATTCGAGCGCCCAGTTGAACCGCTCCGGCCGCGGCCAGGCGAACAGGGTTTTGGCGGCCATGTAGCGGTCGTCGAGCGCGAGCAGGAGATCGCGCGCCTCGCGAAAGCTCGGCGGATAGGTGGGCGGCGGCAGGGAGGACGACAGGCTGGACATGGCGGACTCGGGCGGCGAAGAGGTCGCCACGGTTGTAGTGCGGCGCGCGCCCGATGTCAGCGGCGCTTCTTGGGGGCGTAGGGGTTCGCGCCGCCGGAGCGCATCGAGAGGCGGATCGGCACGCCGATCAGCCCGAAGGTCTCGCGCAGGCCGTTGACGAGGTAGCGCTTGTAGCTCTCGGGAATCTGCTCGACCGAATTGCCGAAGAGGACGAAGAACGGCGGCCGCGCCTTGGGCTGGGTCATGTAGCGGATCTTGATCCGCCGCCCGGAAACCGCCGGCGGCGGGGTCGAGTCGATGACCGGCGCGAGCCAGCGGTTGAGCCGCCCGGTCGAGATGCGGGTGTTCCAGATTTCGTCCGTCGCCATCACCGCTTCGAGCAGCTTGTCGACATGCGCCCCGGTGAGGCCGGCGACGGGGATCACGCGCGTCCCGCGCAACTGCGGCAGCAGCCGGTCGGCCTCCTCGCGCAGCTCCCGCGCCTTGTCCGACTTGTTGTCGATCAGGTCCCATTTGTTGAGGCCGATGACCAGCGCCCGGCCCTCGCGCTCGACGAGGTCGGCGAGCGACAGGTCCTGCTTCTCGAACGGGATCGTCGCGTCGAGCAGCAGGACGACGACCTCGGCGAAGCGCACCGCCCGCAGGGCGTCGGCGACGGCGAGCTTCTCGACCTTCTCGATCACCCGCGCCCGGCGCCTCAGGCCCGCGGTGTCGAAGAGCTTCAGCTTGCGCCCGCGCCACTCGGTCTCGATCGCGATCGAGTCGCGGGTGATGCCGGGCTCGGGACCGGTGAGCAGGCGGTCCTCGCCGAGGATGCGGTTGAGCAGCGTCGACTTGCCGGCGTTGGGGCGGCCGAGCACGGCGATGCGCAGCGGCTTGGTCGTGTCGAGCTCGCTGCCGTCCTCCTCCTCGCCGAGCGCGAGCGGCTCGCGCTCGTCCTCCTCGTCCGGGTCGAGGCGGGCGGACGGGGGCAGCGTCTCGACGAGCGCGTCGTAGAGGTCGCCGAGGCCCTCGCCGTGCTCGGCGGAGAAGGGGATCGGGTCGCCGAGGCCTAGACTGAAAGCCTCGTAGGCGCCGTCGCGCCCCGCCCCGCTCTCGGCCTTGTTGGCGATGACGATGACCGGCTTGCCCACGCGGCGCACCGCGGCGGCGAAATGGCGGTCGGCGGCGGTGATCCCGGCGCGCGCGTCGACGACGAACAGGATGACGTCGCAATCGCCGAGCGCCGTCTCGGTCTGCGCGCGCATGCGGCCGGCGAGCGACTCCGGGTCGCCCTCCTCGAGCCCCGCGGTGTCGACGACGGTGAAGGCGAGGTCGGCCAGGCGCCCGTCGCCCTCGCGCCGGTCGCGCGTGACTCCGGGCTGATCGTCGACCAGCGCGAGCTTTCGTCCGACCAGCCGGTTGAACAGGGTCGACTTGCCGACGTTGGGCCGGCCGATGATCGCGACCTTGCTCATCAATCTGGCGTCATTTCGCGGGGCGGTTCGAGGCGACGAGGGCGAGCCAGCGCTCGGCGAGTTGGCGCTCGGTCGGCGTCGCCTCGGGGTCCGCGAGCACGTCGCCGAGCGTCTTGCCGGCGGAATCGGCGTCGCCCCGGCCGATCGCCAGCGCGCCGAGCGTCAGCTTGGCGAGGCGGCGATAGGGGCCGTCGGCGGCGGCGAGCGCGGTCAGCGCGGTCGTCCCGGCCGCCTCCTCGCCCGGCACGTTGAGCTGAAGCAACGCGGCGCGCAGCTTCGCCGCGTCGCGGAACAGCGGATCGACCGAGCCATTGCCGGCGATCGCCTGAAAGGCCGAGATCGCCGCGGCGGGATCGGTCGCCGCCTTGGCGCCGGCCTCCGTCATCTGGGCGAGAATCCGGTAGCCGCCCGGCGCGTCGGCCGCGACCTTGGCGAGGCCGCCGAAGGCTTCGGTCGGCCTTCCGGCGTCGAAGGCGGCGATAGCCGCCTGAAACTGGTCGCCGGCCGCCTGCTCCGCCCGCTGCTTCTGGTATTCCCAGTAGCGGAAGGCCGCGGAAGCGAGCACGATCAGCACCGCCGCGCCGAAGATGATATTCTGATACTTCTTCCAGAACTCCGCCGCCTTGTCGCGCCGGACCTCCTCGTCGACTTCCTGAAAGATATCCGTCATCGTGGGGCTCGATCCGCTGCCGGGCCGCTTGTTTTCGCGAGGCGCCGTCCAAATTCGGGTCCGGCCTAACATACGGGGGGCCGGAAAGCGAGCGGCGGCGCCAACCGTCCAGCGTCGTCACCCCTGCGAACGCGGGGTCCAGACAACCGCCGCCGCCTCATGCCGCAGAGCGCGCCGCCGGCGAAGAGAACGGACGCGGCCGACGAGTCTGGATGCCCGCATGCGCGGGCATGACAGCCGGAAAGAGCTTTGAAAAGGAAACAATTTCAAATTGTAACGATTCCAAAGTGAACCGGGCCGGATTGCCGGCGAAGGCGGGCGCAAATATGGCTTAGTCCGGACGCGGCGGACTTTGATCTCGACCGCTCGAGGAGAGGTCCATGATCGCAAGGTACGCAATCGCCGTTTCGCTCGGCGTCGCTCTGCTCGGCGCTCCGACGGCGAGCGTCCGGGGCCAGACGCCCGCGCCGCTTCCGCGCGCGGACGGCGAGAAGGGGCTCAGCGAGGCGCAGCTGCTCGGCAAGCGCCTCTTCGAGGACACGAACCTGTCCGAGCCGCGCGGTCTGTCCTGCCAGTCGTGCCATGTCCCGAGCCATGCGTTTCAGGGGAACAACGGCTCGCCGATCCCGGGGATCGCGGCCGGCAGCACGCCCGACAGGATCGGCCGTCGCAAGTCGCCGACCCTCATGTACAAGACCTATTCGCCCGCCTTCGGCTTCTACAAGGACGTCGACGACGGCAAGGAGACGCTGGAAGCGAAGGGCGGCCAGTTCTGGGACGGGCGCGCGTCCGACATGGCCGAGCAGGCGACCGGCCCGATGCTCGACCCGGTCGAGATGAACAACCCTTCGATCGAGGCGGTCGTGGCCAAGGTGAAGGCCGGCGCCTACGCCGACCTCGTCGTCCAGGTCTACGGCGACGACGCCTTCGCCGACCCCAAGGCCGCCATGGGCAAGCTGACCGCGGCGCTCTTCGCTTACGAAGGGAGCGAGCGCTTCGCGCCCTTCTCCTCGAAGTTCGACGACACCCTGCGCGGCAAAGCCAAGCTGACCCCGATCGAGGCGCGCGGCTTCGCGCTCTTCACCAACCCCAAGGCAGGCAACTGCATCGCCTGTCACGCCGGCAAGACGGACTCGAAGGACCCGACCGACTGGATCTTCACCGACTTCACCTACGACGCGGTCGGCGCGCCGCGGAACGCCAGGATTCCCGCCAACGCCGACGCGTCGACCTTTGATCTCGGCCTCTGCAAGCAGCCCGGGCTCGCGGCCAAGCTGCCGAAGGAGATCAAGCTCGAATCGCTCTGCGGCGCCTTCAAGGTCCCGACGCTGCGCAACGTCGCGGTCGCCGGCGCCTACTACCATAACGCGGCCTTCACCAGCCTGCGCGACGCCGTCGCCTTCTACGCTACCCGCGACACCGACCCGGGCCGCTGGTTCCCCAGGCTGAAGACCGGCGAGGCCGACAAGTTCAACGACCTGCCGGGCGGCTACAAGGCCAACGTCAATACCGCCGAGGTCCCCTACGATCGTCGCCCGGGACAGCGGCCTCGGCTCAGCGACCAGGACGTCGACGCGCTCGTCGCCTTCCTCGAGACCCTCACCGACAAGGGCATGGAGTAGGACGACGCGCACCGGCGCCGCGCGCGAGCCGCCGACCCGCGGCGCCGCTCAGCCCTCCAGATTGCCGACGTGCTTCTGGGCGTAAAGCTGCACGCCGATCTGGTCGATCAGGGTCAGTTGCGCTTCGAGGAAGTCGATGTGCTTCTCCTCGTCGCCGAGCAGGTCCTCGAACAGGTTCTTGGTGACGCGGTCGTTCACGCTCGCGCAATATTGCGCAGCGTCCAGATAGAGCGCGCGGGCGCTCATCTCGGCCGCGAGATCGCAGTCGATGATCTCCTTGACGCCCCGGCCGATGCGCAACTGATCGAGCGATTGCATATTCGGATGGCCGTCGAGGAACAAGATCCGCGCGACAATTCTGTCGGCGTGACCCATCTCCTCGATCGACTCCGCGCGCCACGTCTTGGCAAAGTCCTTGTAGCCCCAGTTGTCGAGGATGCGGTAATGCAGCCAGTACTGGTTGACCGCCGCAAGCTCGTGCCGGAGCGCCGAATTCAGATACTCGATCACCTTGGCGTCGCCGCGCATGCTGAACCTCCTGGCGCTCTCGGCTCCGAGACGAGGGACCGCCACCCCGGCGCCGAGACCCCGCGCCGGCGGCTGCGGCCCACGACCCGAGTTCTCTCGCAGTGCGAAGGCTTTAGCAAGAGCGGGTTCCGAGAATCGTCGAGGGCTGCGGGCGACCTGCCTTCGCCCCGCGCAGAGGCCGCCTGCGACGCGGCGAACACCGATCGCCCATGGACGCATCGATTTCCGGGACGCCGGTTGACCGGCGTCGATTCCCGAGTTATCCGAACCGCGAAGGGAGGAAGAAAGAACCGAGCATTTCCGCTCCTTGCTTGAAAGGACAGAGTAATGACGATTTCATCCGCTTCCGGCGGCGGCGTGTCGCGACGGACCTTGTTGCTCGGCTGCGTCGCAGGCGGCGCCGGCGCGCTGGCGACGCGAGCCTCGGCTCTGGAAATGTCGCATGTGAAAGTGTCCAAAGACTGCGTTCATTATACGACGGCCGCCGTGAACGGGCATCGCTGCGGCGCGTGCAAGCTGTACGTCGCGCCCTCGTCCTGCATCGACGTATCGGGCGACGTCGGACCGGACTGCGGATGCCGGATCTGGCTGCCCAAGGCGGCGTGAGCAGGTCGCCTGAACGCGCGCCTCCGCGTGGCGGATTGCCTCCGGCTTTCGTTCTGCTAATCCGGGATCATGAAAATTCTGGTTGTCGAAGACGACGAAGGAACCGCCGAGTTCATCTCGACGGGCCTTGTCGCTCGGGGCCATGCGCCGATCGTCGCGCGCGACGGCCGGGAGGGTTATGAGCGGGCGACCGCGGATCGATACGATGTCGTCGTCCTCGACCGCATGCTGCCTGAGCTCGACGGCCTCGGCGTCGTCGCGTTGATGCGCAAGGACGGCGTGTCGACTCCGGTGCTTTTCCTGACCAACCTCTCGGGCGTCGACGACCGGGTCGACGGGCTCGAAGCCGGCGGAGACGATTATCTCGTCAAGCCGTTCGCCTTCGAGGAGCTCATGGCGCGCCTGACGGCCCTCGCGCGCCGCCCGACGCTGGGCGCGTCGCAGACCCTGCTCGAGGCGGGCGATCTCGAAATGGATCTCGTCGCCCGCACCGTGCGCCGGAGCGGCGAGACGATCGACCTGCAGCCGCGCGAATTCCGCCTGCTCGAATGCCTGATGCGAAGCGAAGGCCGGCTCGTCACCCGCAAGATGCTGCTCGAGCAGGTCTGGGAGTTCCACTTCGATCCGAAGACGAACATCGTCGAGACGCACATCAGCCGCCTGCGCGGCAAGATCGACCGCGGCGGCCCCGCGCTGATCCAGACCGTGCGCGGCGCAGGATATACGTTTCGTGCCCCGAATTCGGCTGCTTAGGACGGCGAGCTTCCGGCTGGCCGCCGTTTATCTCGCTCTGTTCACCGCGTCGGCGCTGGCGCTGGGCGGTTTCGTTTACGCTTCGGTCCGGCATGAAATCCTGACCGATTTCGACGAGCGAATCCGCGAGGAGGCCAACGCGCTCGCGGGCGCGTTCGCCGAGAGCGGGCGGGACAGGCTGGCCGCCGTCATCGAAGCGCGCGGATCGAGCGGCGCGGGCTTCGCCTATGGCCTCGCCGGCCCGGACGGCGAGCGCCTCGCCGGGACTCTGCGCGGTCCGTCCGGAGGCGCCGGCGCGGCCGGATGGATCGAGGCGACGGAGGCCGAAAGCGACGAGGCGCCCGAAGGCAAACCGGAGGTCGTCCGCTCCCTGGTCACGCGGCTTTCCGACGGGTCTCTCCTCGTCGTCGGCGACGAACGCCGCCGTTCGGACGACATCCTGCGCGGGGTCCTGACGGCGTTCGGCTGGGCGGTCGCGGCCACGCTGGCGCTCGGAACCCTCGGCGGCCTCTGGCTCAGCGCACAGTTCCTCGGCCGGATCGATGCGATGCGGCAGACCGCGCGTCGCCTGATGGACGGCGACTGGAGCCGGCGCATTCCCCTCACGAGCGCCGACGACGACCTCAGCGCCCTCGCGCGCACGTTCAACCGCCTGTTCGACCGGATCGAGAAGCTCTTGCTGGCGAACAAGCAGGTCAGCGCCGATATCGCCCACGACCTGCGCAAACCGCTCGCCGGCGTTCTGCGCCGCCTCGAAGCGGCCCGGGACGATCCTTCTTCCGACGCCGCCCGCGTCGCGATCACGGCGGCGATCGCCGACGTCGAGGGCGTGCTCGAGACGTTCGGCGCCCTGCTCCGCATCGGTCAGGTCGAGGCCGGCGCCCGGCGCGCCGCGTTCCGGCCGCTCGATCTCGCCGACGTGGCGCGCGAGGTGGTCGACGCTTTCGCGCCGGCGGCCGAGGACGAAGGCAAGACGCTCGTGGCGCGATTCGAAGCGCCGCTGCCGATGTCCGGGGACAAGGAGCTGCTCGTCCAGATGATCGCCAACCTGATCGACAACGCCTTGCGTCATACGCCCGCGGGCGTCCGCATCGAGGTCGGCGGCGAGCCGATCCCGGCCGGCGTCCAACTGTCGGTCGGCGACGACGGGCCCGGCGTCGGGCCGGGCGAGATGGCGGCGATCTTCCGGCGCTTTTATCGATCGGGCGACACGGAACGCACGCCGGGCAGCGGGCTCGGCCTCGCGCTCGTCGCCGCCATCGCCGACCTTCACAGCCTCGAATGCCGGGCTTCGGACAATCGCCCCGGCCTCAGGGTGACGCTCGCGACCGCGGCCGAGGAGGCGTGAGCCGGTCCGAATTCAGCACGCTTGGTTGCGCCGCGCCGCGATCACCGCGGTCGAAAGCTGGTCGATCGCCTGCTTGGCGTACTCGACCGACAGAATGATGTCGATCGATTCGACCCTGCCGGGGCAATCCGGGACTGCGGTCGTGACGGTGAGATAGATGTCGTCGTCGATCGCAGCCGCCGTCGGCGGCTGCTCGGTCGCAAAGAAGAACGGCGCCCCGTCCTCGATCGTTGCCCTCATGAAGCCCCTCCAGAGTTCTCCCCGGTCATCAGGCCACGTCGCCCGGGCCGGCGGGCCGTTTCACGCCGAAGACCATGGCCCGGACCAGATTTTCGCGATGGCGCAGGCTCGCGAGCGCCACCCCGCCGAGATGTGCGGCCACCAGAACAACCACGCCCCAGGCGAGCAGCGAATGGACCCGCTGCATGGCTTCCGAGCCCCAGAACGCGTCGGTCGTCAGCAGCGACCCGCTCGCCGCCGTCGCCGCCATCGCGGCGAGCAGAACGAGGATCATCGCCCCGCCCGCCGGGTTGTGGCCGATGTACCGGCGCTCGGAGCCGTTCCCGATCGCGCGAAGGTAGTCGATCACCGTCCCGGGCGACCGCACGAATTGCCGGAAACGCGCGTAGCGCGAGCCGACGAAGCCCCAGACGATTCGCAGGGCCACGAGGCCGCCGGCGGCGTAGCCGGCGACGTCGTGCACGCGCTCCGAATTCTCGGAACTCGCCCAGGCGACCGCGAAGCTCGCGGCAAGAGCCCAGTGGAAGATCCGGACAAA
Source organism: uncultured Hyphomicrobiales bacterium (assembly GCA_903932535.1). Taxonomy (GTDB): domain Bacteria; phylum Pseudomonadota; class Alphaproteobacteria; order Rhizobiales; family Beijerinckiaceae; genus Roseiarcus. The sequence continues at coordinate 17,303 of CAIZGR010000430.1, read as the reverse complement.
CGGATCCCAGACGCGGACCATGGCCGAGAGGCCGCTCGGCGTCCTCACTTCTCGCCGGCTTCGGCGTTGTCGAGCTTCTCCAGCGTCTCGGCGTTGTAGGCCATGTTGGCGCGCTTGCCGGCCTTGTCCGTCGCGTAGACTTCGTAGCAGCCGCCCTCGACCTTGATCTGGCGGACCTTGTAGCCGTCGGCCTGCAACTGCTGCTCGAGGGCGGATTTCGGCTGCCACTTGGATTTCGGCCCGGTCGCGCACTTGCCTTCGGCGAAGGCGGGGCCGGCGGCGGCGACGGCGAGAATGGTCAAGGCGCTGAACAGCTTCATCAGGGTCTCCGAATTTTCGATTCTCGCAGGACACGGGCCGGGCGCCTGTCCCTTCGCGACGCCGGACGAAATCGCGCCCCAACGCGCCGGATTTGCGTTGTTCCGATTACGGATCGCCAATGTTCGGGATGGACGCCGCGACGCGCACGAGGGACATCCGCCGCGCCGGTCGACCGAGGTCTGCGGCGCCTCGAGGGACGCTGACTCTTGCGCCGCCGTCGGAGCGTTGCGCTCGCCCTTTCGCCCGATCGTTCGCGCCCCGACGTCTCATGCGAACCCTCGACAGTTTCGTTCGGGAACGACGACCTTTTGTGGCAAATCCACGTCAAAGAGGGGCTGCGCTGTTTGGTCGCAGGCTTTACGGGTTGATCGAGGTCAAGTGGCGATGACAATATGCGAAGTGTAGAGCGTCGGCGTTAGAGAGTCCAGATCGGGCTCACGGCGCAGATGAAATGCTGAATGATAATTAGCAGCATAGAACGATAAACAAACGGCGCCGCGCCGAGCGTGGCGTCAAGGGAGGGAGACGTTATGAAAGATCTCGCCAAGGCTGGCGCGGTAAGCCGCCGCACGCTTCTCATCGGCGCCGCAGGCGCCCTGCCACTCGTCGCGCTCAGCACAACCGGCGCCGAGGCAGCAAAGTTGACGCAAGCCGCGGTGCGTTATCAGCAGACTCCCAAGGACGGCAAGCAGTGCAGCCTGTGTAACTTCTTCGTCGCGCCGAGTTCCTGCAAGAACGTCGAGGGGACGATCGTGCCGACCGGCTATTGCCCGCTGTGGGTCAAGAAGGCCTGACGCTGCGGTCCAGATGAGGTTTCAAGGACGCCGCCCCGTTGATTGCGGGGCGGCGCGGGGACGAGGGTGGGCGGAATGGCGGCGACGACGATCCAGGCGGGCAAATCCTTAACGAAGCCCGAGGGACGAAAGCTCGCCGCCATGGTTGCGGCCTCGATCGGCGCAACCGCAGGCGGCGCGGCGTTCCTCGCGCTCTCAGCCGGCCCAGCGGAGGCCTTGCCGGCCTTCGCGCGCCAGACCGGCCAGCCTTGCGCCTCCTGTCACACCGCTCTCCCCGAGCTGACGCCCTTCGGACGCCGCTTCAAGATCGGCGGCTACTCGCTGCAAGGCGGCGACTGGCAGGGTCCGCCGCTCGCCGGCTTTTACCAGGGCGGCTTCACGAACACGAAGGCGGCGCAGGACGTCCCGCCGGCCCCCGGTCTGCACACGAACAACAACATCACCTCGCAGCAGGCGTCTGTCTTCATCGCGGGCCATCTGATCGGCAACGTCGGCTCGTTCATCCAGTTCACCGGCGATCCCGTCTGGGGAACCTTCGGGCTGGACTCGTCCGATATCCGCTACACGGATACGTCGAAGCTGTTCGGCCAGGACATGATCTGGGGCATCGACGTCAACAACTCTCCGACGGTCGAAGATCCCTGGAACACGACGCCGCAATTCGGATGGCCGCAGATCTCCTCGACCATAGCCCCGGCCTTCGGTCCGCCGCTGACCCGCATCGAGGGCGGCTACGCGACAAACGTCGGCGGCGCCGGCGTTTACGGGTTCTGGGACGACATGCTCTACGGCGCGCTCATCGCCTACAAGGGCCTGTCGATCAGCCAGCTCTATGCGATCAACGCTCCCAACACGCAGGTTCTAGGCGGCCCGGCGACATCGGACGCGGTCACCAACGTCGCCCCCTATTGGCGCTTGGCGCTCGAGCCGCACTGGGGCCAGCACTATCTGATGGTCGGCACGTTCGGCATGTACGGCCAGATCGCGCCGGGCCGGCAATACGGCATCGGCACCGACAACTATCTCGACGTCGGCTTCGACAGCCAATATCAATATGATGGCGATCAGTACATCGTGACGGTCAAGCTGACCGACATCATGGAATGGCAGAAGCTGAACGCGAGCTATTTCGAACAGCACGCGTCGAACCTCAGCAACACACTCAACAGCTTCAAGGCCAACGCCACCTTCGTTTGGGACCACACCTACAGCCTCGCCTTCGGCTACTTCAATGTCGCCGGCTCGGGCGACTGTTACCTTTATGGGTCAGGCAACAATAAGAACTGTACGCCGATCGAGATCAACTCGTACAACAACAGCTATATCAGCAGCCCCAATGGCAACGGTCTTATTCTCGATCTCGCCTATATCCCCTTCGCCCACGGCGCGCCCGGCCCCTACGACTACAAGACCTGGAACGCCCGCATCGGCCTGCAATTCACCAGCTACCTGCATCTCTATGGCGGAACGAACAATTTCGACGGCTCGTTCCTCGGCGGCACGCACAACGCCTCCGGCAACAATTCCGTCTTCGCCTACGCTTGGGTGGTGTTTTGACGCCGAAAGGCTCGATTCGCTCGTGCGCCGACCAAAGACGAATCTACGTGACGCAACGTTGCGCGTTGTGGCAACATCAGGATCGCTCAGGGAGGAACCCATGTCCGCAGCGACGAGCCAACAAGGCGTCTCATTCACGGCGGCGCGGGCGAGGCGCATTTGCCTCATGGCGCTGGCTTGCGCCGGCCTCGCCCTGTCGAGCGCGCCGGCCCTTGCGCTGAAAATACCGATCCAGGCCTCGCTGAACGGCCTGGGCGAGGTGCCGCCGAACGCCAGCACGGCCAAAGGCCACATGAACGGCGTCTTCGACACCGACACCAACACGCTCGAGTGGTCTGTGACTTATACAGGTCTCTCCAGCCCGCCGATCGGCGCCCATTTCCACGGGCCGATCTCCTATCTCGGCCTCACGCCCGAGGAGAACGCGCCGATCCAGGTCGGAACCCCCGGCAATCTCGCCAGCCCCTTCCACGGCGTGGCCAAGATCAACGACACGCAGGCCAAGGACCTCAAGGACGGACGCTGGTATTTCAACCTGCATTCGAAAAACTTCCAGGCTGGCGAGATTCGGGGTCCCGTCGTCCGCGAGTGAGGGTGTAAGAGTCTGGACTGGCGCCGTCGCGGCGCCTGATGCAGGCCGCGACCCGGCGCAGCAGGAAGGCGCCGGTTGCGGCATCTGTCCATAGATTTTGGGGCGTTAACGGTCGCTGACTTCCGGGAGAAAGCGAGCATCGAGCGATGCCGAACTGCGGGGCGCGCCAAGGCCGGGGGGACGGTCGTCTTCGGCGCCGACGGCGTCTCTGTCTCCTGGCCGCATTCGGCGTCGCGACGTTTTCGGGGCTCGCGCGTTCGGCCGCAGAGGATGGCGTCCCGCTCGTCTCGCCGGACCGGATCGACGACGTGGCGTCGACCAAGGCCGATCCGTTTCCGGCCTTCGACAATTTCGCATGGCGCGCGTTCGTCGCGCTCAACTGGCCGTCGCTGACAGACCCCGCTCGCCGCGGCGAGCCTGATCGCGCGAAGGTCCTCGGCGATCCGGGACCGCGGGTGTGGGAGACTTTCAAGTCCCGCGCCGATCTGTTTCCGGCCGGGCCGGACGGTCGCCCGGCGGCGCCTGCCGCCTGGGCGGGCGAGGCTGCGCTGAACCCCTGCGGTCCCGAGGTCGACAGCCGCACGAAGACGGTGGCCTCCTTCGTTCCCTACGCGGAGTTCAATCAGCCGGGATTCACGCTCGGACAGTTCTCGAATTCGCTCGTCGCGCAGAACCGGACCTACACGCGCTACGAGGTGCGGGTAAACCGGGCCGAATACGACGCCATCTCGACGGCCGGCTGGAGCGAACTGAAAAATCTTCCCGACGAAGCGCATCCGGCCGACCTGCCGATCGGATCGATCGCGATCAAGGCGGCTTGGCGCCTGATGACCGACGCCGATGGTCCGGAGGTCCGCTCGCGCTTCTACGTCGTAAACGCCGAGGTCGTCGACGTCGCCGGGAGCCTCGCGGCCGGCCGCGTCGTCTGCTCGAAAAGCGATATCGGCCTCGTCGGATTCCACATCATGATCAAGACCCGTTACCGGCCGCAGTGGCTGTGGAGCACGTTCGAGCACGTCGACAACGTGCCGCCGGCGGGGGAAGGCAAGGCGCGCGAACCCGACGCCCGCGACACCGGAGCGCCCTATTCCTATTATGACGCAACCCAGCCCGACCGGCGTCTGCTGCCGCTCGGCTCGCCGGAAAGCCTGCCGATCAGCGCGACCCATCCGCCCAAGGTCGACCCGGAGCCTGTGCAGGTTTCCCGCCGCCATCCCGTTCATCCCTCGACGATGGCGATGAACCGCGCCTACTGGGCCTTGCCGGGAATCAAGGGCACGGTCTGGGAGCGCTACATGCTCGTCGCCAGCCAGTGGCCGACCGTCCCCCTGCCGACAGGGCCGCAGAACGACGGGTCCTTTTTCCCGGGCCTGCCTCCGAATCGGGATACGCCTCGCGAGAACTATCAGGCCGACGACCCGGCCCGCGAGAGCGCGGAGAACTTGGTCAACACGACCCTGGAGACCTATCTCCAGGACGCGCCCTCGAGCTGCATGGCGTGCCACTCCATCGTCGCCAACGCCCATGGACGCGACTTCTCCGGCATCCTCTCCGCGCTGCATTGAGCGACGGCGCCGCGATCGATCTGCGGACAAGCCCCTAATAGACGCCCTCGTATTCCTTGCACCAACCCTGCCTGCTGACGGGTCCGACCACAGTCCGGCACTGATCAGGGGGAAGGAAGGGGGCGCAGATTTCGCACCGTTCGATGCGATGCGGCGTGTCCTGGTACGCGACTTCGGCTTTTGACTTCTTGCCCGTTGCGAAGGCGTCGTCTGTGCTCGCCGAACCCGCTACGCCCGCCGCGGCGCCCGCGATGGTCCGCAAGAGCCGGCGGCGAGACATATCATCGAACGGAAGCTGCATGATTGCCTTTTCCAACCGACGGAAGGTTGCGACGAAAACGGATCGAGACCGAGATTCTGGACGCCTGCTTCCCAAGAGAGACACGCTTCACGCCGCCGATCACGCATCAGTCGGCGTCGAACGCGACGACGGCCTCTTCGCCCGGACGCAGGTCCCGGGCGAGCGCGGGCAATTGCACCTTATACTTCATGGTGATCGCCCTGGTGAAGCCCTCGGGGTCATCGCGCTTCTGCGTCCGGCGCCGTTTCTGGACGGAATCGCCGACCCACAGAGGCGGGACTTCGCCGGCGTCACGCCGCCCAATCAGGCAAAAGCCGCACCTGTTCAGGCGAGATCGCCCGCCACCCCTCGGCAAACGCGTCGATGCGTATCAAGGCCATCGTCGGATATTGGACTTTCTGCAATTTCTCGTTGAGAAGTCGGATATGGCGACCGTCGCCGCTCGAACGTCGATGCGGACGCAAAAGTCTGCGCCGTCGTCTCGGGCGCAAGACCTCGCTTCGCCGATCCGCCCGATCCGCCGCCAAAAGGCTGCAATTCTCGGATTTTGTCCCTATCGTTAGGGTCGCCGTTCCCTTGGCAATCCGGGCCAGCGCGCTTAAATGAACGACTAGGACGGCGTCGGGACGGTCCAGCAGGGCCTGTTTAGTCCGTCACGGGAAGACGATGAACGCAAATTATCGAAACTTCGCCCTGTGGGTGATCATATTCCTCCTCGTGCTGGCGCTGGTCACTCTGTTCCAGAGTCCGGGACAGAAGGCCCCGTCCAGCGAAATCACCTTCAGCCAGCTCCTCACCGACGCCGACGCGGGCAGCATCCGCGACGTGACGATCGCCGGGCCGGAGATCACCGGGCATATGAAGGACGGCCGCGCGTTCCAGACCTACGCGCCCAACGATCCGTCGCTCGTGCAGACGCTGTTCAAGAAGGACGTGACGATCACGGCCAAGCCGCCGTCCGACGGCAACAACTGGCTGCTGACGATCGTCTCCAGCGTCCTACCGGTCCTCCTGTTCCTGGGCCTCTGGATTTACATGACCCGCCAGATGCAGGGCGGGGCCGGCAAGGCCATGGGATTCGGCAAGTCGAAGGCGAAGCTCCTGACCGAGGCGCAGGGCCGGGTGACGTTCGAGGATGTCGCCGGCATCGACGAAGCAAAAGAGGACCTCCAGGAGGTCGTCGAGTTCCTTCGCGATCCGCAAAAGTTCCAGAAGCTCGGCGGGCGCATCCCGCGCGGCGTCCTGCTGGTCGGCCCGCCCGGCACCGGCAAGACGCTGACCGCCCGCGCCGTCGCGGGCGAAGCGAACGTTCCGTTCTTCACCATCTCCGGCTCGGACTTTGTCGAGATGTTCGTCGGCGTCGGCGCAAGCCGCGTGCGCGACATGTTCGAGCAGGCCAAGAAGAACGCGCCGTGCATCATCTTCATCGACGAGATCGACGCGGTCGGGCGCCATCGCGGCGCCGGCCTCGGCGGCGGCAACGACGAGCGCGAGCAGACCCTCAACCAGTTGCTCGTCGAGATGGACGGCTTCGAGCAGAACGAAGGCATCATCATCATCGCCGCGACCAACCGGCCCGACGTGCTCGACCCGGCGCTGCTGCGTCCCGGCCGCTTCGACCGCCAGATCGTGATCTCGAATCCCGACTTCATCGGCCGCGAGAAGATCCTCAAGGTGCATGTGCGTAAGGTGCCGCTCGCGCCCGACGTCGACCTCAAGATCGTGGCGCGCGGCACGCCCGGCTTCTCCGGCGCCGATCTCATGAATCTCGTCAACGAAGCCGCCCTGCTCGCCGCCCGTCGCGGCAAGCGCGTGGTCACAAGGGCCGAGTTCGAGGATTCGCGCGACAAGATCATGATGGGCGCCGAGCGGCGGACCCTGATCATGACCGAGGAGGAGAAGCGCCTCACCGCCTATCACGAGGCGGGCCATGCGCTGGTGTCGGTGTCGATGCCCGCTTCCACACCCATCCACAAGGCGACCATCATTCCCCGCGGTCGCGCGCTCGGCATGGTCCAGTCGCTGCCGGAACGCGACCAGATCTCGCAGAGCTTCGAGCAGCTCATCGCCATGCTCGCCATGTCGATGGGAGGCCGGGTCGCCGAGGAGCTGGTGTTCGGCAAGGACAAGGTGACCTCGGGCGCCGCCGGCGATATCCAGCAGGTGACCAAGATCGCCCGCGCCATGGTCACGCGGCTCGGATTCTCGGAGAAGCTCGGCACGGTCATGTACGGCGAGAACCAGGACGAGGTGTTCCTCGGCTATTCGCTCGGCCGCCAGCAAAACATTTCCGAGGCGACCGCCGAGACGATCGACCAGGAGGTTCGCCGGCTGGTCCACGAAGCGCACGAGACGGCGACCCACATCCTGACGGAACGGCGCGCCGACCTCGAGGCGCTCGCAAACGGGCTCATCGAGTTCGAGACGCTGACCGGCGACGAAATCGTCGGCCTGTTGCAGGGTGTTCGTCCGGTTCGCGAATCGGCTGTCGACCGCGAGCCGCCGGCGCCGCCGCGAGCCGCCGTGCCGTCGACCGGCAAGCCGCGCCCGCTCGGGCCCGAGGCCGGCGGACTCGAGCCCCAGCCGCAGACCTGATCCGCCGCTCTGCGGCCTTCGGGCCGCTTCCCTCTTCCGCCGAAGGCCGCCGAGACAGAACTGTCGGATACCTTGTGGCGGAGAGGGTGACCCGGGCAAGTTCCCGGGCGGCAGCGCCTCTTTTCTCCGCGCTCGGCTCGAGCGCGGCCAGCGCGGTCAACGACCGCCTCGACGACAACGCCCCGGTTTGTGCCCAGGTTACGAGCGCAAGGCGCAGCCTTTCGCCCGCCCATCCCCTTGCGGGAGCGCGTCCCCTGAAAGGACGCGCCCCGCCCTCGACCCTTGCGCAAACCCTTCGAGCCCCAGATGTCGACGCCATGGATCGCCAATTTGATCGGCGCGCCTAATTGTGGCATGAGAGTCACGCGAATTGTACGGTAAAGCGGCAATGTCCGCCAACCGCACATCATGCGCGGACGCCACGAGGAAACTGAGGAGAGAATCGATGTTTTTGACCAAGAGCGCGCTGGCGCTCGGAATCGCAGCCGCTGTCGGAGCCATGACCCTTTCGCTCGCCAGGGCCGACATCCTGCGCGTCGCCATCGTCGAGGCGGAGAACGATGCAGATTTCAAGAGCAACGCGGCCCTGCTGCCGACGCTCGCCGAACTCCTGAAGAAAGGCGGGGCGAAGTCCGTAACCGTCGGGACCGACGCCGAGCACAAGGCAATCGGGACTTCGACGGTTTGGGCGAGCCCAGCGGACCTTGCGAAGGTCACGGGTTCGGACGCGTGGAAGGCCGAGGCCGCCAAGTTGAAGCGCAAAGCCTACACCGCCGAAGTTTTCGAAGTCGCGCCCTGATCGCGTTCGCGTCAACCCTTCGGAGGCCGACTCGCCAGGGATTTCGAGGGCGGAAAGGGCGTCACTTTTGCAAAAGCGGGGCCAGCTCGCCGCTGCGCGCCCTGGCGCGCCGGCCCCCTGTGGATGCCCGTTTTCGCGGGGCATGACAATGGGTGGCCGGCGACGCTTGCGGCCATCGGCGTCTTCCTGATCGCCCCGGCCTGGGCGGGAATCGCGGTCAGCGACTGGCCAAAAGGGCATGACGCGGCAAAAGCGGGCGCCAGCGACCTACAGCGCGAACCTCCGGATCATGCGCATCATCGCTTGCGCGCCAAGGAACCGCCGCAAGGGAACGAACCGCTCGGCGTCCGGCCCGGCAAGGTAACGCATCCGGTCGCTCGGATCGACGGCCGCCGCGTGGATCCCTTCGGCGACGCCTTCCGGCGTGCTCGAGTTCCGGGTCTATTTCTCTCGCGGCGCCCTCACCTTCTGCATGAACCCTGCGTAGTCCGGCAGGCCCGACAGGTCCCGGACGTCCGCGGACCGGCCGCCGAAGCCGGTCTTGGTCGCGCCGGACTCGACCACCTTCACCTTGATTCCGAAGGTCCCGAGTTCGCACCAGAGCCCCTCCGAAAGACTTCGACAGCGAACTTGGTCGCCTGTAGACGCTGAAGGCCGGGAGCGTCGTCGGGCCGGCGCATCGACGTCCCAGGCAACCTTGTGGCGTCCGCCTCAAATGGGCTACGTTCGGCCGGGGGTTCCCGATGACCATCAGATTGCTCGCGGCGGCTCTGCTCGCCCTGTTCGCCGCGCCAGCGCTGGCCGAGCCTTACGTCAACTTCGCCTGCGCCGACGGCTCGAAAATCTCGCTGATCTTCGAAAAATCGGGGACGGGACTCGTCATGGTCGGGGGCGGCGCGCTGCGGCTCGACAACCGCCGTCCCGCCTCCGGGCTCTGGTACGCCTCGCCCGCCGGCGAGCTTCGCGCCAAGGGTTCGACCGCGACCTTCCGGATGCAGGGTCGCGCGCCGACAACGTGTCGAAAGGCTCTGTGAACCGAAAAGACGCCCGCCGGCTACTGCGCCTCCTGCCCACTCCATCGAATCGCATAGGGCTCGGAGAAGAGCCGGGACTTGAGCTTGTCCGCAGACTCGGGAACGGAGGCGAGCAGATTGTCGACGGCCGCCGACTCCGGGTCGTGCACCCACGGACGGCGGGAGAGTTCGCGGTCGTTGAGCCAGTAGTCGCTCCACCCGTAGGTCGTCTCCAACAGTTCCCGCGCAAAGCCTTCGCCGTATTCGAGACCGCCCTCGACCACGACGTCGATATACGATTGGAGCAGCGGATACTTGGCGTCGGGCGGCGGCAGCCCGACGCCGGGCGCGCCGTCCGGCTTGCTGGGTACATAGACCCAGATCTTTCCGCTTTCCGGAAGCCGCTGCCACGAAACCGCCTCGATCTCGTCGCGCGGCACTTCGATCCGCGCATAGCCCGCCTCGCGGGCGTCGTACTTCGCCATGTCCTCGCCCTCGACCGCGTAAACCACGCCGTTGATCGTCGAGCCTTTTTCGCCGGGCTCCGCCTTGCGCAGGCCGAGCGCCGTGAACCCCGAGAGGGATCGGTCGCTCCAGGTGCGAAAATAGCCGAAGGCGGCGGAGACGCGCACCGGGATCGCCTGAACCGTCGCGCCGGCGGTCGAATTGCGCGAAGGCGAATTGATGAGCGACCCGTAGCCGAAAATGAACTGCGTCGGCTGGCCGGGAAGCTTTTCGCCCCACCAGTCCTTCGCCCCCGCCGGCGCGATGACGAGAACAAACGCGCAAAGCGCAACGATCCGTCTTGAAGCCATTTCCCGCCCCCCAGTCCATGCCTTGAGCGTTCCCGTTCGCCGGGCGCGCATCGAGCCCGGCCTTCTCTTGTTGAACATGAACGACAGGCCGCACAAGGCCTTTCTTAAAAGAGCCTGCGGCCTGCGGGTCGCGACCTGGACGGTCCGTTCGACCGCCCGGCACAAAGCAGCACGCCGACGAGCCGATCCGATTGCGTTCGAGGGCGACAAACGGCCGGAAGGCCTCGAGCCCCCGGGCGAGCCGAGGCGCAAGGGAGGCGTTCAGGCCTTCTCGAAGATCGACGAGAACTGGTAGGCCGACTGCGCAAGGCCGCTCGACGTCGCCGAAGCCCAGGTCTCCCCTGCCCCGCTGCCGTTGTCGCGCGCAACCGACCACATCGACAGCCGGCTGATGTCGCTGCCCGCGCCGCTGGCGTAATTCGACAGAAGCTGGGCGTCGGCGAGCGAGAACACTTCCGACGACACGTCGTTCACGCCAATCATCGGCGTGACGCCGACCGTCGCGTTCAGACTGAGCGATTTGATCAGCGCCGCCGTCGCCTGGGCGGCCTCGATCGCGTCCTGACCCATCGCGCCGCCGTTGTCGACCGACGAGCCGTAGTCCATCGTCATGATGTTGACGACGTTCGGGCTGACGCCGTCGGTCTTGACGTCCTTCAGGAAGGCTTGGCCGTTCGAATCGGGGCCGGTCGGCAGCACGGGTATGGTGAACGAGATCTTAAGGCCGGGATTGGCCGCTTCGAGCCCGACGATCGCTTGGTCGCGCAGGTGAATCGACGCCGTGTTCGCGATCGCCGCGCCCTCGACGTCGAAGTCGAGCGACGTCACGCCGTAGCGGTTGATCACCGACTGGTATTCCGCCTGGAGCTGGGACGCGCTGGTCGCCGCGACCGCCGGGTCGGTTCCGGCCGAGCCGCCGAAGGAGATGATGACGTTTCCGCCGATCGCGCGCAGGTCCTGCACCTGCTGAAGGATGGTCGTGCCGTTGGCGAGCGTGTCCCCAGTGATCGTCCCTGCCCCGCCCCAGCCGATTGTATTGCCGCCCGAGCTCTGAATGAAGGCCAGCGTGAAGTCCTTGATGCCGGAGGCCTCGGATATGGCGACAAGGTTGTCGTCCGCGGTCAGGCCCATGTCGATATAGGGCGCGAAGACGACGCTCGACGAGCCGCCCGATGCGGCGGCGGCGGTCGTGACGCTGATCGCCGAAGTCTGCGCCGAAGCGCCGCTCCCATCGACCGAACTGACGCTGAACTTGTAGGCCGTCGACGCCGAAAGCCCGGTCACCGTATAAGTCGTCGAGGTCGTCGTCGCGACTTCCGCCCCGTTTTCAAAAATGTCGTAGCCGGTGACTTTCTGGCCGGTCGGCGCTGCGGCGGCGCTCCAGCTCAGCGTCGTCGCGGTGGAGGTCGTGTTCGCCGCTGCGAGGCCCGCCGGGACGGTCGGCGCGCCGCCGGTCGTGCCACCCGAGGCGGCGCCGACGATGGTCCAAGGCTCGCCCGAGCCAGAGCCGCCATTGTTCGCCGAGGGATCCTGGTTCTGGGTCCACCAGTTCGCCTCGTAGACGATGTTGTTCTCCTGGGCCTCCATCCCCTGGGTGTAGACGGCGGTCGCGGACCACGCCGGAATCGAAGCCGCCGCGGTCGTCTTGACGCTCAGCGCCGAACTCAGCGCCGAGGTCCCGGCGGCGTCCTGCGCCGCCACGGTGAAGGTGTAGCTGGTCGAGGCCGTCAGGCCTGACACGGCGAAGCTTGTCGACGTCGTCGTGCCGAGGACTTTCCCGTTCTCGTAGACGACATAATCGGCGATCGTCTGTCCTGTCGGCGGGGCCACGGCCGTCCAGCTGAGGGTCGTCGCAGTGGACGACGTCGACGAGGCCGTGAGACCGCCCGGAGCCGACGGAACCGTCCCGATGGTCGCGACCTTCAGCGCCGAGCTCTTCGCCGACGTTCCGGCGGCGTCCTGCGCCGCCACGGTGAAGGTGTAGCCGGTCGAGGCCGTCAGGCCTGACACGGCATAGCTCGTCGATGTCGTCGTCCCGATGACCTTCCCGTTCTCGTAAATGATGTAGTCGGTGATCGTCGCTCCGGTCGGCGGGGTGACGGGCGTCCAGTTCAGAGTCGTCGCGGTGGACGACGTCGCCGAGGCCGTGAGCCCGCCGGGCGCTGACGGGACCGCATTCGAGGACGACCCGCCTGACCCCGAGGTCACAATGGTCCAGGGTTCGCCCGAGCCGGAACCGCCGTTGTTTTGAGCTGGATTGGCGCCCTGGGTCCACCAGTTGGCGACATAAGTGACGCCGTTCAGAGTGACGTCTTCGCCGGCCGTGTAGATACCTGTCGCCGACCAGACAGGAATGCTCGTTGTCATAAGAAGCCTCGCCGTTGCCCCAGTCGCTCCCCAGCCCTGCGCAACCGGCTCTTAATCTGGGCTTCTCGCGCGCCACCGACGCTTTCCCTCCACCGAGGAGCGCTCGAAACCATAAGATTCGATCCTATGACGCTGGGGAAGTCAATCATGACTTTTGTTAACAAAATGCAATGTTACGATATATTATCTTGACTCCTCATCAAACACGGTGGAACCCGCAACGTAATCGCCGGTGTCGATGCGCCGTCGGCCGCGCGGCGCAAACCTCGAGCACGTCGCAGACAATCGGAGCGGCCGCGCCTCGCCGCCATGGGCGCCCGAAGCGGACGCCCTCCATTTGAGCGAGCCGGCGCGCAAAGAGGCCGAACGTCCGGCCGGCGCAGACAATTCCGCTCCCTCGGCGTCACCGCCAGGAAAGCCGCGCCGCGTCCGCCGCCAGCGTCAGCGGCAGGCCGACCTTGAAATAGGCCCAGAAGCCGATCGGCGTTCCCTGCGCGCGCGCCCGCTCCGCCACGATGAGGTTCGCGACCGAGCCGAGGAGCGTGAAATTGCCGGCGAGCGTCGAGCGCATCGCCACGACGAGCCACGCCCTCGGCGGATCGGCGAAGGCCGGGACGAAAGGCTTCAGCGCCAGCACCGCCGGGACGTTGCTCACGACATTCGAAAGCACGGCGGTGAAGGCCGAGAGGCGCCAGGGGATGTCGAGGCCGGCGCTTTTCGCGAGCGCAATCCGATCAGGCGTGAGCGGCGCCCGCTCGGCGCTACGCAGACGAGGCTCGCCTCGACCGCTTGCCCGACATGCAGGCGGCCCCGGACGAGAGGCGGCTGCAATGCGCCTTTCGCCGCGAACTCCGCGCGATAAACGATCCAGACGACGACGACGGTCGCGACGAGGCCGAAGGCCGCGACAGAGGCGAGCGCGGCGGCGAAGGCCGGATAGGCGATGCCGGAATAGGCGCCGATCACCATGTTCTGCGGGTTGCCGGTGATCGTGGCCACGCTGCCGCAGTTCGAGGCGGTCGCGGTCGCGACGAGGTAGGGCAGCGGATTGCGCCCGAGCGCCCGCGTCACGGAGAGCACGATCGGCGCCATGACGAGGGAGATCGCGTCGTTGACCAGGAAGGCGGAAAGGACGCCGGCGAGCAGCGTCACCGTCGCGAGCAGCGCGAACGGCCGGTGGGCGTGCTCGATCGCCAGCACGCCCAGCGCGTGGAAGGCGCCGGAAACTTTCAGGTGCGCGACCACGATCGTCATGCCGAGCAGGAGCGCGATGGTGTCGACGTCGATGGCGCGGAAGGCCTCTTCGAGCGTCAGCGGGCCGCAGGCGATCATCGCCGCCCCGCCGAGCAGCGCAATCCCGGCGCGGTCGAGCCGCAGGCCCGGAAAGCGGCCGAGCGCGGTCCAGAAATAGGTGAGGCAGAGGATCGCGAGCGCTGCGATGGCGGTCGCCGTCATGGTCCATGCGCCTCCGCCCACCGACGTCGCGGTCACCCAGACGGGCGGCGTCTCGCCGCCCCGGGCGCGCGAGACGCGCTCCCTCCCTGGCATCGCCGTCGAGGCCCGCCGCCCAATCCGACGACAAGGCGTTGAAAAGCCGTGTGGAAGAGGCTCACGCGCCGAACAGGCCGCGACCGCCCGACCGCTTGCCGGCGAAGACGGCGGTCAGACCGGCAAACGCGATCAGAAGAAACGTCCAGCTGAACCGATTCCGGTTCGCGCCTGACGGCGACGCCGCGAAGCCGCCGTTGAGAATGGCCTCGTCGACAGCGAACGGCCCCAAGTCCCCGGCCTTGTCCACTGAACCAAATCGACTTTCTCCCGCTGACAGGTCCGCTCCAAACGCGCCTGACAAGGCTGGGCCGAAATCAAGCTCTGTCGCCGCCCTCGCTGTTGACGATATCAACATTGCCACCGCGACCGCAGATGTCCGCCATCCACGCATACTGTTTCGAGCCCAGCCGAAGTTTCCGATGAACTCAGGTTAACAGACCGGCTACGGCCGTCAACGGGCGCGGCGCTCAAATTGAGCTGTGCGGAGCCTTTGCCGTCTGAATCCGTTGGCTTTTGCCAGGAATCAGGGACGATAGTGAACGCTTTCGGAGCACTCTGATGTCTCTTACGCTTTTCACGGCTTTTGTCGCGGCGACGACGGCGCTGATGCTGATCCCCGGCCCGAACGTGGCGCTGATCGTCGCCAACAGCCTCCGCTTCGGCGTGCGCGGCGGACTGGTCACTGTGCTCGGGACCAGCGCGGCGATGATCGTGCAACTCGCCGTCGCCTCGCTCGGCGTCGGGGCGCTGCTCGGAACCCTGGGCCGAGCCTTCGAGGCGCTGCGCTGGATCGGCGTCGCCTATCTCCTCGTCCTCGGCGCCCTGGCGTGGGTCGCGCCCGCGGACGACCTGTCGCAGACGCAGGCGGTCTCTCCGGGCAAGACCTTCGGATGCGGATTCGCGGTCTCGCTGACCAACCCGAAGACGCTCGCCTTCTATGCCGCCTTCCTGCCGCAGTTCCTCGATCCCGCCGCGCCGCTCGGGCGCCAGATGGCGATCCTGAGCGTGACGTTCGTCGCGACGGCGCTGATCGTCGACAGCGGCTGGGCCATGCTCGCCGGACGCGCGCGCGGCGCGCTCGCCCGCTTCGGCGGCGCGCGCAACCGCCTCAGCGGCGCGGTGCTCGCCGGCGCCGCGGTCGGCTTGGCGCTGGCGCGGCGCTGACAAGCAAAGGGGGATGCGCGTCGGGCGCCCGGGGCGGCGAGACGCCGCCCCTCCGACACGCGTCGATTCGGCAGTTTGGCCGGACGCGAAACCGGAGTACACCATCACCCATCCCATGAGCCCGAATTCTCCCATGCGCCGACGCGCCGACATCGTCCTCGTCGAACGAGGTTTTTTCCAGAGCCGCGCCCGCGCCCAGGCGGCGATCGGGGCAGGACTCGTCAAGGTCGACGGCGAGGTTGTGACCAAAGCCTCGGACGCCGTCGGCGACGGCGCCGCGATCGAGGCCGAGGCCCCTCACCCCTACGTCTCCCGCGGCGGACTGAAGCTCGCCGCCGCGCTCGACGCCTTCGGCCTCGACCCTCGAGGGCTCGCCTGCCTGGACCTCGGCGCCTCGACGGGCGGCTTCACCGACGTGCTGCTTCAGCGCGGCGCGAAAAGCGTGATCGCCGTCGACGTCGGCCATGGGCAGATCGATCCCGGGCTCGCGTCCGATCCGCGGGTGCGCTCGCTGGAAGGGGTCGACGCCCGTTCGATCACGCCGGAGCTTCTGGGGCTTCGGCCGGAGGCGATCGTCTGCGACGTCAGTTTCATTTCGCAGCGGCTCGTGCTCCCCCGCGTCCTCGGCCTCGCAGCCGATCGCGCATGGCTCGTCAGCCTGATCAAGCCGCAGTTCGAGGTCGGCCCGGCGGATATCGCCAAGGGACGGGTGAAGACGGAAGCGGCGCTCGCGCGCGCCTGCGCCGAGGTGCGCGCCTGCGTCGCAGCGCAGGGCTGGACGATCCTCGGCCTCGTCCCCTCGCCGGTGCTCGGCGGCGCGGGGGCGAGAGAATTCCTGATCGCGGCCCGCCATGAGTGAGGCCCTCGAGGAGGTTGCGATCGTCCGGCTCGACGCGCGCGGCGACGGCGCGACGGCATCCGGCGCCGCCGTCCCCGGCGCCCTGCCCGGCGAGCGCGTCCGGATCGACGCGCGCGACAAGCGCGTCGAGCTTGTCGAAATCCTGAGCGCCAGCCCCGAGCGGGCGACGCCCTCCTGCCCCTGGTTCGGGACCTGCGGCGGCTGCGCGGCGCAGCACATGCCGGAGGCCCTCTATCGCGCATGGAAGCGCAGCCTCGTCGTCGAGGCGCTCGCGCGCGCCGAGGTCCAAGCGGAAGTCGGCCCGCTGGTCGACGCGCATGGGCAGGGCCGGCGCCGCGCGACCTTCCACGCGCGCTTTCCCCACGGCGAGCCGGACGAGGTCGGGTTCATGCGGGCGCGCTCGCATGCGATCGTGTCGATCGACGCCTGCCCGCTGTTCGCGCCGCAGATGGCGGGCGCGATTCCCGCGGCGCGCGCGCTCGCCGGCGATCTGCGCGGCCTCGCGAAGCCGCTCGATGTCGGGGTGACGGCGAGCCTCGACGGCCTCGACGTCGACCTGCGCGGCTCGGGACCCCTCGGGCTCGCCGAGACGCGAAAACTCATCGGGACGGCCGAGGCGCTCGACCTCGCCCGCGTCTCCAACCACGGCGCCGTCGTGATCGAGCGCCGCCCGCCGCGCGTCGCCTTCGGCGAGACGCTCGTCGGGCTTCCGCCCGGCGGCTTCCTTCAGGCGACCGAAGCGGGCGAAGCGCAGCTCGCGGCGATCGCCGAAGAGGCGCTCGGGGGCGCGAGGAGGATCGCCGATCTCTTCTGCGGCGCCGGCGCCTTCGCCCTGCGTCTGGCGCGCAGTCACGACGTGTTCGCCGTCGATTCGGACGCTGCGGCGGTTCGGGCGCTGGCGCGCGCCGCAGCCGGAACCCGGGGGCTCAAAGCTGTCGTCGCCGAGGCGCGCGATCTCGTCGGCCGGCCGCTCCGCGCCGCGGAGCTTGCCGCCTTCGACGGCGCGCTGT
>CAIZGR010000429.1 GCA_903932535.1 uncultured Hyphomicrobiales bacterium | reverse complement strand
CGTCTGGATTTACGACCGCCAGGAGAAGCAACAGAGGGGTCACTGGACATGAAACGATGCAGCTTGGCGAACATCGCGTTGATTGCGTGCGGCGTGGCGCTCGGGTTCGTCGTGGCCGGCGCGCTGTCCGGCTGCACGGTTCCGGTCACCCTGAACGCGCGCATCGAAACGCCCGAGGACGCGCCGTTCCCCTCGATCCCGCTTCCGCCGGTTCTCGCGGTGACGGTCCTGCCGACGAAGCTCTCCGAGCACGGCGGCGGCGAGGTGATCGGCGACAGCATCGCGCTCGGGACTGGCCGCGCGCTGCACGCGCGTACGGCGGCGCGCGAGGGCGTCTCGTCCTGTTGGATCGCCGAGCACACCGTCGAGTTCGGCGGCCAGTGGGCGGTGATCTCCGCTGGCATAAACGACCCTCCCGGGGCTTGCATCGACGACATCCGGGCGAAGGTGCACGCACCCCGGGTAGTGTGGATATTGCCTGCGGCGATCAATAGCGCCAGGTCGAACGTCGAGCGTGCGGCGCGCGAGCGCGGAGACCGAACCATCGCCTACGAGTGCGCCGGGCCGTGCTCTGCGACGAACTTTCACCCGGCGAGCTATGCGCGCCTCGCCGCCGACGTGGCGCGCGTGCTGCGGAACGAGGATGCGAGCCGATGAGCCGCATATTCGGGCCTGGCGCAGCGATCCGCGACAAGTTGCGCAGGCGCGCCGAGACGAGTTCATACCGCGCGCCGTCGGTCGCGCCGCAGCGGGCGAACACGTTCTCGCCGGGCGACGCGCACTTCGGCCCGGCGAGTCTGGCCGGCAAGCAGGCTCGATCGCTCGCGACGCGGGCGAAGAAAATCAAGGTCACGCTGGCGGGAGGTCCAAAGCCATGAATGAGTCTCTGCTTCTTCTCTATTCCGGTCCGTGGCCGCTCACGGAGCGCCTATCGAGCTTCCCCGATGTCGACGCGATGCACGAAGACATCGACCGCGCCGAGCGCGCCATGCTCGGCGGCCGGCGCGCCTTTCTCCTCGATGCGCGAGCGCTCGGCGTCGCTGGCGGGGTTGTGCACGTCCATTGCGCCGAGGTGCGCCAGGTCGAGCGCCAGGCCTGAAAACCACCGTGAATCCACCGTCACCGTCCACCACCATAAACGGTGGTCGTGGTCGCGGTACGGGACGGCGCCAAGCTCCGAGCTTGTGAGCTTGGCGCGCCAATAAGCAGAAAAAGCGCAAGAAACGTGCCAGATTCAGGCAAATCACATTAATGTGATTCGTGCCTGGTAAGGCGTTTTGTAGCTTGTCGAGTGCTACAAATCCTGTATAGTCGGATTCGTTCAAGGCTTGAACGTCAAGGCCGGCGCCTTAGCTGACCTTCCCTGTTCAGGCTTCGGAGAGTGTGTTCCCTAACCGCGGGGTAGAGCGGGAAATCGGCCGATAGGCGCCGCAATGCGCCTATCGGTTTCGGACCTGAACAGATGGAGTCCGCTATGTCTTATCAAGTTTCGAGCCTTTCCCGATAGGCGCCGGCCGGATGTCGGCGCCCACTCGGAAAGGTTCAATACCCGTAACGGCCTCCGCCATCGCGCGCGACGATAAGGCGCACCAGGCGATGCATGGTTGACGCGTGAACGCGTGCGGGGCGTTTCGTCATCGCCAAGTCATTATGCTGCGAAACGGCGCGCGCGAGGGCGCGAAGCGAGCGCATCAAGCCGGATCGCGATCCAACTTAGGGCGCCAGCAAACAAACAAAGGCCTTGCAACTGACTGTTGATAGGGCAGTATCAGATTGTCAAACAAACTTCCTGTCACGGAGAAACAAATAATGGCCGTCTCAATCTCTTACGCCGAATTATTAGCGCTCGGCCCGTGCGAAGATCGCCTCAACAACGCTATTGAGAAATTCGGTGGCGCTGAGAAATGGGGCGACGCCCGCGTTACCGCAAAGCAGGCGTGTGCCGCCGGCGTTACGTTCAGTGATCTGGTCTGGGTCTCGTCGGCGCTGGCGCGCAAAGACAAGGACGTGGAGCGACGCTTGCGCCTTTGGATCGCCGACTGCGCCGCGCGCGTACTGAATATCTACGAGAAGACAGAAAGCTCGACAGCGCCTCGCAACGCGATCGTCGCTGCGCGGCAGTTCGCTCGCGGGAAAATTAGGGCCGCCGCCTGGGCCGCCGTAGCGCCGCCCGCCAGGGACGCCGCCAGGGACGCCGCCTGGGACGCCGCCTGGGACGCCGCCTGGGCCGCCGCCTGGGTCGCCACCTGGGACGCCGCCAGTGCCGCCGCCAGTGCCGCCGCCAGGGACGCCGCCTGGGCCGCCG
>CAIZGR010000428.1 GCA_903932535.1 uncultured Hyphomicrobiales bacterium | reverse complement strand
TCCAGGTCCTCGACGCGCGCGCGTCGGCCAGACTGGCGGAGGTCACAGGCTCGATCGAAACCCTGCTCGGCCGCATCGACGAGGGCCTTGCGCAGCGCGGTCGCGCGGTATCGGAGACCCTGGCCCGCAACACGCTCGAAAACGCCCGGACGCTCGGCGAGGGCGGCCGCGATCTGATTCAGGGCCTCGACGCCAAGTCGGCGGAAATCGGCGAGACGCTCGAGAAGCGCGTCAACCAGCTTACGGAGACCCTGTCCGGTCTGGCGACCAACATCCACGCGACGCTGACCGGCCGCGTCGAGGACGTGGCCCGCTCGCTCGGCTCGAGCGTCGAACAGTTCAAGGCACAGGTCGTCGGACCGTTGCAGGACGCCGGCCAGAGTTTCGACGCCAACCGGGTCGAGCTCGAGCGCCGGGTCGGAGACCACGCCCAGAAGGTCGCGGAGCTGTTCGAAACCCATCGGGCCGATCTCGGCGCGACTTTCGAGGTCCACCAGGCTTCGCTCGACGCCGTCGTCGACCGCCACCGGGGGGCGCTCGCCGACGCGTCGCGTCGCAGCGCCGAGGCTTTCGACGCGCGCTTCGCGGCGCTCGCCGAGGCGGCCGACCAGGGCGCGCGCGTCATCGACTCGCGCCTTTCCGATCTCGCGGAGGCCGCCGACCGCAGCGCAGGCGCGATTGACGGCCGCATCGCGGCCCGCATCGAAGCCATGAACAGCTCGCTGGCGAGGACGGCCGCAGACGCCGATTCGAACCTCGCGGCGCGGGGCGGCGAACTCGCGGCCTCGATCGGATCGCGGGTCGAAGAACTCAATCGCGTGATCGACGGAAAGGGCGG
Organism: uncultured Hyphomicrobiales bacterium; assembly: GCA_903932535.1. Lineage (GTDB taxonomy): Bacteria > Pseudomonadota > Alphaproteobacteria > Rhizobiales > Beijerinckiaceae > Roseiarcus. Next base: position 2,280 of record CAIZGR010000428.1, on the reverse strand, counting down.
CGAGCTGATCGCCGCGCTCGGCGAAAAGGGCGGCGATGTCGCCGGACAGATCGCCGGCGCCGGCTCGCTCGCGCTTTCGACCCTCGACCGCGTGGCGGCGGCGCTCGGGGAACGCGGCCGGGCCGTCTCGAGCCAGATCGTCGAGGCCGGCGAGCGCGCGTCCCAGACGTTCGAGACGATTTCGGGCGCCGCCGGCGATCAGGGGCTCCAGGTGTCGAATCAGATCGCCGACACGATGCAGCACGTCCTGCAAACGCTCGGCCGCCTGTCGGCGGAATTCGGCGGCCGGGGAGACGCGGTCTCGGGCCAGATCGCCGAGGCCGGCGAACGCGCGGCGCAGTCGCTCGACCAGCTGGTCGCGGCGCTCGGGGAGCGCGGACAGGTCGTGTCGATCCAGATCGCCGACGCGGGGCAGCAGGCCTTGGGGTCGCTCGGCCGCCTCTCCGCGGAATTCGGAGATCGGGGCGAGGCGGTGTCCAACCAAATCGCGGAGGCCGGCGCACGCGCCGCGCAGTCGCTCGATCAGGTCGTCGCGGCGCTCGGCGAACGCGGCCAGCACGTGTCGAGCCAGATCGTCGACGCGGGGCAGCAGGCCCTTGCGACGCTCGGCCTCCTGTCGGCGGAATTCGGCGATCGCGGCGACGCGGTCTCCGGCCAGATCGTCGAGGCCGGTGTGCGTGCGGCGCAGTCGCTCGATCAGGTCGTCGCGGCCTTCGGCGACCGCAGCGAGGTCGTGTCGAGCCGGATCGTCGAGGCGGGCGAGCGCGCGGCGCAGTCGCTGGAACATGTCGTGGCGGCCCTCGGCGACGGCAGCCAGCGCCTGTCGGGCGAGATCGCCGAGGCGGGCCGGCAGGCCCTGGCGACCCTCGGCCGCGTGTCGGCGGAATTCGACGATCGCGGCGACGCGGTCTCCGGCCGGATCGTCGTGGCCGGCGAGCGGGCGGCGCAGTCGCTCGATCAGGTCGTCGCAGCCTTCAACGACCGCAGCGAGATCGTGTCGAGCCGCATCGTCGTGGCCGGCGAGCGCGCGGCGCAGTCGCTCGACCATGTCGTGGCGGCGCTTGGCGACCGCGGCCACGACGTGTCGAGCCGGATCGTCGAGGCGGGACAGCAGGCGCTCGTGACGCTCGGCCGCGTGTCGGCGGAATTCGACGATCGCGGCGACGCGGTCTCCGGCCGGATCGCACAGGCCGGCGAACGCGCGGCGCAGTCGCTCGTTCAGGCCGCCGCAGCCTTCGGCGACCGCAGCGAGGTCGTGTCGAACCAGATCGTCGAGGCGGGCGAGCGCGCGGCGCAGTCGCTCGACCACGTCGTGACGGCCCTCGGCGTCCGCACCCGCGATGCGTCGAGCCAGATCGCCGAAGCCGGGGAACGGGCGGCGCAGTCGCTGGACCGGGTCGTCGCGGCGCTGGGCGACCGTGGCGAGGGCCTGTCGAGCCAGATCGCCGAAGCCGGCGAGCGCGCGAATCAGGCGCTGGACCAAGTCTCCGTCGTCCTCGGGGTCCGCGGCCAGGACCTGTCGAGCCAGATCGCCGACGCTGGGGAACGCGCGGCGCAGTCGCTGGACCGGGTCGCCGCGGTCCTCGACGACCGCGGCCAGGGCCTGTCGAGCCAGATCGTCGGCGCGGGCGAGCGCGCAGCGCAGTTGCTCGATGGCGCCGCCGCGATCCTCGCCGAACGCGGCCAAGGCGTTTCCGGACAGATCGCCGAGGTCGGGGAGCGCGCAGCGCAAGCTCTGGATCAGGTCTCCGCCGTCCTCGACGACCGCGGCCACGGGCTGTCGATCCAGATTGTCGGCGCGGCCGAGCGGGCGGCGCAGTTGCTCGACCGGACCGCCGCGATCCTCGCCGAACGCGGCCAGGGCGTGTCCGGACAAATCGCCGAGGTCGGCGAGCGCACAACGCTGTCGCTGGACCGGGTCGCCGCTGTCCTCGACGACCGCGGCCAGAGCCTGTCGAGCCAGATCGTCGAAGCCGGCGAACGCGCGGCGCAGGCGCTCGAACGCGCCGCCGCGATCCTCGCCGAACGCGGCCAAGGCGTGTCCGGCGAGATCGCCGAAGTCGGGGAACGCGCGGCGCAGTCGCTGGACCGGGTCGTCGCGGCCCTGGGCGACCGCGGCCAGGACGTGTCGAGCCAGATCGCCGAAGCCGGCGATCGGGCGGCGCATTCGCTCGATCGCACCCTGGCGATTCTCAACGAACGCGGCCAGGACGTCTCCGGCCAGATCGCCGGGGCCGGGCAGCGCGCGACCCAGGCCCTCGACCAGCAGATGGCGGGGCT
>CAIZGR010000427.1 GCA_903932535.1 uncultured Hyphomicrobiales bacterium | reverse complement strand
GCGGGCGACGTCGACGAGGCCGCCCGTCGGATTGGCCGGCGTCTCGAGAAAGAGCGCGGCGACCGGACCCATCGCGCGCGCCCGGTCGACCGCTTCCGCCATGGCGCCCGCGCCGCCCTCGGCGGGAAACGCGACCGGCGTCACGCCGAACTGCGGCAGAATTCGGTTCAGGAGAAAGTCGGTGCCGCCGTAGACCGGCCCCGAATGGACGACCGCCGAACCCGGCCGCGCATAGGCCCAGAGCGTGGTCGAGATCGCCGCCATGCCCGAGGCGAACACGAGGTTCGCCTCCGCCTCGTCCCAGATCGCCAGCCGATCCTCGAGCATTTCGAGATCGGGATTGTTGATGCGGCTGTAGATGAGCCCCGGCTCTTCGTTCGGCCGCTTCTTGCGCAGGCCGTAGGCCAGCTCGAAGAATTCCTTCCCGTCCTCGGCGGTGCGGAACACGAAGGTCGAGGTGAGGAACACCGGCGGCTTCAGCGACCGCTCGGAGAGGAACGGATCGTAGCCGTAGCCCATCATCAGGGTCTCCGGGGCGAGCGTCCGCTCGCCGAGCATGCGCTTGCGCCATCGCTTCTTGGACATTTTCATTTCCCCTCCCGGAGACGAGCCGCGTTCCCGGCGCGCGTTCGAACGGGCGCGACCGCGTCCGAGCGGAGCCCGATTGTCGATGCGGCGGCCGGCCACGCGCCGGCTTTTATCCGCCTTCGCCCGTCCCTGCCGCCGCCGCGCAGCGCCCTTCGGCCGCTTCCGCTTCTTGCGCCGCGGTCTCGGAGGCCGCCAGCTTACCCCGACGCCGGATTGTCGTCGATCAGGCTGCGGCGCTTCCCGCACCTCGCCGCCTCTTCCGTCATCCAAACGCGCTGCCGCCCCTCGAACACCATCTCCGCGATCGTCTCGCGTTTTTCTCCGAACCGCCACTGCCCGATCGAGGCGACATGCGCATTCATGACGTGGGCCTTCAACGACACGCCCGGCGGGCGGTAGACAACCGTATGGCTCATTCGATCCTCCCGATCGACCTCCCTCTGCCGGCTGTCCCCCGAAGTGCGCCGCATCGCCAAAGTTAGGATTATTTATCCTTACGCGCGAACTCTGGCTTCAATTTGATCGAATCGGCAGACGGCGCCATCATGGCGCCATCCTTCGGACCGCCCGAATGGAGGCCGGCATGGCCGTATCCCTCCATCATGTGAACATTCGCGCCGGGGACCTCGAGGCGACGATCGCCTTCCATGTCGATGCGATCGGCCCCAGGGAAGGCTGGCGACCGCCGTTCGGCTTCGCCGGGGCTTGGCTCTACTCTACGAAGGCGAGAGGCCGGTGGTCCATCTGCCCCTCGCCGGTCCCCGCGCCGAGGGCGCAGGGACCGGGACCGGGACCGGAGTCGATCCCGTCGCCTTCGCCTGCGACGACCTCGATGCGGCGCTGAGCCGGCTCGATCGGCTGGGCGTGCGCTAAAGCCCACCGCGCCGGCAGCCGGGAACCGGCGTCCGCCAGAGCTTTCTCGTCGATCCGAACGGAGTCGCGGTGGGGTTGCAGGGGCTGGAGAGCGAGATGCGCCCGCATCCGTCGTCCGCGTCGATCCGCGCCCTCGGCACGGCGCCGGTCGCCAAGTCTGACCCCTCGAGGCGAAGCGACAAGGTCGGGACGATCGTCGCTTTCACCCACTCTCGCGCCGCCGGCTCCCGCTCCCGGCAAAAGAAAAGCGGCGGGCGCTTTCCCGCGCCCGCCGCCCGATCCCTTCCGCCCTCGGCTTCCGAGAACGCCCGCCCTCAGTACCGGTACGTCTCCGGCTTGAACGGCCCGGTCTGCGACAGGCCGAGGTATGTCGCCTGCTCGGGCGTCATCTTGGTGAGCTTGGCGCCGACCTTGGCCAAGTGGAGCGAAGCGACCTTTTCGTCGAGGTGCTTGGGCAGGGTGTAGACTTGGCGCTCATACTGCCCCGGCTTGGTGAAGATCTCGATCTGCGCCAGCGTCTGGTTGGTGAACGAGGCCGACATCACGAACGAGGGATGGCCGGTCGCGTTGCCGAGGTTCACGAGGCGGCCTTCGGACAGGAGGATGATCTTCTTGCCGTCGGGGAACTCGATCTCGTCGACCTGTGGCTTGACGTTGTTCCACTTGTAGTTACGCAAGGACGCGACCTGGATCTCCGAGTCGAAGTGGCCGATGTTGCACACGATCGCCCGATCGTGCATGGCGCGCATGTGGTCGAGGGTGATGACGTCGACGTTGCCGGTGGCGGTGACGAAGATGTCGGCGCGCGGGGCGGCGTCCTCCATCGTCACGACCTCGTAGCCTTCCATCGCCGCCTGGAGCGCGCAGATCGGGTCGACCTCGGAGACCAGCACGCGGCAGCCGGCGTTGCGCAAGCTGGCGGCCGAGCCCTTGCCGACGTCGCCGAAGCCCGCCACCATCGCGACCTTGCCGGCCATCATCACGTCGGTGCCGCGACGGATGCCGTCCACCAGCGACTCGCGGCAGCCGTAGAGGTTGTCGAACTTCGACTTGGTGACGCTGTCGTTGACGTTGATCGCCGGCCAGAGGAGCTTGCCCTCCTTGGCCATCAGGTAGAGGCGATGCACGCCCGTCGTCGTCTCCTCGGTCACGCCGCGGATGGACGCCGCGTTCTTGGCGTACCAGCCGGGGTTGCTTGCGAGCCGCGCCTTGATCGCGGCGAACAGCACCTCTTCTTCCTCGTTGGCCGCCTTGTCGAGGAAGGCCGTGTCGCCCTGCTCGGCGCGCAGGCCCAGATGGATCAGCGCCGTCGCGTCGCCGCCGTCGTCGAGGATCATGTTCGGCGCGCCGCCGTCGGCCCATTCGAAGATGCGGTGGGTGTAGTCCCAGTAGTCCTTCAGGCTCTCGCCCTTGATCGCGAACACCGGCGTGCCCGAGGCGGCGATGGCCGCGGCGGCGTGGTCCTGGGTCGAATAGATGTTGCACGAGGCCCAGCGGACGTCGGCGCCGAGCGCCTTCAGCGTCTCGATCAGCACGGCGGTCTGGATGGTCATGTGGAGCGAGCCCGCGACGCGCGCGCCTTTGAGCGGCTGCGAGGCGGCGTATTCGGCGCGCGTGGCCATCAGGCCCGGCATTTCTGTTTCTGCGATGGCGATTTCCTTGCGCCCGAAGGCGGCAAGGCCGATGTCGGCGACGGCGTAGTCGGCGGCTGTGGTCATGGAGTCAGGGTCCCGGTTGACGTTCGCCGCTCCTTTACCAGCGGCGGGCGCATAGCGCAATAAACATATAAGCAAGTCTTTATATGATTTTCGCCTGCGCCGCTGCGCCCTGCGACAATTCACGATTCCGTCCCGGATGCAACGGCGCAACGGCGACGCCGATGCGGTCGATTTGTCGCAAAATGTTTGTCTCGGCGAAGCCCGCCCGCGTGCTATAAATTGCCGCGCCAAAGCAAGAAGCGCGCCGCGATCGAGGGGCGTTCCAGGCGTAACGACGGCAAGGATGAGATGGCGCTTTCGGCCAAATTGACGATGCGGCAGGGCCAGACGATGGTCCTGACCCCGCAACTGCTCCAGGCGATCAAGCTGTTGCAGATGCCCAACATCGAGCTTTCCGCCTTCATCGAGAACGAGCTCGCGAGCAATCCGCTGCTCGAGCGCGGCGAGGACTTCGAGGCCCGCGAGGCCGTGCGCGTCGATGGGCCGCCCGAAGCGCCGGCGCCGGACGTTGTAGCGGAGCCCGGCGACTGGGCGTCCGATTCGCTCGAGACCAACAGCGCCGCGCTCGAAGCCGGACTCGGCACCGAGGTCGAAAACGTGTTCGACGCCGACCGGACCGCGCCCGAGCCGGCGGCGAGCCTCGGCGAAGGCCTCGCGACGGGTTCCTGGGCGGGGGTCGGCGGCGGCGGATCGGAATCGGGCGAGGCGCCCGACCTCGAAGCCTATGTGTCCGAGACCACTTCGCTCCACGATCACCTCGAGCGCCAGGCCGGCGTCATTCTCGTCGATCCGGCCGAGCGGATGATCGCCTCGGCGCTGATCGACGGACTGGACGAAGCCGGCTACTTCGTCGGCTCGCTCGACGAGATCGCCGAGCGCCTCGGAACGACGCGCAAGGCCGTCGAGGACGTGCTCGTCCGGATGCAGACGCTCGAGCCGACCGGCGTGTTCGCGCGCGGCCTCGCCGAGTGCCTCGCGCTGCAACTGCGCGAGCGCGACCGCTTCGACCCGGCGATGGCGGCGATGATCGCCAATCTGCCGGCGCTGGCGCGGCGCGACTTCGCCCTTCTGCGCAAGGTCTGCGGCGTCGACGACGAGGACCTCGCCGACATGATCGCCGAAATCAAGCGGCTCGAGCCGAAGCCGGGCCGCGCCTTCGGCGACCCGGTCGGCGCGACCGCCATCCCCGACGTCTATGTCGTGGCCGCGCACGACCGGACATGGCGCGTCGAGCTGAACAGCCAAGCGCTGCCGCGGGTGCTGGTCAACGAGACCTACGCCGCCGTCATCCGGCGGGGCGCGAGCCGCGAGGAGGACAAGCAATACGTTTCGACCCAGCTCCAGTCGGCGAACTGGCTGACCAAGAGCCTCGAGCAGCGCGCGCGCACCATTCTCAACGTCGCGAGCGAGATCGTGCGGCGGCAGGACGCCTTCCTGGTCGAGGGGGTGTCGGCGCTGCGGCCCCTGAACCTGAAGATGATCGGCGAGGCGATCGGCGTCCACGAATCGACCGTTTCGCGCGCCACCGCGCACAAGTTCATCCAGACGCCCCGCGGCCTCTTCGAGATGAAGTACTTTTTCACCGCCGCCATCGCGGCGGCCGATTCGGGCGAGGCCCATTCGGCGGAAGCGGTGCGGCAGCGAATCCGGCAGATGATCGACGAGGAGAAGCCGGACGACGTGCTCTCGGACGACAGCATCGTCGACCGGCTGCGCAAGGCCGGCGTCGTCGTCGCCCGCCGCACCGTGGCGAAATACCGCGACAGCCTGAGGATTCCGTCCTCCGTCGAGCGCCGGAAGCTGAAGATGTCGCCGCTCGGGGCGCAGCGATCGCGCGGCGATTCCGTTACGGTTGAGGCCTGAGCAGGGATATTCGCGAGGATACAACATGTTGTGTCGGCGATTGACACGACGGCGGCAGGCTCCTAACGCTAGATTCAGGAGGATCGCGAGGGAAGGGACGATCCCGACGACATGGGCAAAAGGGCGAAAAGGCGCGCCGAAAGGCGCGGGAACGAGCGGCGACCTGCGACTCGCCGAGATGACAAGGCCGACAATCCATGACTTTGAGAGTATCCGGGAAGAACCTCGACATCGGGGAATCTTTGCGCCAGCACGTCACGGGCAAGGTGGACGCCATGGTCGCCCGCTACTTCGCCGGAACCGTCAGCGGCCATGTGGTGATCGCCCGCGAGGGCTCGGGCTACCGCTCGGACTGCACGTTGCGGCTGAGCTCGGGCGTCAGCGTGCATGCCGACGGCCACGCGCACGAGCCATACCCCTGCTTCGAGCAGGCGGCCGACAAGATCGAGGCGCGCCTGAGGCGGTACAAGAAGCGGCTCAAGGGCCGCAGCGGCGGCGTGGACGCCATCGGCCAGACGCAAAGTCCCGGTACGGTGACGAATTATGTGGTCGAAGCGCCGGCAGACGAGGAGGAGCCCGCCGAGGGCTTCAATCCCGTGGTCGTCGCGGAGAGCACGGAGGCGCTGAAGTCCATGTCGGTGGCTTCCGCCGTCGCCGAGCTCGACCTGTCGGGCGTACCCGTGGTCGTGTTCGCGCATGCGGGAAGCGGCCGGGTGAACGTCGTCTATCGCCGGCGGGATGGAGCAATCGGTTGGCTCGACCCCCGCTGACGGCGATCGACGGGGGCAGGGACGGCCGCCGAATCTTTAGGACGGACATGTCGCTTTCCGAACTCATCAAACCGGACGCCGTCCTTCCCGCTTTGCGGGTCAACGGCAAGAAGCAGGCGCTCCAGGAAATGAGCGAGCGCGCCGCGAGCGCGTCGGGCCTGCCGGCGCGGGAAATCTTCGACGCGCTGCTTCAGCGGGAGCGGCTGGGCTCGACCGGGGTCGGCGACGGCGTCGCCATCCCGCACGGCAAGCTCGCCAAGTGCGACCGGATCTTCGGCGTCTTCGGCCGGCTCGACCGCGCCATCGACTTCGAGGCCCCGGACGGGCTTCCGGTCGACCTGATCTTCATGCTGATCGCCCCGGAAACCGCCGGCGCCGACCATCTCAAGGCGCTGGCCACCATCGCGCGGCTGTTGCGCAACGCCACGATCGCCGCCCAACTGCGCGCGACCCGCGACCCGGCGGCGCTCTATGCGCTGCTCACCATGGCGCCGGCGTCGAACGCGGCCTGAACCCATCGGAGAAGACCGTTGAAAGCTCGCGTCGTCGTCACGCTCAAGAGCGGAGTGCTCGATCCGCAAGGCAAGGCGATCGAAGGCGCCCTCAAGTCGCTTTCGATCGACGGCGTCGCGGCCGTGCGCCAGGGGAAGGTGTTCGACATCGAGTTCGACGGCGAGGATCGCGACCGCGTCCGCAAGACGCTGAGCGAAGCCTGCGAGCGGCTCCTGGCCAACACGATCGTCGAGAATTACGCGATCGAGATCGTGTAGCCCGATGAAGTCCGCCGTCGTTCTCTTCCCCGGCTCGAATCGCGAACGCGACGCCGCCCGCGCGCTCGAGCAGGCCTCCGGGCGCGCGCCCGCGATCGTCTGGCACGCCGATCCCGAACTGCCGGCAGGCACGGACCTCGTGGTCCTGCCCGGCGGATTCTCCTACGGCGACTATCTGCGCTGCGGCGCCATCGCCGCGCGGTCGCCGATCATGCGCGCGGTCGCGCGGCACGCCGAGCGCGGCGGCCTCGTGCTCGGCATCTGCAACGGCTTCCAGATTCTGTGCGAGGCGGGACTCTTGCCGGGCGTGCTGATGCGCAACGCCAACCGCCGCTTCTTGTGCAAGATGCAGCATCTGAGGGTCGAGAACGCCGGCACGGCGTTCACCCGAGGCTATTCCGAAGGACAGGTGGTGAAATTCGCCATCGCCCACGGCGAGGGGAATTTCGAGGCCGGCGATGCGACGCTCGAAGTCCTCGAAGGCTCCGGCCAAGTCGCCTTCCGCTATTGCGACGCCTCGGGCCGGGTCGACGAGGCCGCCAACCCGAACGGATCGGAGCGCAACATCGCCGGCGTCTTCAACAGCCGGTTCAATGTGCTCGGGCTGATGCCGCATCCGGAGAACCTGGTCGACCCGCTGGTCGGCGGGATCGACGGCCGGCCCCTTTTCGCCGCGCTCGCCGACTGATCGCGGTGGCGTCCGCCCGCAGAAATTTCATAGCGCCCAAGCCGCTCCCTTGCGGGACTCGGTCGTCGCGACCCAAGCGCGAACGATCCAGGACAGCGAAGGGCGCCTTGCGTTCTTCTGGATCGCCGAGTCGCCCTGCGGGCTCGTTCCGGCGAGACCGAGATGCTGGGCCGTCCGGCGGGCGGCGCGACCCGCCGGTCCGGCTCGCGCCCGAAGACCGGGTCGAGGTCGAGGCGTTCTCGTCAACGCGGCGCGCGAGGAATGAGCCGAGAGGCGCCGGGCGCGAGGCCGTTTGCGGGCTCGTTGCCGATGGCGCTCCTCAGGGCGCGCGAAGCGGCGATGCGCCACTTCCGCCCCGCCCTCAACGCCCATAACGTCACCGCGCAGCAGTGGCGGGTTCTGCGCGCGCAGGAAACCGTCGACGGAATTTCGACGCCTCCCAGGCGCTTACACGGCTCGGCGAGAAGGGTTGGCAGCCGAAAAAGACTTCGCATTTTACGTCAATAGGCCGGCGTGCGGCGACGGCTTTTTAAGCGCCTTTCCGGCGCCGATCCTGGCGCCGCCCCCGAATTCGGGGTTTCGGGTTTCCTGCGCCGTATTTCCCCGCTATGTCATCGGCAGTTTCCTGCCGACCGGAGCGCAGCGGACCGACCTGTCGGCTTCGAAAGCCCATATTGACCGCGGCCGATGCGCCGAACCTCAGCTCCTGCCGACGAGGCCCCATGCGCATTGCCGACTTCGACGTCCTCATCGTTCCCCGCTTCGGCGGCGCAGGGTCGGGCGACTGGCCCAGCCGATGGCGCGCCAAGTTGTCGACCGCCCGCCTGATCGCGCCCGATGACGCGCGCGCGACGCGGCGGGAGGACTGGAACGGCGCGATCGTCGAGGCCGTGCGCGCGGCCCGGCGGCCCATTCTGTTCGTCGGCCACGGCCTCGGCGCGGCGGCCGTCGCGGGGTCGGCTTTCGGGCTCGGCGGCGCGGACGTCCGCGGCGCCTTTCTCGTCGCCCCGCCCGACGAGGCCGGGCTCGGGCGGATCGTGGGCGGCGGCTGGCCCCTGCCCCGCGCGCCCCTGCCCTGGCCGAGCGCCGTGGTGGCGAGCCGCAACGACGCCGACGGCGGCTACGACGCCGTGGCGGCCCTCGCGACCGCCTGGGACGCCGAACTCGTCGACGCCGGAGAAGCCGGAGGCCTGGACGCCGAAAGCGGCCACGGCCCCTGGCCGGAAGGGCTGATGCGGCTCGCGGGGTTCATCAAGAAGCTGCCGTGACCAACGGGGGCGAAGGCGCCATCTCGCAGCCAAGTTTCCCGCGCCGACTTCGTCACGGGGGCGCGGCGCTCCGGCGGACAGGCGAACCTTCGTCCGGGGCCGCCCCTTGCGCTGCGCGGCCAAAGCCGGGATAGGTGAACGTTCACGCAACGGAGACCGGAACGATGCCCGCCCTGCGTCAGAAGCGCGGAAAGACGCTCGCGGCGGCGTTGCTCGTCGCCGGATGCGCTGCGTTTTTCGCCTGGCGCGCCGGCAGCGCCGAGATCCTCGCGAGGGCGGCGGACGCGCGCGCCTTCGCGGCGCTTCATCCTGTCGGCGCCGCGCTCGCCTTCGCGCTCGCCTTCGCGCTGCTTGCGGCCCTCGCCGTCCCGGCCGCAGCCGTGATGAGCATGGCGGGCGGCGCTCTCTTCGGCCCTTGGATCGGCCTGCCGCTCGTGGTCGCGTGCAGCGTCGCCGGCGCGACGGCGTCAATGCTGCTCGTGCGTCACGCCTTGCGCGACCGGATGGCGAGCCGCTTTCCCGATCTCGTCCGACGTTTCGACGACGCCGCGACCCGGGGCGGCGCGGCTGCCCTTCTCTCCGCCCGCCTGACCCCGCTTCTGCCCTATCCGCTGGTCAACGCCGCGGCCGGGATGAGCGGCATGCGGGCCTCGACCTTTGCGCTCGTCTCCGCCGTCGGCCTCTTGCCGATCACGGCGATCAACGTCGCCGCCGGCGCCGCGCTCGGGGCGATCGGCAGTCCGGCGGACGTCCTCTCGCCCCGCCTCGTCGCCGTGCTTGCGCTTCTCGCCGCGGCGCCCTTGCTGGCGCGCCTCTGGGTCCTTCGTCGGGAGCCGCCGCGGCTTCGCCCTGATTGAGCCGCATTGAGGCGCAATTGCCGCCGATCTGCGCTCAGGCGTAGCCTCGGCCGGCCGCGGCGCGGCGGATAAAAGACATCGTTCATTGGGGATTTGTGTGTCGAAACCTGCTACGCCGCTCCTGGACGCCATCGCCTCGCCCGCCGACTTGCGGGCGCTTCCCGAGAGCGATCTCGTCGCGTTCGCCGAGGAATTGCGCGCCGAGACGGTCAGCGCGGTGTCGGTGACGGGAGGCCATCTCGGCGCCGGCCTCGGGGTGATCGAGCTCACCGTCGCGCTGCACTACGTCTTCGACACGCCGCGCGACCGCCTGATCTGGGACGTCGGCCATCAGGCCTATCCGCACAAGATCCTCACCGGACGGCGCGCACGCATCCGCACCCTCCGGCAGGGCGGCGGACTTTCCGGCTTCACCAAGCGCGCCGAAAGCGGCTACGACGCTTTCGGCGCCGGCCATTCCTCGACCTCGATTTCCGCCGGGCTCGGCATGGCGGTGGCGCGCGACCTCGCGGGCGGAAAGAACAATGTCGTGGCCGTCATCGGCGACGGGGCGATGTCCGCGGGCATGGCCTACGAGGCGATGAACAACGCCGGCGCCATGGGCTCGCGGCTGATCGTGATCCTCAACGACAACGACATGTCGATCGCGCCGCCGACCGGGGCGATGTCGGCCTATCTCGCCCGGCTCGTCACCAGCCACACCTACCGCTCGCTGCGCGACGTCGCCAAGCAGCTCGCCCGGCATTTGCCGAAGTTCCTCTACGACAAGGCGAAGCGCACCGAGGAGTACGGCCGCGGCTTCTGGACCGGCGGCACGTTGTTCGAGGAGCTGGGCTTCTACTACGTCGGCCCGATCGACGGCCACAATCTCGACCACCTGCTGCCGATCCTCAAGAACGTGCGCGACATGCACGGCGGGCCGGTGCTCGTCCATGTCGTCACCAAGAAGGGCAAGGGCTATGCGCCGGCGGAGGCGGCCGACGACAAGTACCACGGCGTCTCGGCTTTCGACGTCGTCACCGGAGCGCAGGCGAAGCCCAAGAGCAACGCCCCGGCCTATACCAAGGTTTTCGGCGAGGCGCTGCTCGCGGCGGCCCGCAGCGACGAAAGGATCGTCGCCGTCACCGCCGCCATGCCCCAGGGGACCGGGGTCGACATCATGCAGGAGGTCTTCCCCGAGCGGGTGTTCGACGTCGGCATCGCCGAGCAGCACGCGGTGACGTTTTCGGCCGGCCTCGCGGCGGAGGGCTACCGGCCATTCTGCGCGATCTACTCGACCTTCCTGCAGCGCGCCTACGACCAGGTCGTGCACGACGTCGCGGTCCAGAACCTGCCCGTCCGCTTCGCCATCGACCGCGCTGGCCTGGTCGGCGCCGACGGGCCGACCCACGCGGGCGCGTTCGACGTCGCCGCGCTCGCCTGCCTGCCCAACATGGTGGTGATGGCGGCGGCGGACGAGGCCGAGCTGGTCCACATGGTCGCGACCGCCGCGGCCTACGACGCCGGCCCGATCGCGCTCAGGTATCCGCGCGGCGACGGGGTCGGCGTCGAGCTGCCCGAACGCGGCGTTCCGCTGCCGATCGGCAAGGGGCGGGTGGTGCGCGAAGGCTCGCGTATCGCGATACTCACTCTGGGAACGCGGCTCGCCGAGGCGCTGAAGGCGGCGGAGGAGCTCGCCGCGCGCGGGCTTCCGACGACCGTCGCCGACGCGCGTTTCGCCAAGCCCCTCGACCGCGAGCTGATCCTGAAGCTCGCGGCCCGGCACGAATTGCTGATCACCGTGGAGGAAGGTTCGACCGGCGGCTTCGGCGCCCATGTGATGAGCCTGCTCGCCGACGAAGGCGCGCTCGACGCCGGCCTCAAGGTCCGCGCGATGACCTTGCCGGACAGCTTCCAGGACCAGGACAAGCCCGACCGGCTTTACGCCGCCGCCGGGCTCGACGCGAAGGGCATCGTGGCCAAGGCGCTCTCGGCGTTGGGCGCGCTCGACCGCGGGGTCGAAGGGCTGATCGCGTGACGGGAGCGCCGCCGCGACGGCCGGGCGACGAGGGCGGCGCGTCGTCGGGGCCGAATCGGGCGAACGTCGCGGCGCTGATCGCCGTCGTCGCGATCGTCGCGCTGGGGTATTGGGCGTTTACCGCGATCGAACGGCAGCGGGAAATCGCCCGCTGTCTCGACGAGGGGCGAAGGGACTGCCTGGAGCTGGCGAGTCCTGCTCGCTGAGATCGAGGATCGCTCAGAGTCACGGCCATGATTTCGTCTGTGCTCATTTCGCCGTCGCCGCGACCGCGCAATTCCGCGACGAGGCGAGCGCCCGGCTTGTCCCGTCGCGCGACGCGGACTCGACGATGCGAACGGCCTTTCGATCGGCCACGAATTCCACTTCGGTCTGCGGCGGCAGCCCCGCCCGCTCTCGGATTTCCGCAGGGATCGTCACCTGCCCCTTCGATGGGATCCGCATGGGCGCTCTCCGCTTTTCAGGCCCGTCGGCATCGGACCGGAAATCAGGCCGACGTCGATGGGCGCGCCGCGGAACAGGGGAATCGCCCTTGGATGTCTTCGGCCGTCTAGATCGGATTTTGCGATCTCGAACGAGATGGATTCTACCGGGTCGCGTAGGATTCGCGGCGCGGGAGAATGGGGTGGATCGCTTTATCGCATGCTGGGACGGCTTGGACGATCCGCGCACGGGCAATGCGGCGCTGCACGACTTTCACGAGATTTTGGCGATCGCCATGTGTTCGGTCCTGTGCGGCGGGCTTGGCGCTGCTCGCAGCCCCAGGCGGAGACCCTGTGCAACGGCGACTTGCCGCTGGCGCGGTCGAACGAGCGGCGCAGATCGACGCCAAGGCGAACGAAATCGCCGCCGCGCCGAACCTGCTGGCGATGCTGAGGCTGAAAGGAACGACCGTGACCACGGACGCGCTCGATCGCCAGCGCGCCATCGCCGAGCCGATAAAAGATCAGGGCGGCGACTACGCTCTCGCCCTGAGGGGAAATCAGGAAGCGCTCCATGACGATGTGCCGCTGTTTCTCGACGATCCCGCCAACGAGAAGATCACCGCAAAACCTGTCGTCGAGGCCGATCACGGCCGCGTCGAAACCCGCACCGCGACCGTCTCGACCGACATCGCCCGGCCGATCGAAGACCATGAAGGACCGGGCCTGGCGGCCGTCGGCAAGGTCGAGCGCATCCGCGAAATCGCCGGCAGGACGACGTCCGAGACCGCCTGTCACCTGCTCAGCGCGCCTTTGACGCCCGAACGCTTCAACGAGGTCGTCCGCTCGCCTCGGGGCGTGGAGAATCGCCTGCGCTGGCGGCTCGACGTGGTCATGAACGAGGATCAGGACCTGACCCGTCTGGGAAACGGTCCCTGCACGATCGCGATTTTCCGCCACATGGCCTTGAACGTCATGCAAAAGGACGGCGGAAAAGGCTCCGCCCGGGGCAAGCTCAAGCGAGCCGGTTGGGACGAAGCCTACCTTGCCCGGCTCCTCAGCCTGTTTTGAAATGCGAGCGCCCTGCCCCCGACGATCTTCTGTATATCCACGCCGCGAAATTTTCGATAAGTTGATGCGTGTCGCCGCTCGGCTGCTGCGAAACGCCCGATTGGGGGCGTGTCACTGCGGGCCGGCGCCGGCGCCCTTCTCGTGACCGTGAGACAAGATGATGCGTCCTGTGCCTCTGATCGCCGGCTTGCTCGGCGTCGTTTTTCTCGTGCTTGCCGGTGTCTATTTCATCGAGCCGGCGGGCAGCCTGCCGTCGTTCCTGCCGGGCTTCGAGGCCGGCTCCGACCGCGTGCACATGACGCACGGGATCGGCTCGCTGGTCGTGGCGATCGTCCTGTTCGCCGTCGCCTGGTTCCAGAGCGGTTCCGGGGAAGCGTAAGCCGGCTTACCGCTCGACCTGCAAGCGACCAACGCGGTCCCGCCGCTCCCGCGAAAGCGGGCGTTCAGGCGTGGCCGCCGTTTGGCCCGCACGGGAACAGAGGCGCTGCGGGAGACCGCATGCGCGGACATGACCGGCTGAGGGCGTTCGCCTTGAAAGGCGATGGCGCGGACGCCACTTCTTGTGCGTAAGGCTGCCGACATCGACGTTTGCAGACCACAGGGAGCGGTTCCATGGCCAATTCGACCGAACGCGCGGTGCTTGCCGGCGGATGTTTCTGGGGCATGCAGGATCTGATCCGGCGCATGCCGGGCGTCCTCTCGACCCGCGCCGGATACACCGGCGGCGACACGCCCAACGCGACCTATCGCCATCACGGCGACCACGCCGAGGCGATCGAGATCCTTTTCGACCCCGCGAAGACCAGCTACCGCAAGCTGCTGGAGTTCTTCTTCCAGATCCACGACCCGTCGACCCGCAACCGCCAGGGCAACGACGTCGGCCGCAGCTACCGCTCGGCCATTTTCACCACCGACGACGAGCAGAAGCGCGTGGCGCTCGACACGATCGCCGACGTCGACGCCTCTGGCCTTTGGCCGGGCAAGGTCGTGACGGAGGTCGTCCCGGCCGGGCCGTTCTGGCAGGCGGAGCCGGAGCATCAGGACTATCTCGAGCGCTATCCGAACGGCTACACTTGCCACTTCGCCCGGCCGGGATGGGTTCTGCCGAAGCGCGCCGCCGCCGAATAGCGCGGCCGAGCGCCCGGCCGCTCTCGACGGCGCCGCCCGCGCAAAGGCGGCGCCGCCAGGAATAAAGACATGTAAGCGCTGTTTTCGCACTGGCGGCGGGGGCCGCTTTCTGGCAAGGAGCCCCGCATCTGGGGCTGACGGAAGGCAGGGGCGCGACCGTGAAAATCGAAGATACGGCCATTCCCGTGGTCAAGATCGTGACGCCGAAGAAGCACGGCGACGCGCGCGGATTCTTCTCGGAGACGTACAACAGGGCCGCCTTCGAAGCCGCAGGTCTCCGCCTCGACTTCGTCCAGGACAACCACGCCTTCTCCGCCGCGGCCGGCACGCTGCGCGGGCTGCACTTCCAGACCCCGCCCTTCGCCCAGGACAAGCTCTTGCGCGTGGCGAGGGGCCGGATCCTCGACGTCGCGGTCGACATCCGCCGGTCGTCGCCGACCTTCGGCAAGCATGTGGCGGTGGAGCTTTCGGCGGAGAACTGGCGCCAGCTCCTCGTGCCGATCGGCTTCGCCCACGGCTACGTGACGCTCGAGCCCGATACGGAAGTCCTTTACAAGACCACGAATTTCTATTCGCCGGCCCATGACCGCGGCGTCGCCTGGGACGATCCCGGCATCGGGATCGTATGGCCGATGCCGGAAGGCGGCCCGCTGCTGTCGGACAAGGACAAGCGCTGGCCCCGGCTGAGGAACGCTGAAGAGCTGTTCGCCTGATGCGCATCGCCGTCACCGGGTCCAAGGGACAGGTCGCGACGTCGCTCCTCGAGCGGGCGGGGCCGGAGATCGAAATCGTGACGCTGGCCCGGCCGGCCGTCGCCCTCGAGGACCGCGAGAGCGTGCTGGCCGCGGTGGCGGCGGCGCGGCCGGACGTGGTGATCAACGCGGCCGCCTACACCGCGGTGGACAAGGCCGAGAGCGAGCCCGGCCTCGCGATGCGGGTGAACGGCGCCGGCGCGGGCCACGTCGCCGAGGCGGCGGCGGCGATCGGCGCGCCGCTCCTGCATATCTCGACCGACTATGTGTTCGACGGGACGCTCGACCGGCCCTATCGCGAGGACGACCCGACCGGCCCCACGGGCGTCTACGGCCGCTCGAAGCTGGAAGGCGAGCGCCTCGTCGCGGAACTTTGCCCGAACGGCGCCGTGCTGCGCACGGCCTGGGTCTACAGCCCCTTCGGCGCCAATTTCGTCCGCACCATGCTGCGCCTCAACGAGACGCGCGACGCGGTCGGCGTGGTCGCCGACCAGCGCGGCAACCCGACTTCGGCGCTCGACATCGCCGACGCCCTCATCGCGATCGCCCGGCGCATCCGCGACGACAAATCGCCCGCGCTTCGCGGCGTCTTCCACATGACCGGGACCGGGGAGGCGACCTGGGCCGACATGGCCGAGGCGGTCTTCTCCGAGGCGCGCGCCCGCGGGCGGCGCGAAACGGCGGTCGCGCGCATCGCGACCGCCGACTATCCGACGCCCGCGCGCCGCCCGGCCAATTCCCGGCTGGACAACGCCAAGTTGGGCCGGGTCTATGGCCTCGCCCTGCCGGACTGGCGCCGATCGGTCGCCGCCTGCTGCGCCCGGCTCGTCGGCTGAAGCGGAGATTGGGGATGCGGAACGTATTGGTGACGGGCGGAGCGGGATTCATCGGTTCCGCGCTCTGTCGCCATCTGGTCGGCGCGGGCGTCAACGTTCTCAATGTCGATGCGCTCACCTACGCCGGCAATCTGGCTTCGCTTTCGGCGATCGACAACGCGCCGAACTACCGCTTCGCCCGGATCGACATCTGCGACCGGGGGCGAATCGCGGAGGCGCTCGCGGCCTTCCAGCCGGATCACGTCATCCATCTCGCCGCCGAGAGTCATGTCGACCGCTCGATCACCGGCAGCGACGCCTTCATCCAGACCAACATCCTCGGCACGTTCTCGATGCTGGAGGCGGCGCGCGCCTATTGGCTCGGCCTTTCCGGCGAGAAGCGCGAAGGGTTCCGCTTCCTGCACGTCTCGACGGACGAAGTCTACGGCTCGCTCGCCGACGACGGGCTGTTCGTCGAGACGACGCCCTACGACCCGAGCTCGCCCTACTCGGCCTCGAAGGCCGCGTCCGACCATCTGGTTTCGGCCTGGGCGCACACCTACAAGTTCCCCGCCGTGATCTCGAACTGTTCCAACAACTACGGCCCCTATCATTTCCCGGAAAAGCTGATCCCGCTCGTCATCCTCAACGCCATGCACGGCAAGCCGCTCCCGGTCTACGGGGCGGGGACGAACGTGCGCGACTGGCTCTATGTCGAGGACCACGCCCGCGCGCTCGACCTCATCGTCAGCCGTGGCCGGATCGGCGAGAAATACAATGTCGGCGGCCGCAACGAGCGGCGCAACATCGACGTCGTGCGCACGATCTGCGCCCATCTCGACCGCCTGCGCCCCGCGCCCCGGCCGCACGCCGACCTCATCGAATTCGTCACCGATCGTCCGGGGCACGACCTGCGCTACGCCATCGACGCGACCAAGCTCGAGCGCGAGCTCGGCTGGAAGGCCCAGGAGAATTTCGACACCGGCATAGAGAAGACGGTGCGCTGGTATCTGGACAACGAATGGTGGTGGCGGCCGTTGCGCGACAAGGTCTACGCCGGCGAGCGCCTCGGGGTGCTCGCCGAAACCGCCGCCGCGACGATCGGAGGCTGAGCCATGAAGGGCGTCATTCTGGCCGGCGGGTCGGGCACGAGGCTTCATCCGATCACGCTCGCCGTCTCCAAGCAGCTCGTCCCGGTCTACGACAAGCCGATGATCTATTACCCGCTGTCGGTCGTCATGATGGCCGGCGTCCGCGAAGTCCTGATCATTTCGACCCCGCACGATCTGCCGCAGTTCCGCCGCCTCCTCGGCGACGGCGGACAATGGGGCATGCGGTTCGCCTACGCCGAGCAGCCGGAGCCCAACGGTCTGGCTCAGGCCTTCGTCATCGGCGAGTCGTTCGTCGCAGGCGAGCCGGCGATGCTGGTCCTCGGCGACAACATCTTCTACGGCGCGGGCTTGAGGGAGCAGTTGCGCCGCGCCGCCCGGCGCGAGAAGGGCGCCACGGTTTTCGCCTATCGCGTGCCCGATCCGGAACGCTATGGCGTGGTCGAATTCGACGCCTCCGGGCGCGCGGCGTCGATCGAGGAGAAGCCCCTGAAGCCGAGATCGCACTACGCCGTGACGGGCCTCTACTTCTACGATTCCAGAGTGGTCGAGATCGCCAAGGCGCTGAAGCCCTCGGCGCGCGGGGAATACGAGATCACCGACGTCAACCGCGTCTATCTCGACGCCGGCATGCTCAACGTCGAGCTCATGGGACGCGGATACGCTTGGCTCGACACGGGAACGCCGGATTCGCTCGTCGACGCGGCGAGCTTCGTGCGCACCCTCGAAGTGCGGCAGGGGGTGAAGATCTGCTGCCCCGAGGAGATCGCCTTCGACCAGGGCTTCATCGGCCCCGACCAGCTCGAAGCGCTCGCCGTCCGGTTCGGCAAGAGCGCCTACGGTCAGTATCTGCGTATGATCCTCACCGAACGCCAGGAGTCGAAGCCGCGTTGACAGGCAGCGCGGTCGCGCCAGGCTGACGCCGCGCCGGACAAATTCCGACTCGACCGCGCCGACCGTCGCATTCCGCTCGACAAAGCCGATTGCACGCCTCAGGTTGCCGGCGCATGATTCGCACCGTGGCTCAACCGTCCGACGACCCTGAAGCGGAAGCCCTCCCGCCGCCCGAACCGGCGTGGGAGCGTGCTCCGCGTGCGCGCGGGTTTCCGCCTTATCTCGAAGGCCTCAACGCCGAGCAGCGCGCCGCGGTCGAGGCGCTCGACGGGCCGGTGCTGGTGCTGGCGGGCGCCGGCGTCGGCAAGACCCGCGTGTTGACGACGCGGATCGCCCATCTGATCGCCTCGGGCCGGGCGCGGGCGCATGAGATTCTCGCCGTCACCTTCACCAACAAGGCGGCGCGCGAGATGCGCGAGCGGGTGAGCCTGTTCACCGGGTCGCATCAGGGCATGCCGTGGCTCGGCACGTTCCATTCGATCGGCGCGAAAATCCTGCGCATGCACGCCGAACTGGCGGCCTTGAGGCCGAACTTCACCATTCTCGACACGGACGACCAGCTCCGGCTCTTCAAGCAGATCCTTCAGGCCGAGAACCTCGACGACAAGCGCTGGCCGGCCCGCGCGCTGGCGAGCCTCGTCGACGGCTGGAAGAACCGCGGGCTCGACCCCGCCCATGTCCCGGCGAGCGAGTCGTCGGCCTTCGCCGGCGGTCGGGGCGCGGCGCTCTACGCCACCTATCAGGCGCGGCTGAAGACGCTCAACGCGGTCGATTTCGGCGACCTGCTGATGGAATCGCTGAGAATCTTCCGCGAGCAGCCGGACGTGCTCGCCAATTTTCAGCGCCGCTTCCGCTATGTCCTGGTCGACGAATACCAGGACACCAACGCCGTCCAGTACCTGTGGCTGCGCCTGCTGGCGCAGGGGCCGCGCAACATCTGCTGCGTCGGCGACGACGACCAGTCGATCTACGGCTGGCGCGGGGCGGACGTCGACAACATCCTGCGCTTCGAGGCCGACTTTCCCGGCGCCCGGGTCATCCGCCTCGAGCGCAACTACCGCTCGGGCGGCCACATCCTCGCGGTCGCCGCGGGGCTCATCGCCCACAACCAGGGCCGCCTCGGCAAGACCCTGTTCACCGACGCGCCGATGGGCGAGCGGCCGACCGTCACCGGCGTCTGGGACAGCCAGGAGGAGGCGCGGGTCGTGGGCGAGGCGATCGAGGCGGCGCAGCGCGACGGCGTCTCGCTCGACGACATGGCGATTCTCGTGCGCGCCTCGTTCCAGATGCGCGAGTTCGAGGAGCGGTTCATCACAATGGGCCTGCCCTACAAGGTGATCGG
>CAIZGR010000426.1 GCA_903932535.1 uncultured Hyphomicrobiales bacterium | reverse complement strand
GCCGCCGAAGGGGGCCGGACATTCGCAACCGCCAAGAATGCCGGCGGGCCGGCGCGCCCCCGCCGCCGCTCTTTCTTCGACAAGATTCTGCACGAAGGCGCACGGCTGGCCGGTCAGGCGTCCGAATTGACGGAGACGATCTGGCTCGAGATGGTTCTGAAGCCGGAAACGACCGTCGTCCCGGTCCAGCAATTGTAAGCATCCCCGGCGAGGCCGGACGCTTCAGACAGCGTCTCGCGCGGCGTATTCACGCTGTCGCCGCGCCTCCGGCGCGTTCGACTTCTCCCCGCAAAGCGGGGCGAAGGGAAGGCAGGCGCCTCAAACGCCGGGCGCCAGCCGGTTCTGATAGATCCGCAGCTTCGCCGCAGCGGCCTCGAGGAGCGGCGCGGCGACTGTGAGGGCGCGCGCGCGGCCCACGAGATCGCCGAAAATATGCTCGACCTCGACCGGCAGGCCGTTCTGCATGTCGCGGTACATCGAGGTGGAGAGCTTCGACCCCTTGGCGGTCAGGATCGCTTGGGTTCCCGCGACGTAGCCGCCCCTCGGCGGATAGCCGGAAGCCGCGGCGACCGCGGACGTCTCGGCGAGGCAGCGCAGCGCCGTGTCCGCGCCGCCCTCGACCGCTTCGATCTCGCCGATATTGCCGCCCATGAGGCAGGTGGCGGCGGCGGCGCTCGCCAGCATCACCCACTTCTCCCACATGTCCTGCAGGATGGTGGTGCTGAGACGGGCGTCGAACCCGGCGCCCTGGAGTTCCTTGTCGAGCGCCGAGATGCGCTCCGTCAGGGCGCCGTCCCGCTCGCCGTAAGTCAGCCCCTGCAAGCCGCCGACGAGCTGGACGATGCGGCCGTGCCGGTCGAGCGTGGTCGCCACCGCGCAGACGCCGCCGAGAACCGGGCCTTCCCCGAACCGATCGGTGAGCATATCGATGTGGCGCATGCCGTTGAGCAGCGGCAGGATCATGGTCTCGGGCCCGACCGCCGGCGTGAAGTCGTCGAGCGCCCGATCGAGGCCGAACGCCTTGACCGCCAGGATCACGACGTCGAACGGTTCGGTCGCGGCGCCCGTGACCAAAACGCTCGGCGTGAGGGCGAGGTCGCCATGGGGGCTGAGGACCCGCAGGCCGTCGCGCCGGATCTGGTCGGCGCGTTGCGGCCTGACGAGGAAAGTGACGTCCCGTCCCGCCGCTGCGAGCCGCGCCCCGAAATAACCGCCGGTCGCGCCGGCGCCGACGATCAGGATTCGCATGCGTTTCCCCTTGTCCTTGCAGCGTTTCGCGGAGCCCTTGCTTCCGCCGGGATGAGAGCGTCGGACGGGTGAGCTTAGCGCCTCGGCTTCGGGTGACAAGTCTGCGCCGGCGGGCGAGCCACTCTCGCCTCGGCGCTCCCTTTCAACGGCGTCTATGGCCTAGGGCGCCGATGGCGTCCGGCTCTCGTACCTGTCCCACTGATCGACGATCTCGTTCACCACGGCGCTGCCGGCGAGGTAGACGTCCTGCAGGCTTTCGTCGAAGGCCGAGACGCCTGTGCCTGTGGAGTCCTGCGCGAGCAGTTGGGCGGGGGTCTGACCCGGATGCGGTACGGTAAAATCGCTCGCGGCGCGCAGATCGAGCACGCGGTCGATGTCGATCGCGTGGACCTGGGAGAGGAACGTCAGCGCCTGCATGTAGCCGGCGTCCTCCTCGGCCGACATCGTGAAGGTCGCCCGGCCGTGGCTCCAGTAGCTCACCCAATTCTCCGCCCAAGTGTTGAGCAGCCCGCCGACCCAGAACGTGCCGGCGGCCAGCGTGTCGCCCTTCAGGATCAACGGCGGCGACTGCGTCTTCGGATACGCGCGGTAGAGCGCGCGCAGCGACTGCAATTTGGCGGTGTCGGGCAACGTCACGTGGGCATGGTCGAACTGGAACGCCCACCGGACGAATCCGGCGTTGAGGTGGAACAGATTTTCGCCGTTTATCGAGCTCGCGGGCGGCGTCGGCTTCTGGTAGGGGGTGGAGCGTCCGAGCGGGACGTAGCCGGTGCTCCAGCCGCTCGGAATCTCCCGCGCGTCGATCTCGTAGGCGAGGTCGCCGTCGGCGACGTATTCGGCCCACGACGCCGATCCCGCCGGCCCGGCGTTCGGATCGATGCCGCCGATTCCCGCCAGAATCCAATAGGCCCGGGTGAGGTCGAAGCGGGGATCGTTGGCGAGCGCGGTGATCGAGGCCGCCATCCGCGTCGGCCCCTCGCCGGTCTCGATCCCGAGCACGTGCTTGTCCGGATTGTAGCGCAGATGGTGATAGCCCTGCGGGAACGGAATGACGACCGGCAGCGGGTAGTTGACGACCCAGGTGTTGAACTCGCCGGGCGCGCCCGTGTCGTCGCCGGTATCGAACGTGGTGACGACGACGAAGCGGATCGGCAGGCGCGAGTCCGGCGCCGTTTCCGGCCCTGCGCCGCGCGCGTTCGACCCGGCCAGCGCCAGCAGCAGCGGCGCATACGACAATCGAAGACAATGCTGCCAGACGGTCCAGCCCATTTTCATACCCCCCCTTTTTACACTGTTATAATCCGTGCGCGGACCGGAGGGAAGCGGGTCTGGCTCCCGCGGTCCAAACGCGAACGCATCGCGGACAACTTCGTCCCTCCCGGCGACCGTCGATCGGCCGCGCGCGTCAGATCTCCGCTGGCCTCTCCCCCAGCCGCTCCGACACCATCAGCAACTGCGCCGCCGTCGAGGCGGCGATCACGGCGGGGTCCTTGCCTGCGATGCCCGCAAGGCCGATCGGGCAGACGAGTTTTGCGAGCATCGCCTCGGTCAGGCCCGCCTCGCGCATCCGGCGCAGAAATCGGGCGCGCTTGGTCGCCGAGCCGATCAGGCCGACATAACCGAACCGCTCGCTCTCGAGCGCGGCGGCGACGATGGCGAGGTCGATGGCGTGGGAATGGGTCGTCACCACGATCAGGGCGCCGTCGGGCGCGCCTTCGAGCGCGGACGCGGGCTCGGGAACATGAAAGAGCGCGACATTGGCCGGGGCGCGCGCGGGAAAGGCCTCGCGGCGCGAATCGATCCAGCGCACGACGAAGGGCAGCGGCGCGAGCGCCAGCGCCAGCGCGCGCCCGACATGGCCAGCGCCGAACAGGGTGACGACGCGGGCGCTCTCGCCGAGCGGCTCGGTCCACTCGCCGGCGTCGGGGAGGCGCCCGGTCAGGCGCCCGCCCGGACGGTCGCGGTCGAGCCGGCGCTCGACCCGCCCGTCGCCGCCGATCCGCGCGATCAGCGATCGCAGGCCCTCGCCCTCGGCGGCCGCGAGCGCGCCGAGGTCCTCGACATCGCGCCGGTCGAAGGTCTCGATGCGCCAATCGACCCGGCCGCCGCAGCATTGCGCGAGTTCCGGGCCGAGCGCGAGCGAGCGGCGCGCCGCCGCCCCGCGCCCGGCTTTCAGCGCCGCGAGCGCCGCCTCCAGCGCCGCCCATTCGAGGGCGCCGCCGCCGATGGTGCCGTGGAAGCCGCCCGACGGCCTGACCACCATGCGCGCCCCCGCCTCGCGCGGGCTCGAGCCCCGAACGCGCGCGAGCGTCACCAGCGCCGCCGAACCCTCGGCCTCGATCGCTTCGAGAAGGCGGCGGAAGGCCAGCATCGGGCGCCGCCCTCAGGCCGCCCCGTCGAGCGAGCGGATCGCGTTCAGGATCGACTCCGGCGTGCACGGCGCCTCTAACCGCGGCTGGCCCTGCGGGCTCGTCGCATGGACGGCGTCGAGGATCGCTGAATAGACCGAAATCGCCAGCATCAACGGCGGCTCGCCGACCGCCTTGGAGCGGTAGACGCTCGCGGTCGGGTTGGCGCGGGTGTGCAGCCTCGTATTGAAGATCGGAGGCACGTCGGAGGCGACCGGGATCTTGTAGGTCGCCGGCGCGTGGGTGGTCAGCCGCCCCTTCGCGTCGTAGACGAGCTCCTCGGTCGTGAGCCAGCCCATCCCCTGGATGAAGCCGCCCTCGACCTGCCCGATGTCGAGCGCCGGATTGATCGACGATCCGACGTCGTGCAGGAGGTCGGCGCGCAACACGCGCATCTCGCCGGTCAGCGTATCGATCGCGACTTCCGCGCAGGCCGCGCCATAGGCGAAGTAAAAGAACGGCCGGCCCGTCGCCTTCGCCCGGTCCCAGTGGATTTCCGGGGTCTTGTAGTGGCTCGCGCACGACAGTTGCACCCGCGCCAGCCGGCAGGCCTTGGCGAGGGCGGAAAACGCCATCCGGTGATTGCCGGACGCCGCATGCGCGTCGCGGAATTCGACCGTCTCGACCGGCACGCCCCATTGCGCGGCGGCGAAGGCGGCCATGCGGCCCTTGATCTCGGCCGCTGCGATCTGCGCCGCCATGCCGTTGAGGTCCGTCCCGGAGGAGGCGGCGGTGGGCGAAGCGTTGGGGACCTTGGCCGTGCTGGTCGCGGTGACGCGCACGAAGGAAATCGGCACGCCGAACTCTTCCGCGACGATCTGCGCGACCTTGGTGAAGAGCCCCTGCCCCATCTCGGTGCCGCCGTGGTTGAGATGGATCGAGCCGTCGGAATAGACGTGCACCAGCGCGCCGGCTTGGTTCAGCGGGATCAGCGTGAACGAGATGCCGAACATCAGCGGGGTCAGCGCGAGGCCGCGCTTGAGCCACGGGCTCGTCGCGTTGAAGGCTTTGATGCGGGCGCGGCGGGCGCGATAAGCGCTCGTTTCCTCGAGCTCCTCGATCATCGCGCGCTGGGTGTCGAAATCCTCGACCGCCTGCCCGTAGGGGGTGCGGTCGCAGCCTGCGCGCAGCAGGTTCGCCTTGCGGACGTCGAGCGGGTCGAGCCCGCGCTCGCGCGCGACGGCGTCCATCACCCGCTCGATGGCGATCATCCCCTGCGGGCCGCCGAAGCCGCGGAAGGCGGTGTTCGACACCGTGTCGGTCTTGAGCCGCCGCGTGCCGATCGCGACGTCGGGCAGCCAATAGCCGTTGCCGGCGTGGAACATCGCGCGATCGACGACGCCGGGCGACAGATCGGCCGAGCAGCCGCAGCGGGCGTTCAGCATGACGTCGTAGCCGGCGATCACGCCCTTGTCGTCGTAGCCGACCCGCCAGTCGGCGCGGAAGTCGTGGCGCTTGCCGGTCAGCGCGAAATCGTCGTCGCGGTCGAGCCGGACCTTGCAAGGGCGCCCGGTCACGCGCGCGGCGAGGGCGGCAAGCGCCGCCCAGGTGCAGGCCTGACTCTCCTTGCCGCCGAAACCGCCGCCCATGCGCCGCGTCTCGACCGTGACGAAGGCGTCCGGAACGCCGAGGACGCGCGCCACGATGTGCTGCGTCTCGGTCGGATCCTGGCTCGAGGCGTAGACGGTCATCTCGTCGCCCTCGCCGGGAACTGCGAGGGAGACTTGGCCCTCGAGATAGAAATGCTCCTGCCCCCCGATGGCGAACGCGCCTTCGAGGCGATGCGGCGCCGCGGCGATCGCGGCCTTCGCGTCGCCGCGGCCGAAGGCGTAATCGTCCTGCACGCGCGCCCCGGTGACGAGCGCGTCGGCGATGGCGACGGAGGGTTGGCGCGCCTCGATCGCCATCTGGCCCAGGCGCGCGGCGCGGCGGGCGGCGTCGCGGGTGCGGGCCACGACCGCGAACACGGCCTGTCCGTGGAACATGACCTCGCCTTCGACCAGCAACGGCTCGTCGGCGAACACGGGCGCGATGTCGTTCTTGCCCGGAACGTCCGCCGCGGTGAGCACCGCGACGACGCCGGGCGCGGCCTTCACCGCGGAGAGGTCCAGGCTCGTCAGCACGCCAGCGGCGGCCGTCGCCATGCCGACGGCGACGTGCAGCGTCCCCTCGGGCTCGCGGATGTCGTCGACGTAGGTCGCCGAACCCCGCACATGCAGGCGGGCAGAATCGTGCGGCAGGGCCTTGTGAACGACCGCGGTCGGGGCGGCCTCGAACGCGTCACTCTGCGGCATGGAGCGCTCCAACCCGGGTCGGCGCCCCGGCGCCGGCGATTTCGACCAGCGTCTTCCACAGGATGTTGCGGGCGGCCGTCATGCGATAGGCGGCGGTGGCGCGCATGTCGGTCAGCGGCGCGAAGTCGGAAGCGAGCGCGTCGAGCGCCGCGCGCCAAGTCTCCGGCGCGTCGAGGCTCGCGCCGATGAGCGCGCGTTCGGCGTTCGCCGCCCGTTTCGGCGTCGCCGCCATGCCCCCGCAGGCGATCCGCGCGGCGGCGACGCGGCGCCCCTTGAGGTCGAGGCGCGCGGCGAGCATCACGGCGGAGATATCCTCGTCGAGCCGCTTCGAGATCTTGAACGCCCGATAGGACTGGCCCTCCCGGAGCCGCGGCGCCTCGACCGCCAGCACGAACTCGCCCGGCGCCCGATCCTGCTTGCCGTAGCCGATGAAGAACTCCTCGAGCGGCAAGCGCCGCGTCTCTGTCCCCTTGCGCAGGACGACCCGGCCCTCCAGCGCGATCAGCGCCGGCGCGAGATCGCCGATCGGCGAGCCGTTGGCGATGTTGCCGCCGACCGTGCCGCTCGCGCGCACCTGCGCCGAGCCGAACCGGCGCATGAGCTCGCCGAGGTCGGGATGGAGGGCCGCGAGATGCGGCGCGGCGTCGAGGAGGGTGACGCCGGCGCCGAGCGCAAGCGCGCCGTCCGCCGCCTCGCCGACCGCGTCGAGGCCCGCGACCCGGCCGAGCCAGAGGATTCGGCCGAGGTCGCGGAGCTGCTTGGTGATCCAGAGGCCGACGTCGGTCGCGCCCGCGACCAGGATGGCGTCGGGAAAGCGGGCAGTGAGCGCGGCGAGCGCTTCGAGGCTCGCGGGCGCGGCGAAGAAGCGCGCCTCGTCGCCGACGAAGAGGTCCCTGCCGTCGGCGAGCGCTTCGAGCGCCGCAGCCCGCTCTTCGCCCGTGCGCGCGTATCGGTCGGCCGGCGCGCCGTCGCAGGTCGAAAGGCCGGCCGCGACGATCGGGCGATAGCCGGTGCAGCGGCAGAGGTTGCCGGCGAGCTGGTCATTGAGGCTCGCGGGCGTGGCCGGAACGCCCGAATGATAGGCGGCGAACAGGCTCATCACCACGCCCGGCGTGCAGAAGCCGCACTGCGAGCCATGCTGGTCGACCATCGCCCGCTGCACCGGATGGAGCGCGTCGCCGTCGGCGAGATCCTCGATCGTGATGAGTTCCGCGCCGTCGATCTGGCCGAGCAGGAGGATGCAGGCGTTGACCGCATCGTAGCGAAGCCGGCCGCCGCGCAGGCGCGCCAGCACGACCGTGCAGGCGCCGCAGTCGCCCTCGCCGCAGCCTTCCTTCGTCCCCTTGGCGAGCGCGTCCTCGCGCAGCCAGTCGAGCACGGTGGCGCGCGGCGAGAAGCGGGTGAGCGCGACCTCCCGGCCGCGAAAGCGGAATTGCAACCTGCCGCGTGTTTCGGTCCGTCTTTCCGTCACCATGTCTGCCTACTGTCCGAGCCGCGGTCATGATGAAGGGTTTGCCGGCGAAACGGAAGTGTGACGCCGATCACAGCGTCCGCAAAATGAACCCGTTAAATGAGCTCGGCAGATCCGCCTCCACGGGCCGGTTTTCTTCGCGTTGTCGATTTGGGATTTTCTTGTGTCATGCTTAAATGTGGTTATCGATCGGTTTTGGCCCTCACGGACGCGGGCGCAGGCGCCCCAGTCCCCCTACGCCGTCAGGTCAGCGCGATGAAGCCGAGCATGAAGACAACGATTGCGAGCGCGGTCCTGGCGATCGGGGTCGGTCTGGCGGGAACGGCGGAAGCCGGCGTCCTGTATGCGACCGCCCTCGATGCGAGCCAAGCCCACCCCAATTCGGGCTGGTCCAATTCCGGGCTATGGACGGTGTACGACGTGTTCAAGCTCGCCAGCGCCGCGACGATCACCGATTTCGGCTATTTCTCCTTCTTCAAGTCGGATTTACCGAAGTACACGGGCACGAGCTGGTCGATCTGGTCGGGCGCGCCGCAGACCGGCGCGCTGATCGCCTCGGCCGACAATGCGGCCGGCGTCGCGCCCGCCGGCCAGACTTCCGACGTGACGCTGGTGACCGTGTGCGGCCTGAGCGTCTCCCTCGCCGCAGGCGATTACTGGATCGGATTTCACAACGACTTCAGCAATTCGTCGCTGGTGTCGCAATACGCCACGACCGGCGGCAATCTCTACAGCGCCATCGAAGGCGCGCTCGGAGTCAACAGAACCGGCTACATCCAGGCCGCGTTCTACATCGACGGCGCACCCTCCGTCCGCGGATCGGTTCCGGAGCCGTCGACCTGGGCGATGATGCTGGCCGGGTTCGCGGGGCTGGGATGGGCGGCGCGCCGCCGCGCCGCCCGCCTGAAGCCGGCCTGAGCGCGAGGAGGCGCGCCCCGGTTCAGCCCCTGAGGTCCGGCGGGACGGCTTCAGCCAGCAGCGATTGGATCGCCTCGTCCGCCCCCATCGTCGTCTGGGCGTTCGAGCCGAGCCGCCGCACCGACACCGTGTCCTCGGCCGCTTCCTTGCGGCCGACCGCGATCAGCGCCGGGATCTTCGCCAGCGAGTGCTCGCGCACCTTGTAGTTGATCTTCTCGTTGCGCAGATCGGTCTCGACCCTGAGGCCGCGCTTCTTCGCCTTCGCCGCGAATTGGACGGCGAAATCGTCGCCCTCGGCAGTGATGGTGCATACGACCGCCTGAATGGGCGCGAGCCACAGCGGCAGATGGCCGGCGTAGTGCTCGAGCAGGATGCCGATGAAACGCTCCATCGAGCCGCAGATGGCGCGGTGGACCATCACCGGGGTCGTCTTCTCGCTGTTGGGGGCGATGTAGAAGGCGCCGAAGCGCTCCGGCAGGTTGAAGTCGACCTGGGTCGTGCCGCACTGCCAGTCGCGCCCGATGGCGTCGCGCAGCACGTATTCGAACTTCGGCCCGTAGAACGCGCCCTCGCCGGGGTTGACCGCGGTCGTGACCACGTCGCCGTGGCGCGCCTTGATCTCGTCGAGCACGCGGCTCATCACGTCCTCGGCGTGGTCCCACATGGCGTCCGTGCCGACGCGCTTGTCGGGCCGGGTCGAGAGCTTGACCACGATCTTGTCGAAGCCGAAGTGGCTGTAGACCGACAGGATCAGCTCGTTGATCTTGTGGCACTCGGCGGCGAGCTGCTCCTCGGTGCAGAAGATATGCGCGTCGTCCTGGGTGAAGGAGCGCACCCGCATGAGCCCATGCAGCGCCCCCGACGGCTCGTAGCGGTTGACCGCGCCGAACTCGGCGAGGCGCAGCGGCAATTCGCGATAGCTGCGCAGGCCGTTCTTGAAGATCTGGACGTGGCCCGGGCAGTTCATCGGCTTGATGGCGTAGACGCGCTCGTCCTCGCCCTCGGCCTCGTCGCCCGCGGGGCGCGCCATGAACATGCTCTCGCGATACCAGCCCCAGTGGCCGGAAATCTCCCACAGCTTCTTGTCGAGCACCTGCGGCGCATTGACCTCCTGGTAGTCGTCGGCGAGGCGGCGGCGCATGTAGGCGGTCAGCGTCTGGAAGATCGTCCAGCCCTTGGGATGCCAGAAGATCGAGCCCGGCCCCTCCTCCTGGAAGTGGAAGAGGTCCATCTCGCGGGCGAGCTTGCGATGGTCGCGCCGCTCGGCCTCCTCGATCTGCTTGAGATAAGCGTCCAGCTCCTCCTTCTTTGCGAAGGCGGCGCCGTAGATGCGCGACAGCATGGGCTTGGTCGAATCGCCGCGCCAGTAGGCGCCGGCGACCTTCATCAGCTTGAAGGCCTCGCCGATCTTGCCGGTCGAGGTCATGTGCGGCCCGCGGCAGAGGTCGGTCCAGCCGCCCTGGCTGTAGAGCCTGAGGTCCTCGCCCGGCGGAATGGAGTCGATCAGCTCGACCTTGAACGCCTCGCCCTTGGTCTCGAAGAAGCTTTTCGCCTCCTCGCGCGGAACAATCGTCCGCACGAACGGCTCGTCGCGCGCCACGATCTCGCGCATCCGCTTCTCGATCGCCGGGAAGTCCTCGGGGGTGAAGGGCGTGGCGCGGTAGAAGTCGTAATAGAAGCCGTTCTCGATCACCGGGCCGATGGTGACCTGCGTGTCGGGCCAGAGGGACTGCACCGCGTCGGCGAGCACATGGGCCGCGTCGTGGCGGATGAGCTCGAGGGCGCGCGGATCGTCGCGGGCGACGAACTCGAGGCTCGCGTCCTCCGCGAGCGTCTCGGCGAGATCGACGAGCGCCCCGTCGCGGATCATCGCGACCGTGCGCTTGGCGAGCGAGGGGGAGATGGATTTGGCGATGTCGAGGCCGGAGACTCCGGGCTCGAAGGCGCGCTTGGCGCCGTCGGGAAAGGTGACGTGGATCATGTCGCTCCTCGAGGCTCACTCGCCGAGACCAATCGGCGTAAGCGAAACGCGCCTGCCTATAGACGGCGGGGGGCGGCGGGGCAATGCTGCGGCGCGTGGGGCGGGGGCCGTTTGCGGATTGCGCGCGATATGCGCGGCAGCGTTCGCCTGACGGCGCGAGAAGCCTTCAGCGCCGTTGCGAACACGGACGCCGGCCGCCTTCCGGGCGCGCCGTGGTCCGAGCGGCTCGACGACATCGCGCTTCACCGCGAGCGGTCGACGAGGCCGCGATGCGCGGCGGCGCGAAGTATGGCCTCGTTGGACGCCGGCGGGTCGAGGACGCGACGACGAAGGCGCGCCGGTCATCCAGCGACAGGCGGATCATGTCGGTCGGTTCGATCGTCCGGCGCGCGGCCTCCTGCGCCGCCGTCACAACACGGCTGTTTCCCTCACGACCCAACCGGGCCGCTCGCACGCGCCCGCACGCCGCCCCGTCATTGACAACCCCCGCCCCCGCTCCTATCTGCATCGCCAACCCAGTTCAGCGGCGCGAAAGCGGGCGTATCGCCTTGTTTCGCGCTTTTTGTTGTGGCCGGTGTCCCGAGCCGCGCCCCGCACGACGGGCAAGCGCGAAGACTCCGGCGCCCGTCATGGAAAGGTCGTCAATGCTCGCCGCCCTCAAGTTCGACTCCGTGATGAAGCGGGTGTTCGGCTCGTCCAACGACCGCCGCCTCAAGGGCTACAAGCCGAAGATCGCGGCGATCAACGCCCTCGAGCCAGAGTTCGAGGCGCTGAGCGACGAACAGCTCCGGGCGAAGACCGACGAATTCCGCGCCGAG
>CAIZGR010000425.1 GCA_903932535.1 uncultured Hyphomicrobiales bacterium | reverse complement strand
CGCCGCCGCGGACCTCCTGTCGACGTTCAAGACGACGGCGCCCGATCCGGCCGCCAACGATGTCGCCGCCAAGGCGGAAAACGGAGGGGAACGGGTCCAGCCGCCTCCCGCGACCGCGGCGCCGTCGCCTTCACGCGACGCAGAACCGCGATCGGGCTCATAGCCGGATCGTGAAGGCGGCGTGATCGCGGCGCCGTTGCGAACGAGCGCCGGCTTCGCGAATCTATCGTTCGTTTTCAAAGACTTAGTTGCCGCTTTGGCCGATCCTGGAGCGAGACGCCTCGCGTTTTCAAAGGGTTGCCGGCGGATAGGCGCAACGGGCGGCGCTCCGAGCCGGCTCCGGTCTGCACCGGCGCTGCATCGACTTGCTCCGCCATCGCGAACCGCGAAGCGGCGCGGCGATCCAGAGCGGCGGAGGACGCCCTGCGATCAACAGGATCGCTGCGTTGCGCGACCGGGCGACTCCCGAGCCGCTTCTGCCGGCCTCGTCATGAGCTTGGCGAAGGGCGCGCGAGGAGACGCGAACGTCGTCGCCCGCTGGATCATCCTTCGACAAGCTCAGGATGAGGCAAGCTCAGCAAGGCGAACTCGGGACGAGGTCGGGAAAATGCCGGCCGCTCACTCCAGCGGCGTGACGATCACCGCGATTTCGGCGTCCTTGACGTTGCTGAGTTGAACGTCGAGCGGGCGGCCGGGCAAATCGAATTTCACGCTCTTGCGCACGCCTTCACAACCGGCGGCGCCCGAAAACCCTTTCGGATGGAGGAAGGCGCCCGAGTCGATGAGGTCGATCCAGCCGTCGGAGGCGAGCGTCACCTTGTAAAGGCCCGGCTTCATCGGAGCGCCGAGCGTGAAGTGACCGGCGAACGACGAGGCGCCTTTCGGCGCCCGTTCCGGCGCATGCGGCAGGCTCCCCTCGGTGAAGGGCTCGAGCTCGAGGGTCTGCGCCGCGCCGTAGCGAAGCGCGCCGCCGTTGACGACGACGGGCTTGGTCGCAGCGGCGAGCGCCGCTCGCTCGCGTTCGATCGGCCATTTGAACGCGGCGCAGCCTGCCGGCTCTTGCGCCGCGGCGAAGCCCGGCGCCGCCAGCAGCGCGGCCGTCAGAAGGAGCCGTCCCATCGTCACTGCGAGGTCACCGTCGCCGGCGCGGTCTTCAGCGAATCGAGCTTCGCGCCGTGAAGCAGACGGATGGCGGCTTGCAACTGCGTGTCCTTGCTCCGGTCCGGCGGGACATACGCGTCCGAACCCTTCTCCTCGTCCGCGCCGTTCTTGAGATGGCCGAGCAGCGAGGCTTCGCCGAGACTCGAAACCTTGCCCTTGAGATCGTCGGGAATGTTCTCGATCACGACGACGTCCGGCCCGATGCCCTTCGCCTGGATCGAGCGGCCCGACGGCGTGTAGTAGCGCGCCGTCGTCAGTTTCAGCGCGCCCTCTTCGCCGAGGGGAAGAATCGTCTGCACCGATCCCTTGCCGAAAGAGCGCGTGCCGATCAGCGTCCCCCGCTTGAGGTCCTGCAGCGCGCCCGAGACGATTTCCGACGCCGAGGCCGAACCGCCGTTGATCAGCACGACCAGCGGCTTGCCCTGCGACAGGTTCACCCCCGGCCTTGCGCTGTAGCTCTGCTGCTCTTCGGCGTTGCGTCCGCGCGTGGTGACGATCGGTCCGCTGTCGACGAAGGCGTTGGCGATCTCGACCGCCTGGTTGAGCAGTCCGCCGGGATTGTTGCGCAGGTCGAGAATGTAGCCCTTGAGCTTGGCCTCGCCCGGATCGGTGCGGAAGTGGTCGAACGCCTTGCGCAGCCCGTCGTAGGCCTCCTGATTGAACTGGGTGATCCGGACGTAGCCGATGTCGTCGCTCTCGATATGCGAGCGAACCGACTGGACGTGAATGATCTCACGGACGATCGCGTATTCCTTGACGTCCTTGCTCGCGCCGCGCTGCACGAGCAGCCGCACGCTCGATTTCGCCGGGCCGCGCATCTTGTCGACCGCTTCCTTGAGGGTCAGGCCCTTGACCGGCGTCTCGTCGATCCGTGTGATCATGTCGCCCGACATGAGCCCGGCCCGGGCGGCCGGGGTCTCGTCGATGGGGCTCACGACCTTGACGAGGCCGTCTTCCATCATGACCTCGAGCCCGAGCCCGCCGAATTCCTCGCCCTTCATGGTGGTCTGGAAGTCCTGCAGCGCCTTGGGATCGAAATAGGTCGAATGCGGGTCGAGCGAGGCCAGCATGCCGTCGATCGCGCCGCGGATCAGCTTGTTGTCGTCCGGCTTGTCCGCGTATTTGCTGCGGACCTTGTCGAAAACCTCGGCGAACAGCGGCACGCCGCTGCTCGCGTTCGACGACGTCGCCGCTCTGAGGGCGCCGTGCGACGCCCCCGTCAGCGCTGCGCCGGCGAGAATTCCGACGACGAGGAAAGAGAACCCTCTCGGCATGGCTTTCCGTTCGCTCCTCGGCGCGCGTGCGACGCCGTCAGTTGGGTTTGGCGGCGTCGGCGGGCGACGCCGGCGACGAAACATCGGCTTTGCCGGCCTCGATCTTGGGCTTGGCCGCGTCGGCGTCGGCTGAGGCGGCCTGGGCGGGCTTCTCGCCGTGCAGAAGGCCGATCGCCGCCTTCAGTTGCTTGTCGTCCTTCTCCTCCGGCGGCACGTAGGCCTGCGACGCCGACGTGTCCTCCTCGCCGTTGGCCAGGTGACCCTTGAGGGAGGCTTCGCCCTTCATGTCGTCCTTGCCCTTCAGGTCGCTGGGGACGTCCTCGAGCACCTTGTAGTCGGGCTCGATGCCCTTGGCCTGGATCGAGCGGCCCGAGGGCGTGTAATACCGCGCGGTGGTCAAACGCAGCGCGCCGTCCTGGCCGAGCGGCATGATGGTCTGCACCGAGCCCTTGCCGAACGAGCGCGTCCCGATGAGAGTCGCGCGCTTGTGGTCCTGCAGCGCGCCGGAGACGATCTCCGACGCCGACGCCGATCCGCCGTTGATCAGCACCACCAGCGGCTTGCCGCCGGAGAGATCGCCGCCCGAACGGGCGTCGAACCTCTGCGTCTCGTCGGGCGTCCTGCCGCGGGTCGAGACGATCTCGCCGCGATCGATGAAGGAATTGACCACCGCGATCGACTGATCGAGCAATCCGCCGGGATTGTTGCGCAGGTCGAGAATGTAGCCCTTGAACTTGTCCGCCGGGATCTCGCTCTTCAGCTTGTCCATCGCCTCTTTCAGACCGTCGGCGGTCTGCTCGGTGAACTGGGTGATGCGGATATAGGCGACGTCGCCGCCTTCGACGTGAGAGCGAACCGACTGGACGCGGATGAGGTCGCGAACGACGGTGTAGTCCTTGACCTCCTTCTTCGGGCCGCGGACGATCTTCAGCTTGACCGGCGAATTGATCGCGCCGCGCATCTTCTCGACGGCCTGGTCGAGCGTCAACCCTTGCGTCGGCGTGTCGTCGATCGCGGCGATGATGTCGCCGGACATAATTCCCGCCTTCGCGGCGGGCGTGTCGTCGATCGGCGTGACGACCTTGATCAGTCCGTCCTCTTGGGTCACCTCGATCCCCAAGCCGCCGAACTCGCCCTTGGTCTGGACTTGCATGTCCTTGAACGCCTTCGCGTCCATGTAGCTCGAATGGGGATCGAGGGACGAGAGCATGCCGTTGATCGCGGCCTCGATGAGCTTGGCCTCGTCCGGCTTCTCGACATAATCGTTGCGGATCTTGTCGAAGACGTCGCCGAACAGGTTGAGCTGGCGGTAGGTGTCCGAGGCGGCCGCATAAGCGGCGGGGCTGAGGTGGGAAAGCGTCTGCGGCGCGGCCAACGTCACCGCGGCGCCGAGCACGACACCCAAACCCAGGAGACTTGTTTTCCGATTCATCCGTGCGCCTTTTCGATGTCTGTCTTCGCCCACCACGGCCCCGGATCGATCGCCGTTCCGTCTTTTCGCAGTTCGATATAGAGAACAGGCTGGACAGCGCCAACTGCGGCGGCGGCCGCCATTTTTGCAGACCCGTCGCCGACCGCGCCGACGGGCTCTCCTGAAAGGACAGCCTGTCCGCGGGATACGTAGGTCCGCTCCATGCCCGCCAATAAAATATAATATCCTTCGCCCGCGTCGATTATCAAGACGCGCCCATAGCTGCGATAAGGCCCGGCATAAAGAACCGAGCCGTCGGCGGGGGCCGAAACGACCGCGCCGGCCAGGGTCGCGACCAGAATCCCGCGCTCCACCCCCCCGAGGCCGTCGGAGGACCCGAACGCCTTGAGAATTTTCCCGGCGACCGGAAGCGGCAGACGGCCCTTGACGCCGGAGAAGGCGGCTTCGGGACGCAGCGCCGCCGGCTGCACGTCCTGCGCCTTCCCGGCCTCGGCCTCGATGTCGCGCGCCGCGCGCTCGCCGGCGGCGCGCGCAGCCTGCTCCTGGGCCTTGCGTCGCGCTTCCTCGGCGTCGATCCGGGCGATCAAATCTTTGAGAGTCGCAGCTTGGTTGGCCAGGTCGACCGCCCGCTTCTGCTGCGACCCGAGCGCGGCCTCGGCAGAGGACAGCGAGTCCTTGCGCGCGTCGACCAGGGCCGAAAGGCGCGCCTTCTCGAGCGTCAGGGCGGCGATGGCCTGAGCGAGGCCTTCCCGTTCCTGCGCGATCGACGCGCGGGTCGACGAAAGGTCGTCGATGTCATGGGCGAGCCGGTCGATCTCGGCCTTCAGGTTGGCGGTCATCGCGCTGAGCAGCGTCGCGGCGCGCACCGCCTCCGCCATGTCGCCCGACCGCACCAGGATGGCCGGCGGCGGATTCGCGCCCATCCGCTGGATCGCGGCCAGAATCTCGACGATCGCGCCGCGGCGGGCCTGCAGGGAACGATCGAGCGCGACGGCCTTTTCGTTCAGGCCGATCACGCGCTCGTCGGCGGCGGCGACGCCGCGCTCCGACTCCTGCACGCGGGCGGTCGTCGCGATCAGCGCGTCCATCAGCCGCGCTTTGTCGGTCCGGATCGATTCGATCTCGGACTGGATGCTGCGTCGCTGATCTTCGGACGCCCGGATGGTGTCCTCGACGCCGCGCAACTCGGTCGCCCTGTCGGCCTTTCGCTGCTCCGGCGGCGGCGGACCGGGAGGCTCCGCGGAAGCCGAGGTCGCGCAGCCGGCCATGACGCCGAACGCCGCTGCGCAAAGCGCCCTTCGCGCCCCTCTCTTTTCCTTCGCCGGCATCACGCGTCCACAATCATCAAATCTGGCCGGAATCGCGGCGATCACGCGCGGTGATAAGGGTGGCCGGACAGAATCGACAAGGCCCGGTAGAGCTGCTCGCCGGCCATGACCCGCACGAGCTGGTGGGGCCAGGTCATGGCGCCGAAACCGATCACCTTCTGCGCCCTCGCGCGGAGCGACGGGGACAGGCCGTCGGGACCGCCGATCACCACCGCATAGGCGCTCTGCGCCGCGTCGCGGGCTTTGGCGATGTCGTCCGCCCAAGCCTCGCTCGACAGCGGCAAGCCGCGCTCGTCGAGCGCGACCAGCGCATCGCGCGGCCCGACCATCTCGAGAATATGGGAGGCCTCCTCCTCGCGCCGGTCTTCGGGCCGGCGCGCCCGCGATTCGCCGATCTCGCGCAGTTCGACGCCGGCGACGCCCACCAGCCGCGCGACGTTTCCGGCGCGGCCGAAGTAGCGCTCGAACAGCTCCCTTTCCGGGCCGGACTTCAGACGTCCGACGCAGATCAGCGCGATGCGCAACGGCGGCCTCGCCCGTTCGCGTCAACCGCCCCTGACTTCGCCGGGCCGGTCGGCGCCCCAGATTTTTTCGAGGTTGTAGAACTGGCGCACGTCCGGGCGGAAGATGTGGACGATCGCGTCGCGGGCGTCCAGCAGGACCCAATCGCACAGCGGCACGCCTTCGATCTTGGGCGCCGGAAACCCGGCGTCGCGGCAGGCCTTGACCACCCGGTCGGCGATGGCGCCGACATGCGTGCTCGACCGGCCGGACGCGACGATCATGCAATCGGCGATCGTCGTCTTGCCCGCGAGATTGATGGAAATGATATTTTCCGCCTTGGCGTCCTCCAGGCTGTCGAGAATGACCTGGGCCAGCGGATCGAGGGCCGGCGCCTCCGGCTCTGAATTTTCGGCTTTGCGGATCGCGTTCGATTGGGGCGTGCGTGTCAGAGCGGAGTTCCTCTCGGCGCGGGATCGACTGACCCCGCTACCCTGATCCTAGATTAGGCGAAGCCGCGCGGCTTTCAAGCCTCGACCGGCCTCAGACCGTCAAAACAATCTTGCCCACATGCGCGGAACTGTCGATTCGGGCGTGCGCCTCGGCGACTTTGTCGAGCGGATAGACCGAATCGATCACGGGTCTGCATCGCCCGGCTTCGATCAGCGGCCAGACCTTCGTGCGCAGGGCCTCGGCGATGACCGCCTTTTCCGCCGCCGGCCGGGGACGAAGGGTCGAGCCGGTGTGGACGAGACGCTTCTGCATGAGCGGCCGGAGGTCGACTTCGGCTTTCGGGCCGCGCAGGAACGCGATCTGGACGATCCGGCCGTCGACGGCGGCGGCGGCCCAGTTGCGCGCGACATAGTCGCCGCCGACCATGTCGAGGATGACGTCGGCGCCGCGCCCGTGCGTCGCCGCGAGCGTTCGGGCGACGAAGTCGTCGGCGCGGTAGTTGACGGCGGCGTCGGCGCCGAGCTTCAGGCACTCGGCGGCCTTGTCGCCGGAGCCGGCCGTCGCGATCACCGTCGCGCCGAACGCCTTGGCGAGCTGGATCGCCGTCGTGCCGATGCCGGAGGTCCCGCCGTGAACGAGCAGGGTCTCGCCGGCCGCGAGCGCACCGCGGTCGAAGACGTTGGTCCAGACGGTGAAATAGGTCTCGGGGATCGCCGCGGCCTCGATCGCGGTCAGGCCGGCCGGAATCGGCAGGGCGTTCGATTCGTGCACGACGCAATATTCGGCGTAGCCGCCGCCGGGAACGAGCGCCGTCACCCGCGCGCCTTTTGCATGCAGGGAGGCGCCCGGCCCGAGCGCGACGACGGCGCCCGCGACCTCGAGGCCGAGAACGTCGCTCGCGCCGGGCGGGGGCGCGTAGAGGCCCATCCGTTGCAAAACGTCCGGCCGGTTGACGCCCGCCGCCTCGACCGCGATCAGGATCTCGCCGGCCTGCGGGACGGGCCGTGGACGCGTCTCGATCGCGAGAACGTCGGGACCGCCGGGACGGACGGCGACGACGGCGCGCATCGTCTCGCGGGGCTCGGTCATGGCGGGAACTCCTGATGGGTCGCCGCCTTGTCGGCCAAGGTCCGGGCGGCGTCAACCGCCACGGCGACGCCCAGCCGGCGCGTCTGTTCGGGCAGTCTTTTCGGAGGTCTTGGTGGAGCTGAGGGGATTCGAACCCCTGACCTCTGCAGTGCGATTGCAGCGCTCTCCCAACT
The DNA here is from genome assembly GCA_903932535.1 of uncultured Hyphomicrobiales bacterium. Taxonomy (GTDB): domain Bacteria; phylum Pseudomonadota; class Alphaproteobacteria; order Rhizobiales; family Beijerinckiaceae; genus Roseiarcus. The sequence goes on along the minus strand of CAIZGR010000425.1, from coordinate 1,570 downwards.
GAGCTACAGCCCCTTGGCGCGGCTCTTTACGTGGGCGGCCCTTCCGTGTCAACGGCTTCGGGGCACGAGTCCGCGCTCCGCCGAGGGGCGGCGGGTCCCGGAGCTTCAGGAGCAATCATGCGCGCCATTCTCGACATCGTTCTCATCGTCCTCAACCTGTACACCTGGATCGTCATCCTCGGCGCCATTCTCTCGTGGCTGGTCGCGTTCGGCGTCGTCAACATGCGCAACGATCTCGTGCGCTCCGCCTGGAACCTCTTCCTGGCGCTCACCGAGCCGTTCCTGCGGCCGATCCGGAACTTCCTGCCGAGCACGGGCGGGATCGACCTGTCGCCGATCGTGCTGCTGCTCGGGATCATGCTCGTCGAGCGGATCATCGTCTATTATGTCTATCCTTACGTGTTCTGAGCGCCCATGACCCAATCCTCCCCATCCAAGTCTTCCTCGTCGAAGACCGCGGCCGGCCGGTTCTTCGAGGACTTCCGCATCGGCGACACGATTCGCCACGCCACGCCGCGAACGATTCGCGACGGCGACGCCTCGCTCTATTCCGCCCTCTACGGCGCGCGATTCGCGCTCCAGAGCGCGGACACGTTCGCGCAATCCATCGGCTATCCGAGGAGCCCGATCGACGATCTGCTCGCCTTCCACGTCGTCTTCGGCAAGACCGTGCCGGACGTCTCGCTCAACGCGGTCGCCAACCTCGGCTACGCCGACTGCCGCTTCCTGAAGGCGGTCTATCCGGGCGACACGCTGTCCTCGACCTCCGAGGTGATCGGTCTCAAGGAGAACTCGAACCGGCAGAGCGGCGTCGTCTATGTGCGCTCGCGGGGGCAGAACCAGCGCGGCGAGACGTTGATCGAGTACGTGCGCTGGGTGATGGTGCGCAAGCGCGACCACCACGCCCCGGCGCCCGAGGCCGTCCTGCCCAAGCTGCCCGACGCCGTCGCGGTCGCCGACCTCGGCGCGGCCTGTCCGGCGATCGACCGGGCGGCCTTCGACGTCGCGCTCAGCGGCTCGCCGCACCGGTTCGAGGACTACGCCGCGGGCGAGCGGATCGACCACGTCGACGGGGTCACCGTCGAGGAGGCCGAGCACATGATCGCCACCCGGCTCTACCAGAACACGGCGAAGGTCCATTTCAACCAGCACAGCGAGGGTCAGGGCCGGTTCGGGCGGCGCCTGATCTACGGCGGCCACGTGATCTCGCTCGCCCGCGCGCTGAGCTTCAACGGGCTCGCCAACGCCTTCCACATCGCCGCGATCAACGGCGGAAGGCATGTCGCGCCGCTGTTCGCCGGCGACACGGTGTTCGCCTGGAGCGAGATCCTGGAGACCTCGGTCCTGCCGGGCCGCGCCGACGTCGGCGCGCTCCGCGTCCGCACCGTCGCGACCAAGAACCGCCCCTGCGCCGACCACCCCGTGCGCGAGGGCGAGGGCTACGAGCCGAACGTGATCCTCGATCTCGACTATTGGGCGCTCGCGCCGCGCAGGCCGTGACATGCGCCTGCCGGCGGACGCCACGCTGATCGTCTTGGCCGTTTCGGGCGGCGCCGGCCGAGGGGATGCG
>CAIZGR010000424.1 GCA_903932535.1 uncultured Hyphomicrobiales bacterium | reverse complement strand
GCCGAAAATCGCGATTCGCTCGCCCCGTTCGACCGCGCGCGCGAGCCGCGCGGTCGCCGCCTCCATGTCGGTCAGGACGAAGGGGTCCGGCATGAGGTCGCGGAGCGTCGGGTCGAGATACCGCTCGACCGCCTCGGGCGCGACGCCGCGCCCGGCGAGCACGCGGGCGATCAACTCGTCCTGCCCGCCGACCTGGCGGATCGCGAGGGCGCGCATCTCCCCCGCCCGGTCGAGCCGCGGCCGCCATGGGCGGCCGAGGGCGGAGCGTTCGACATCGAGGAAGAAACTTGAACCAGCCACCGCCCGCTCACCCTCATCCGGCGCTTCGCGCCACCTTCTCTCAGAGTGAGAAGGGGTCGAAGGCGCCGCAGCGCCCCCCTATCCCCTCGGAAAAGGGCCGGGATGCGGGCCTACGCCCTACCCCGCGAATCGCCGCGCCGCCGCGCCGAAGAAGACCATGCCAGAGAGCGCGGTGATCCAGAAGCTCGCCGGCCAGTCGGTATAGTAGGCGAGCGTCAGGCCGCCCCAGGCCTCGGCCAGCGCCAGCGCCGCCGACAGCGCGACCGCCGGTCCCAGCCGGCGGGTGAGGTTCATCGCCGCCGCAGCGGGACCGACCATCAGGGTGAACACCAGCAGCACGCCGACGATCTGGGCGCATTCGGCGACCGCCACCGCGACGATGGCGAGAAAGGCGGACGAGACGAAGCGCATCGGCACGCCGCGCGCTTCGGCCAGCTCCGGCTGGATCGAGGCGAAGGTCAGCGGCCGTCCGATCGCGGCCAGCGCCAGAAGGCTCGCGCCCGCGAGGACGCAGAGCGTGAGCAACGCGGAAGAATCGACGCCGAGCACGTTGCCGAACAGCAGCGCCGCCGCCTGCGTCGCCGCCGCGGTGTAGAAGTGGAGGAACAGGAGCCCGAGGCCCAGCGCGAGCGACAGCATCATGCCGATGGCGACGTCGCGCTCGGCGAGCTTCTCGCCGAAGAGCCCCATGCCGATCCCGGCGACGAGGGTGAAGCCGACGAGGCCGGCGAGCGGCGAGAGGCCGAAGAGCAGCGCCCCGGTCGCCCCGGTGAAGCCGACGTGGGAGAGCGCGTGGCCGGCGAAGGTCTGGCCGCGCAGGACCAGGAAGAACCCGACCGTGCCGGCGAGCACCGCGGCGACGCCCGAAGCGGCGAAGGCCGTGCGCATGAAGTCGTATTCAAGCATGGGCGCCGTCGTGGTCGTGGTCGTGGGCGTGGCCGTGCGCCTCGTCGTGGCGGTGCGCCTCGCGCTCGACCTCGACGTCGCCCGCCATCACGAAGTAGCGGTCCTTGACCCGCACCACCTCGATCTCCGCGCCGTAGAGGCGCGAGAGCACCGGCGCGGTCACGACCTCCTCGACCGGTCCGATCACCGCCGCGCCGCCGCCGAGATAGAGCACGCGGTCGATGGCGTTGACCAGCGGATTGAGCTCGTGGGCGCTGAACACGATCGCCACCTTCAGGTCGTCGCAGATCCGCCGGGCGATCTCGACCACGCTCTTCTGATGGGCCGGATCGAGCGAGATCAGCGGCTCGTCGAGCAGGAGGAGACGCGGGCGCCCGAGGAGGGCCTGGCTCAGCAGCACCCGCTGCCGCTCGCCCCCCGACAGCTCGCCGATCGAGCGGCGCGCGAGGTCGCGCGCGCCGACCTCGTCGAGCGCCCAGTCGATCTCGCGCCGCGCCGCCCTGTCGAGCCGGGCGAAGCCGAAGCGGCGCCCGAGCGCCGCGCTCGCGACCACGTCCCAGCCGGTGAGGCGCAGGGCCGAGATCGCGCCGCGGTTCTGCGGCATGTAGCCGATGGCGGGATTGCCGCGCGCGACCGGCCGGCCGAGGACTTGGATCGAGCCGGCGGCGAGCGGCACGAGGCCGAGCGCCGCGCGCATCAGCGTCGTCTTGCCGGCGCCGTTGGCCCCCAGCATGCCGACGAATTCGCCCTCGCGCACGGAAAAGCTCGCCCCCGAGAGGATGTCCCGGCGGCCGAGCCTGATCGTCGCCTGATCGAAGGAGAGCGCGCTCACGGAGCCGGACGGAGCGCCTTGTCGAGCGCGTCGAGTTGGCGGAGCATCCAAGTCTGGTAGGTCGCATTCGGCGGCTCGGTCTCGGTGACGCCGACGACCGGGATTCCGTTGTCCCTCGCCATTTGCGCGAGCCGCTGCACGGCGGGCTCGCTAGCCTGGGCGTTGTAAATCATCGCCTTCACCTTGTGGCCCCTGAGGTCGTCCTCGAACGCCGCCACTTCCGAGGGCGTCGGCTCGGCGTTGTTCATGACCGCGAGCGCGAACTTCTGGTTGCGGACCTCGAGGCCGATCAGGTCCGCCTGATAGCCGAACACCGGCTCGGAAGCGGTGACGGGCGCGCCGGCGAACGCCTTCCTCATCGCGGCGATTTTCTCGTCGAGCGGTTGCAGCGAATCGTCGAATTTCGCCAGACCAAGCCGATAGTCGGCCGCGTGCGCCGGGTCGACCGCCGCGAGCGCTGCGGCCAGCGCCTCGCCGGCGGCCTTCATCGTGGCTGGATCGTACCAGAGATGCGGATTGTCGCCCGGCTTGCGGCCGGTGAGCGCGCCGACCGCGATCGTCTCGCGGCCGGGCGAGGGATGAGCGGCGAGCAGCTTCTCCATCCAGGGGTCGTAGTCGACGCCGTTGAGGATCACGACTCTTGCGTCCGCGAGCGCCCTGGCCGTCCGCGGGCTCGCCTCGAACAGGTGCGGGTCGTCGGCCGGGTTGCCGAGGATGCTGGTCACGGCGACGTCGCCGCCGCCGATCTGACGCGCGAGGTCGCCGTAGACGTTCTCGGCCGCCACCACCTCGACGGGGCCGGCCAGCGCGGGCGACGGCGACGAGAGCGCAGAGACGGCGACGGCCGCGAGGAGCGACATCCTGTTGAACATGGAGAAAGCCTCCGCTTGCGCCCCGTCAGCGGCAGACTGTTATGTTATAACAGTGCGGAGCGCAACCCCGGCGCGACGCGCGGCGACCGACGGCGTTTTGCGTGTTAGAGTGCGGTCATGCTGGAGACGAAGACGGAAAGGGTCTGCGGCTGCGCCCACGATCCGGCGACGTTCGCGGCGCGGGTAGAGCAGAGCTGCGCGCGCGACGGCGTGCAGTTGACGCCGCTGCGCCGGCGGGTGCTCGACATTTTTTCCGGCAGCGCCGGGCCGCTCGGCGCCTACGCCATCCTGGAGGCGCTTTCCCGGCGGGAAGGCAAGCAGGTGGCGCCGCCGACGGTGTACCGCACGCTCGACTTCCTGCTCGAGCACGGTTTCGTCCACAAGATCGAGAGCCTCAACGCCTATGCGCCCTGCGAGCACCTCGGTCACGCCCACCATGGGATGCTGGCCGTTTGCGACGCCTGCGGGCGCAGCGAAGAAATCGAGGACGAGGCCGTGATGCGCGCGATCGCCGCGACCGCCGCCGGCTCGGGCTTCATGCCGAGGACGGTGATGGTCGAGGCGAAGGGCCTCTGCCGCCGGTGCGCCGAGCGCGAGGCCGGCGCCACCGCTCACCACCGCAATCCGGGCGTCGCCAGTTCGACGAGCGCCCCGTCGGGATCGCGAAAGTAGCGGCTGGTCCCGCCGCGCGGCCAATGGTGCTCGCCCGCGACCGGGACGCCGCGCTCGAAAAGCCGCGCCCGCCACGCCTCGAGGTCCGCCGCCGCGATCGACAGCGCCAGATGCAGCCGCCCAACCCCGTCGTGGCCGGGAATCGTTCCGCGCGCATCGACGACGTCGTCCTCGGTCGCGCCGCGCGGGAAGACGAGCAGCACAGGCTTCGCCGCCACCTCGAAGGCGACGAGGCGCGGACTGTCGACCAGCGTCTTGAAGCCGAAGCGTTCGCGATAGAAAGCCGCCGTGCGCCGGAGGTCGGCGGCGTAGAGCGAGGTTTCCAGGAGGCCTTCGACCGGCGGGGCGGCGGCGCGCATCGGATCCTCGGCGTCGGTCGAGCGGGCCGCGGATCGTGCGCCCGCGCGCGCCGGAGGGCAAGTCGCCGGCCGTCTGGGATCGGCCGGCGCGTTGGCGTAAGGTTGACGCAGGCCGGACACCCGGCGTCGACGGGAGGCAGGATCCATGGCGGGACGTTTGGCGGGCAAGCGCGCGGTTCTGACGGCGGCCGGGGCGGGAATCGGGCGCGCGACGGCCGAAGCTTTCATTGCGGAAGGCGCCCACGTCGTCGCGACCGACGTCAACCCCGACGCGCTTGCGGGGCTCGACGCCGATCGGCGGCGGCTCGACGTGCGCTCGAGCGACGAGGTCGCCGCGCTCGCCCGCGCGATGGGGCCTATCGACGTGCTGTTCAATTGCGCCGGCTTCGTCCATCACGGCTCCGTGCTCGAATGCTCGGAGGAGGACTGGGACTTCTCGTTCGACCTCAACGTCAAGTCCATGCACCGGACGATTCGCGCCTTCCTGCCCGGCATGCTGGAGAAGGGCGGCGGCTCGATCGTCAACGTCGCCTCGGCCGCTTCGTCCGTGAAGGGCGTCCCCAACCGTTACGTCTACGGCGCCAGCAAGGCCGCGGTCATCGGGCTCACCAAGGCGGTGGCGGCCGATTTCATCCGCAGGGGCGTGCGCTGCAACGCGATCTGCCCCGGCACCGTCGAGAGCCCGTCTCTCGACGGCCGCATCGCCGCGCTCGCCCGCTCGACCGGCGAGACGATCGAGGCGGTGCGCCGGAGCTTCGTCGACAGGCAACCCATGGGCCGGCTCGGAAGGCCCGAGGAAGTGGCGGCGCTCGCCGTCTATCTCGCCTCCGGCGAGAGCGCGTTCACGACCGGCCAAGTTCATCTCGTCGACGGCGGCTGGTCGATATAGCGCGCGGGCGTCATCGCGCGGGATCGGCTTGGCCGGACTAGAACCCCTCCCCGCCGTCGACCGTCAGCACCTGCCCCATGACGTGCCGCGCCGCGTCCGAGCAGAGGAAGAGCACCGCGTCGGCGATGTCGTCGACGTCGGCGATGCGGCGGGCGGGGATCGAGGCGACCATCTCGGCTTCGTCCAGCCGGCCGGCCTGGAAGTCTTCCAGCACGCCTTCGGTCGCGACATGGCCGGGCGCCACCGCGTTGACGCGAAAGCCCTTCGGCCCCCATTCGAGCGCCATGGACCGCGTCAGCATGTCGAGCGCGGCCTTCGAGGCCGAATAGAGCCCGCAGCCCGGCGCGGGGCGGGCGCCGGCGATGCTGCTGACGTTGACGATTCTGCCGCGCCGCCCCTTCGCCAGCGCGTGCCGCGCGAAGGCGCGGGCGCAATGCAAGGGTCCCGCCACATTGACGTTCAGGAATCGCGCCGTCGCCTCCGCGTCGGCGTCGAGCAGCGGAACGAGGGCGAAATAAGCGGCGTTGTTGACGAGCACGTCGGCCGCGCCGAAGCGCTCGACCGTCGCCGCGATGATCCGTTCGCAGTCGTTCGCGGCGCCGACGTCGGCCGGAACGACGAGAACCTCGCCGCCCATCTCTGCGATCAGCGCCGCGGAATGGACGAGCGTCTCCTTCGTGCGCCCGGCCAAGGCGACGTTGGCGCCGGCGCGGGCGAAAGCGCGCGCGGCGGCGAAGCCGATTCCCGCCCCGCCGCCGGTGACGATGGCGGTCTGGCCGGCGAATGGGCGGGCGGCGCTCGTCACGGCATCGCCTCGAAGCGCCTCGCCAGCGCGCTGATCTTCCGCGCCGTCTCGATGTCGAGGTCGGTGATCTTCATGCCGGCGTCGTGGGTGCAGAACGAGAACGAGACGATGTTGTAGGAGTTCTTGAACTCGGGATGGTGGTTCATCACCTCGGCCTCGATCGCCACCTCGACGATGAAGGCGATCGCGTCGCGGAAGGTCTTGAGCGTGAAGGTCGCTGCGATGTTGGGCGCCTCGACCGACCAGTCCGGCAGGCCGGCGAGCGCGGAACGGATCTCGTCGTCGCCGAGAATTTTGTAATGCGCCATGGCGAGGCTCCTCGTCAGTTGGAATCCCCCGGCCCGGAAGGCTTGGCCAAGTCCGCGATCGCGCGGTCGACCACGATCGGGGATATCCGGATAGAGCTGGTGTAGGGCCGGCTGAATTCAAGGATGAGCAGGATCGCGACGCCGACCGACGCCGCCCCGAGGATCAGCATCGTGATCGTCGCCGCGTTCGGCCGCGACAGCAGCCCCATGCCGGCGAACATCAGGCACGACCAGCCCGTCACCGCATAGATCAGCGGCCACGCGACCGGCGAGAGCCCCTGAAGGGTCATGAGCAGCCGATCCTCGCCGATCGTCCCGTAATTGGCTTTCGCCGCCGCCAGCAGCGCCCGTTGCGCGTCGGTCTGCGGATCGAGGCGCTCGAAAACTCTGCTCATGTCGGCCATGGCCCGGTACGAAGCGTCGTAGGAGGCCGCCATCGCGCGGTCGTCGCCCCAGAACTGCTCGCGCGCCGAAAGCAGGTCCTGGCGCAGGACCTCGCGCGCCGCGTCGCCCTCCGGCCCGTAGTGGCGCATTTCGAGATTGAACTCGAGCGCCTTGGCGGCGATCGACTCGAGCTCGCGCTGCTGGGTGCTGAAGACGCCGAAGGCCGTCCAGATCAGGAGGCCGAGCACGAGCGCGAGCAGCAGCGTCAGCAGCCCGACGACGCCGCCGATCATGTCGCGCGAAAGCTCCGTGGTGTAGTGGGGCGCGAGGCGGGTCTTGAGATGGAGGCCGGCGAGGCCGCTGACGGTGATCAGCGCCCAGACGACGGCGACGACGGCGATTGGGCTCAAGAGACGCTCCCCCGGGACGCGAATGACGGGAAGGCGTCGCATGGAACGGCGCGGGCGTAAAGCGGGCGGCGTTTTTTCTCACCACGAAGCGCACGAAGGATCACGAAGACAACTTCGTGGTCCTTGGTGTCCTTCGTGGTGAACCCTCGCTTCACGCCGCGGAGGGCGGCGCAGGCCGCGGGAGATCGATCAGCCGGTCCGGCGCGACCAGCACGATCCGCCGCCCGGGCTCCGGCCGGACGAGCCAGCCGCCGGTGAACTCCCCGAACGCCGGCAGCACGATCTGCCGGCCCTCGATCACGAAGCACGGCAGCCGCAGCGAGTCCCGCCCGCGCCCGGTGAGCCGCGCGACCGGATGAAGGTGGCCCGCGAGCGTCGCCGGCCCCGGCTCGCCCGCCTCGCCGTCGAGCGGATGATGCCGGCAGGCGACCCCGGCGACGAGGGCCGGCTCGTCGGCCGAGGGAAAGCCGCAGCCGGCGTAGAGCGGCGCGGCGCGGCGATCGTGGTTGCCGAGCACGATCAGGCAGTCGAGCGCGGCGCGCGCGCGCCGCCACGCGCGCAGCGACTCCGCCAGCCCCTCGGTCATGGAAGCCAGCGCGTGGGCGAAGTCGCCGAGGATCACGAGCCGCTCGGCGGCGGCGGCGTCCGAGAGCGCGCCGAGGCGCCGCAGCGTCTCCGCGCTCGCCCCGTATGGCGCGGGCGCGCCGGCGGCGCGGAAAGCCGCCGCCTTGCCGAGATGAAGGTCGGCCACGAACAGCGTCCGCTCCCGCGCGCTCCAGACTGCGCGTTCGGGCAGGAGCGTCAGCGCGCCGCTCGCCAGCGCCTCGCAGGCTGTCATGCGTCGGCCGCGGCGTCGAGTTCGCCGACCATGCGCGCGATCCGCGCCGAAAGCGTCTCGTTGGTGAGCTTCTCCCGGAAGCGCTCGACCATCAGCGGGAAGGCGAGCGGGGTGGCGCGCGCGAGCGGCCTGACGTCGAGCCGCCGCGCCGCCATGGCCTCCAGGGTCTTGTGCAGCCGCTTCACGTCGAGCTCGTCTTCCAGCACTTCCCGCTCGGCCTGCCTGAGAAGGCCGTTGTCGGGGTCGAACTTGCGGAAGACGTCGTAGAACAGGCCCGACGAGGCCTGCATCGTCTTCGCGCTTCTTCGCTGGCCGGGATAGCCCGCGACGACGAGCCCGGCAATATGGGCGATGTCGCGGAAGCGGCGGCGCGCGAGCTCGCCGGCGTTGAGGCTGGCCGCGACTTCCGCGGTCAGCGCCGCGGCGTCGGGGGCGGGCGCGAGCAGGCCGGCCAGGGGTGCGGCCCAGTCGCGCTCCGCGCCGCTCAGGATCTCGAAGCCGTAGTCGTTGAAGCTCAGCGAGAAGGTGCCGGGCTCGGCCTGCGCGGCGCGCCAGGCGACGAGGCTCGACAGGCCGAGATGGATGTCGCGCCCGGCGAAAGGATAGACGAACAAGTGCCAGCCCTCGCGCGTTTTCAGCGTTTCGACCAGCAGCGTCCCGGGCGTGGGCAGCGCCGACCATTTGGCCTGCACCTCCAGCATCGGGCGGGCGGCTTCCAGCTCCGGGCTGTCGTAATCCCCATTTGCGGCGCGGGCGAAGGCCTCGACCATGGCGTCGGCGAGCGTTGTCGAAAGCGGCATCCGCCCGCCCGCCCAGGCCGGCGTCGCCCCGCCCCCTTTGCCCGGCCGCACGAAGGCGGTTCCCGCTTCGAGCCGAACGAATTCGAGAATCTTGCCGCCGAACCAGAAGCGCTGACCCGCGCGCAGGCGGGCGACGAAGCTCTCCTCGACCGTGCCGAGCTTCGCCCCGCGCGGCGCCGGCCCGTATTGCACGACGACCGCCGTATCGCTGACGATCGCGCCGATGTTGAGCCGGTGGCGGTGGGCGATGTCGCGGTCGACGACCCGCCAGATTCCGTCCGGACCGGGAACGACGCGGCGGAAGCCGGGATAGGCCTTCAGCGTCGGTCCGCCCTTGGAGACGAAGTCGAGGCACCACGCCCAGGCTTCGTCGCTCAGCGTCGCGTAGGCCGCCGCCGTCCGCACTTCGCTCAGAAGTTCGTCGGGGACGAAGCCGCCGCCGAGCGCGACGGTGACGCAATGCTGGGCGAGCACGTCGAGCGGCGCGACGAGGCTTTTTCGGCTCTCGATTCGCATCGCTGCGATCGCCGCCTTGACCGCGGCGGCCTCGACGAGTTCGAGCGAATGGCTCGGTACGATGGTCACGCGCGAGACGCGGCCCGGCGCGTGGCCGCTGCGCCCGGCGCGCTGGAGGAGCCGGGCGACCCCTTTGGGCGAGCCGACCTGGAGCACCCGCTCGACGGGGAGGAAATCGACGCCGAGGTCGAGGCTCGAGGTGCAGACCACCGCCTTCAGCGTCCCGCTCTTCAGGCCCTGCTCGACCCAGTCGCGCGTCTCGCGGGCAAGCGAGCCGTGATGGAGCGCGATGATCCCGGCCCAGTCCGGCCTGAGCCTGAGGAGGCTCTGATACCAGAGTTCCGCCTGCGAGCGGACGTTGGTGAAGACGAGGGTCGTGTTCGCCGCCTCGATCTCGGCGACCACCGCCGGCGCCATCTTCGTGCCGAGATGGCCGGCCCAGGGAAAGCGCTCGGGCGACTTCGGCAGCAGCGTGTCGACGACGAGCGGCTTCTCGATCTGCGCTTCGATCAGCGCCCCCTCCCCCGCCGCCTGCGGCCCGAGCAGAACGCGACGCGCCTCGTCGAGATTGCCGAGCGTCGCCGACAGGCCCCAGGTCATCAGGCCGGGGCGGAACGCACGCAGCCGCGCGAGGCCCAGCTCGGCCAGCACGCCGCGCTTGGCGCCGATCAGCTCGTGCCACTCGTCGACCACGACGCAGCGCAGCTCGGCGAAAGTTTCGCGCGCCTCGGGGCGGGACAGCATCAGCGACAGGCTCTCGGGCGTCGTCACGAGGACGCGCGGGGGGCGCTTGGCCTGCCGCGCGCGCTCGGCGGTCGAGGTGTCGCCGGTGCGGGCGCCGACGGTCCATGGCGCAGCGCGCGTGGGATCGTGGGCGGCGACGCCGTCGAACGCCTCCCGCAGCGCCCGCTCCGTATCCGCCGCCAGCGCCCGCATGGGCGTGACCCAGAGGACGGCGAGGGCGGGCTCTTTCCCGTCGTCCCCCGCCGCCAGCCACGCGCCCAGCGCCACCGCCAGCGTCTTGCCTGTCCCGGTCGTGGCGTGGACGAGGCCCGAGCGGCCCTCGCGCATCAGAGCCCAGGTCTCGCGCTGGAATGGGAACGGCCTCCAGCCCTTGCCCGCGAGCCAGGCGTCGACCGCGGCGGCGCGCGCGTCAGCCATCGCCGCCCGCCCGGATCACCCCACGACGTGATAGCCCGCGTCCACATAGGACGTGTTGCCCGTCATCGCCTTGGCCCCGTCGCTGACCAGGAACGCCGCCAGCGCGCCGACGTCGTCGGGCGTGATGAGGCGATGGTCGGGCGCCTTCTTGGCGGCGTGATCGAGCAATTCTTCGAAATGCTTCAGCCCCGAGGCGGAACGCGTCGCCACCGGACCCGGCGAAATGGCGTTGACCCGGATGCGCTTGCCGCCGAGCTCGAGGGCCATGTAGGCGATCGCGGTTTCGAGCGCGCCCTTGACCGGACCCATGACCCCGTAGTGCTCCACCGCTTTCTGGCCGCCGTAGTAGGTGATCGCCAGCAGGCAGCCGCCAGACGGCATCAGGGGTTCGGCCAGCTTCGCCATCCGGAAGAACGAATGCACCGACACCAGCATGGCGCGGGCGAAGCCTTCGGCCGAGCAGTCGATGACGCGGCCATGCAGGTCCGAGGCGGGCGCGTAGCCGATCGCATGGAGCGCGAAATCGAGCCGCCCCCACTTCGCGGCGATCTCCTCGAACACGCTTTCGAGCTGGCCGGGCTCGCCGACGTCGCAGGCCCGCGCGATCTCGCACTCGAGCGCGGTCGCGAGCGGCCGGACATAGTGCTCCGTCTTGGCGTTGAGATAGGTGATGGCGAGATCGGCGCCGGCGGCGCGGAAGTGGCGCGCGCAGCCGTAGGCGAGGCTGCGCTCGTTGGCCACGCCGAGCACGAGCCCCTTTTTGCCCTGCAATGTCGTCATATCCCCGCCCCCGCGGCCGGATACCGCGGGTCCTGCGTCTAGCACCGGCGGGCTGGCTGGGAAACAACGGAAGCAGACGGCTGCTCGGCGTGGCGCAGCCCTCATTCCTCGCCGCCCGGAGGCAGCAGCGCGCGCAAAGCGTCGAGCGTGTCGGCCTCGGCGACCGGCTTGTCGCGCCGCCAGCGCAGCATGCGCGGAAACCGCACCGCGATCCCGCTCTTGTGGCGCTTGCTCGCCGCGATGCCCTCGAAGCCGAGCTCGAAAACCTGCGTCGGCGTGACGCTGCGCACCGGGCCGAACGCCTCGACGGTGGTGCGCCGGATGATCGCGTCCATTTCGCGCATCTCGGCGTCGGAGAGGCCGGAATAGGCCTTGGCGAAGGGCACCAGCGCGCGCTGCGGCGCGTCCGCGCCCGCGCTCCAGACGGCGAAGGTGTAGTCGCTGTAGACGCCCGAGCGGCGGCCGTGGCCACGCTGGGCGTAGATCAGCACCGCGTCGACGCTCATCGGGTCGAGCTTCCACTTCCACCAGACGTCGGTGCGGTCGTCGCCCTTGCGCCGGCCGACGCCGTAGGCGCCCTCGCGCGCCTTCAGCATCAGCCCTTCGCGCCCGAGCGCCCGCGCCTGCTCGCGGATTTCCGCGAGGCCTTCCCAGGTCTCGGCGGAGACGACGGGGCTCAGGCGGAGCGGCAGGCGCCCGCCGCGGTCGAGCGTCTCCCGGACGAGGCTTTCGAGCTTGGCGCGCCGCTCGCGCTGCGGCTCGCCGCGCAGATCCTGGCCGCCGAGTTCGAGGAGGTCGTAGGCGATGAGCGCGACAGGCAGCGCGCGCAAAGTCTTCTCGCTGATCGCCTTGCGGCCGAGCCGTTGCTGGAGGCTCGCGAAGGGCGCGAGCCCGTCGAGCGAGTCCGGCCGGGTCTCGCCGGCGGGCGGGATCATGACGACCAGTTCGCCGTCGAGCGCGACGCCCGCGGGAAGCGCGCGGGCGAGCGGTTCCAGATCGGGATAGGCGTCCGAGATCAGCTCCTCGCCCCGCGACCAGAGGCGCCAGTTTGCGCCGCGCCGGATGAGCTGGGCGCGTATGCCGTCGAACTTCCACTCGACGATCCAGTCCTGCGGCGGACCGAGAGCTTGCTGCATCTCCCCGAGCGGACGCTGCCACGATTGGGCGAGATAGAAGGGATAGGCCCGGCCGGCGTCGAGCGCCGCGCCCTCGCTCGCCTCGACGTCGGCGACGAGGGCGGCGAAATCGTCCGCCGTGGGCATGCGCCGCGCCTGCGCATAGCCGATCATGCGCTGCGCCATGCGCGACTCGTCCACCCCGGCCACTTCCGTCAGCGCCTTCACCACCTGGAGGCGCGAAACGCCGACGCGCAACGCGCCGGTGATCAGCTTGAAGAAGACGAGCCGCCGGCTTTCCGGAAGCGCCGCGACCCAGAGGCTCAGCCGGGCATAGCGCTCCTCCTCGTCGAGCTTCGGCAGCGGCAGCAGGCGCTCGCGCATCCAGTGATCGAGCGACGCATGATCGTCGCCCGCGCCCTCCGGCAGCAGCAGCGCGAGCGTCTCGGCGAGGTCGCCGACACTGGCGTAGCATTCGTCGACCAGCCATTCGGGCAGGCCCGAGCCCTCGACGGCGAGGCGGCGCAGGAGGCGGGTCGGGACGGTCTGGCGCGGCTTTCCGCCGGAAAGGAAATAGACCATCCAGGCCGCGCTCGCCCATTGCGCCGGATCGGCTTTGGCAGCGGCGAAGGCGCCGACCATCGCCGCCTGTTTGGCGCGGGTCGCGGTCGCCCGGTCGAGCCGCCGGTAGAGGTCGGCAAACGCCTTCATGCGGCGCCCTCGCTCGGGGGCGCCTCGTCCTCCTCGCCGTAAGAGGTCGAAAGAACACGCGCGTCGAGGCCCTTCTCCCGAAGGTAGCGCGTGAGCGGCCCGACCGAGCCGTGGGTCGCCAGCACCCGCTCTGCGCCGGTCGCCTCGACCGCGGCGAGAAGACCCGGCCAGTCGGCGTGGTCGGAGAGCGCGAAACCGCGATCGAGGCCGCGCCTTCGGCGGTTCCCCCGCACCTGCATCCAGCCGCTCGCGAGCGCGTCGGAATGGTCGCCGAACCGGCCGAGCCAGGCGCCGGCCGCGGCCGACGGCGGCGCGACGATCAATGCGCTTGCGAATGCGCGCCGGTCCGCGACCTCATGGGCGAGCCGGGTCGGAGGCAGCGCCACGCCGGCCTCGCGATAGAGGGCGTTGATCGGCTCGATCGCGCCGTGGCAGACGATCGGCCCGATCGATGGATCGACGCCGGCGAGGACGCGCTGCGCCTTGCCGAGCGCATAGGCGTAGAGGACGCTCGCGCGGCCCGCGGCGGCGTTCTCCCGCCACCAGCCGTCGATCGCGGCCATGATCTCGGCCTGGGGACGCCAGCGGTAGATCGGCAGGCCGAAGGTCGATTCTGTGATGAACACCCGGCAGCGCAGCGGCTCGAAGGCGACGACGACGCCGTCGGCCTCGAGCTTGTAGTCGCCCGAGGCGACCCAGACGTCGCCGTTGCGGGCGACGCGGACCTGCGCCGAGCCCAGCACGTGACCGGCCGGATGGAGCGACACCTCCACGCCGTCGCGGGTCAGGACCTCGCCGTAGGCCGCCGTCTCGATCGCGACGGCGCCGAGCCGCTTGCGCAGGATCGGGGCGGTCAGCGCATGGCAGACATAGACGTCCGAGCCGGCGCGCGCATGGTCGGCGTGAGCGTGGGTGACAACCGCGCGCGGGACGGGCCGCCACGGGTCGATGTGAAAGTCGCCGGCCTCGCAGAAGAGGCCTCGGTCGGTCGGGGCGATCAGGTCCATCTCGGCAAACCGGGGGAGCGCGGAAGGCCAGCATAGACGCGCGGGGCGCCGGGACGCCAGCGTTCGCGGATCTCCCCGCGAAGGACGCGGAGAAGCCCTTTGTGGCTTCATGGCCAACCGCCCACGTCGGCAATTGAGGCCGCTTCGCCGGGTTCTTAAATTGCGCCGCGCGGAGACGCGAGAAGAGGTTTTACCCCAGCGTCAATTTGCAGCGTATTGTCAGATATAAAGAATCTTGTATGCTGTGACCGGCAGGCAGGAAAGGATTCTCCTATTACGGGATACGAAAATAAAATTGGTGGCTATTGTTTACGTCGTCAATATTCTCGAATCAATGCGGAGTCCGGAGACGTCCCGAGGGGTGCGCCGGCGACGTCGACAGGCTTCGGCCTGCGACGCGTCGTCGAGGCGCTGGCGGCGCGCAGGATCGAATCGGAGCCGCTTCTGGAGCGGGTCGGGTTGTCCGGCGCCGACCTCGCCAATCGCGATCTTGTCGTCGCAGCGGAGGCGGAAGCGAGGCTCATCGAGCTGGCCGCCCATGTCGCCGGGGACCCGGCGTTTGGAATCCGGATGGCGGAAGGCGCCGATCCGCGCGACGCCGGATTGCTCTATTACCTGTCCAACGCGACGGCGACGCTCCGGCAGGCGCTGACCCTGCAATCGAAGTACATTCACGTCGCGAACGCGAGCCTCGAGATGATCCTCGCCGCTTCGCCGGGCGGCGACGGCGTGGTGGAGGTGCAGCCCGTCGGCCATCGCCGGCAGCCGCTCAAGCACGCGATCGAATTCCATCTCGCCGCCGTGCTCAAACTGCTGCGGGAAATCGCCGGCCGGCCGGTCGTCCCGGCCAGGGCGACGTTCGCCCATCACCGCAGCGCCGCGATCCGCGACGTCGAGCGCTTCTTCGCCTGTCCGGTCGAGTTCGGCGCCCCTTCGGATCAGCTTCATTTTTCCCGGGAAACGCTGGAGACTCCCGTCCTCGCCGCCGACTCCCGCCTTCTCGACATCCTGAAACCCTACGTCGAGCGGATGGCGTCGCTGCGCGGCGGCCGGTCGGCGCCGCTCCGCGTGGCGGTGGAAAACCTGATCCAGAAGCAGCTTCCCCACGGACAGGCCCGAATCGACGTCATCGCGAACGCGCTCGGCGTCAGCACGCGCACGCTGACGCGGCGCATGGCCGAAGAGGGCACGACGTTCTCGGAGATCCTCGACGGCCTGCGGCGCGCGCTGTCGCTCCAGTATCTCGCCGAGCCGACGCTCAGCATCGACCAGATCGGCAGCCTGCTGGGCTACGGCGACGCCGGATCGTTCGGCGCCGCGTTCCGGCGCTGGACGGGCGCCTCGCCCTCGCAGGTTCGCAGCGACTCCGCAGCCTGGGCGAAACTCGTCGAGGAATCAGAGTCTTGAACGCTCACCGAAACTGGGGGGCGGCCGAGGGATTTCGGGAACTCCGCACGCCCTTCCCCGCCCTGCGACATTGCGCCGTGCAGTTGGCGCGAAAAACATTCGATTTGGCGTCTGTTATCGAGACGCGGGCGTTGCCGGCGTGTAGTGAACAATTGTTCACGCGGTCGGGTTTCCGGGGGGGGCGTCTCAGGAACCCGAGGGGAAGAACAATCGAGAGAAACGCAGCAACCGCGCCGCCGAGCAAGGCGCAGGACAAACTTTGGACGCCAACTTATGCGAGACATTTCTGTTACCGCCAGCCGATCCTACGAACCTCCGAACCGATCCACGTATCATCACCGAAACGTTCCGGCCGCCTTGCGCGGCGCGGCGCGGCAAGTCCTCGAGGCGGGCAACCCGGAGGACGTCGGACTGCGCGAGATCTCGCGCCGGATCGGCATCTCCGCGACAGCCGCCTATCGCCACTTCGCCAGCCGGGACGATCTCATGGCGACCGTGGCCGTCGAAGGCTTCCAGGAGCTGACGGCGGCCTTGCAGGCGGCGGTGGACGGACCCGACCCCGCCGTCGCGGTCGGCCTCGCCTACCTCGAGTTCGCGCTCGCCAAGCGCGGCATGTTCCGGCTGATGTTCGGGCCGCTGCTCGCGCTGAAAACCAAATACCCGGCCTTGCGCAATGCGGCCAACGCCGCGTTCCAGGTGATCGAAGGCGCCGGTCTGGTCGCCCACGAGCCGAAAGAGCATCGGGACACGGCGGCGATGGCGGCCTGGGGTCTCATTCACGGCCTGTCGTCGCTGTTCATCGAGAACGTCATTCCTGCGGCCGACGCGCGACAACTCGCGGTGAACATCCTTTCGACCGCGAACTTCGTGCGGGCGAAGGGCGACGCAGCCGAAACAGGGCTTGCGCGGGCGGAGGCGCGCGCCGCGCCCTGAATTGGGAGGGACGGCGTCTCGCCGTCCCCGGGCGCCCTCCGACTCGGGACGGGCGCCCGCCGGGCGCGTGAGGAACGGCTCGCGAGGCGACGGCGGTTGGGCTAATCCCTGTCGTGCCGGCGCCGCATCGGCGGCGTAACGGGCGCCGGCTTGTTTCCGGCTGGCCAGGACGGGGGTCGCGGTGGGCAACGTCGTCTTCGATTCGTGCGGAACCTCGATTTTCGAGGAGATGTCGCGTCTCGCCATGCAGGCGGACGCGGTCAATCTGGGACAGGGCTTTCCGGAGGGGCTCGAGCCGCCGGAGGTCGTCGAGGCGGCGATGCGCGCCTTGCGCGACGGCCCGCACCAATATCCGCCGATGCTCGGCCTTCCCGCCTTGCGCCAGGCGGTCGCCGAGAGCGCGCGCCGTTTCCTCGGCCTCGACGTCGACTGGGAGCGGGAAGTGCTGGTCACCTCGGGCGCGACCGAAGCGCTCGCGGACGCCTTCTTCGGCCTCCTGAACGCGGGCGACGAAGTCATCCTGATCGAGCCCGCCTACGACAGCTATCCGGTCATCGTCCGGCGCGCGGGCGCGGTCCCGGTTCCGGTGCGCCTCAGGCCGCCGCGCTGGGACCTGCCGCGCGACGCGCTCGAGGCGGCGATCACGGCGCGCACACGGGCGATCGTGATCAACACGCCGATGAACCCGATCGGCAAGATTTTTTGCGACGACGACCTGAGGTTCATCGCCGGCCTGATGCTGAAGCACGATCTCGTGGCGATCGCCGACGAGGTCTACGAGCATCTCGTGTTCGACGGGCGGCGTCACAAGACCCTGTTCGCGGCTCCCGAGGTACGCGACCGGGTGGTGCGCATCGGCTCCGCCGGCAAGACCTTCTCGGTCACCGGCTGGAAGGTCGGCTACGTCATGGCCGACGCGAAGCTGATCGCGCCGATCGCCCGCGCCCACCAGTTCGTCACCTTCACCACGCCGCCGGCCCTGCAAAGCGCGGTCGCGTTCGGGCTGCGCTTGCCCGATTCGTATTACGACGGGCTTCGCGCCGCCCTCGAGACGCGGCGCGACTTTCTCGTCGCGGGCCTGCGCAACGTCGGCTTCGACGTCGGCGACGTCGGCGCCACTTATTTCGCGGTGGCGGGGGCCTCGCGCTTCGACCCGGCGAATGACGACGCCGAATTCTGCCGCCGGCTGACCCGGGAAGCCGGCGTGACGGCGGTGCCGATTTCTGCGTTCTTCGGCGCGCGCGACGTCCGCAGCCACATCCGCTTCTGCTTCGCCAAGAAGCGCGAGACGCTCGAAGCGGCCCTCGCCAGACTGGAACGCTGGAGCGAGCGGCCGGAGCCGCGCGCGGCGTCGTAGCCGGTCGCCGGCCGCGCGCGGCCCGGAGACGGGCGCGCCGGGGTGGGGATCGACCTCTCGATCGGGAAGGCGGCGGCAAGCCGAAATCCGAGATCCGGCGCGCGCCTCGACGTCGACGCGAACCCCGTACGCGGCCTTCGGTCCGGGCGCCTCAAAACGCGAAGGCGTAGATCGTTCCGTCGGCGGCGACATAGAGCCGGTCGCCGGCGGCGATGAGCGTCTGAAAATGGTGCAGGCCGCGCAGGGTTTCCGGCGGCGCCGCGATCGGCTCGCCGGTGTCGGCCCGGAAAGCATGCAGACGGTTGTCGCCCTCGGCGGCCACGACCCATACGATCGGGTCCGAGCGGCCGTCTGTCGTCGTGACGATCGGCGCGCCGGCGCGGGGGACGGAAGCGCACCAGGCGGTCTCGATCGCCGGCGCGGGATCGACGCGAATCTTCAGCGCAATGAGGCCGTCCGCCGGCTCGCCGGGCGGACAATGCGCGCCATCGCCTTGGAGCGCGACAAAAACCCCGTCCGCGGCGCTCCACACCGCCGGCGAAGCGATGGCGGTGTTCGTGGCCACCCGCGCGGTCGCGAGCGCCCCGCCCACGCCGCCGAGGTCGTCGCGGTCGAGAAGGTAGGCCTCGCCGGTCTTGCCGACGGCGAGGATCAGCTTGCGGGCGCCGTGCGGACCCGGGGCGTCGAGCGGGATCGCCGCGGTCCCGCCGAGATCGAGGTCGCGGCGATCCAGCTCGCGCCAATCCAGGGGGGCGAAAAAGTCGCGGCTTTCGCTCGGCCGCGCAAGCTCGGGAGAGAGGCGCAGGACGGCTTCGCCGTCACTCCATGCGGTCGCGCCGAACGTGTTGCCGGTGACGGCGAAGAGCGATTCTCCGTCGCCGCTGACGCCGCCCTGCGCCCAGACGCCGCCGCCGCGCGCGCGGGTCGAAAAGCTCGCGACCTTGCCCGGGTCGTCGACGGAAACGCCGACGACATAGCCGTGATAGGCGCCGCAATCGCCCCAGTGTCCGCCGAACGGAACGAACACCTCGCCTTTGAACAGCGCAAGCGCGCCGCGCTGGCTCTGCACCGGCGGATCGAAGCGCCCGCCGAGCGCGGTTGCGACGTCGATGGGCCAGCCGGGCGCGATCGCGCCGTCGGCGAGGGACAGCGCGAAAATTTCGTGGCGCGGCCCGTTGGCGCGCATGACCGCCGCGTCGAGGTAGAGCGTCGCGCGCTGGTCGTCGATCACGGGCGCGCCGGTGACGCCGAGCGGCGAAACATTTCCGCACGGGAGCGCGGAGCGCGGAACGGGCGGGCCGAGCGCCCGCTTCCAGATTTCCTCGCCGCTCCGCGCGTCGAGCGCGAAGACGTCGTTGTCTTCGGTCGCCACGATCAGCGCGCCTCCGGCCGATCCCGGCCGGCGCCAAAGCAGCGGCTGCGCGTAGACCCTGCCCGGAAAAGCGGCATGGAAAGAAGGGTCCAGGCGCACGCCCCGCGCGCGCTCCCAGGTGAGGCCGGGAGCGACATAGCGCCCGGCTCGGTCGAGCGCGCCGTGGTAGGTCAGAACGGTCTGATCGGCGTGCGCCGCGGCCGCACAGAGGAACGAGACCGCGACGAGCGTGTTTCGCATCGAGAGCCCCTGCCGCAGCGGCGGCCTGAGCGGGCCGCCCGCCCATAATCCAGCCGGCGCAGGAAAAAGCAAGGCGCCGTCTCGGCGCCGCGACAGCCCTTGCGCGCGGCGCAAAGCGTTCGGCGGGGCGCAGGGTGCTGAGTTTCGACGATCGCGACGGCCCGGGTCCAGCCGGCCGGAGCGCGCTCGATCTTGGCCGGAAAGCAGCAGACCGAGAAGCCGATCGAGGGCAGCGCCTCGAGATTGTGCAGCTTCTCGATATGGCGATAGCCGATATGGCGACCCGCCTTGTGGCCCTCCCAGACGACCGCGGCGTCCGCGTGACCGGAATCGACGGCTGGAGCTGGGACGCGCCCTTCGTCCACACCGCAAAGCGCTATGCGTAGACGCACGACGCCGCGACGATTGCCGGATGTGCGGCGCGAAAGACATCGCGTCGCGCATCTGCCGCGGCTCGGGCAGCGGCGCGAGGAGTTGCGCCTCCGGAAGATCGGTCCCGAGATCGTCGTCCGCGCCGCGGCTCGCGATCAGCGAACGGGCGCATTCGCGCCCCGCGTCGTCCGCGTCGACCGGGGCGAGCATGGATTGAAAAGGCGCGGCGGCGAGGTCGAAAAGCCGGCCGCCTTCTGCATCGACGACGCCGACCCTGTCCCCCCGCCCGGCCCGATAGGTCGCCAGCTTCGCCGCCCGTTCCTCCCTTGCGTTCTGATGAATTCGACACGATCCTCGTTTTTGTCGATAATCAAGGGGCGCGTCGCCGAACGCCGGAAGAGAGGAAACCATGACTTTTCGCGGACTCTCGCTTCTCGCCCCCGCCCTCTCGTTCGCCGCCGCCCCGTCGCTCGCCGACCCGTTCAAGCTCGGGATCGCGTAGCGCCTGCGGCCGATTCCCTCGGCGGCGATGATCCCGACGACGCTCGGCGTCATCGCCTTCGGCTCGATCTGGCCGGCCCTGCTCGCGTCGATCCACGCCTTCGCCGCCATCGAGCCGCGGCTCCTCGAAGTCGAACGCATGCTCGGCCTGACCCGATGGCGAGGGATCGTCGAGATCGCGCCGCCCTCCGCGACGCCCGGCATTATCGCCGGCCTCACGCTCGGGCTCACGGCGTCGCTGATCCTGGCGGTCGTGTGCGAGACGATCGCAGACCTCGACGGGCTCGGGCGACCGGTGCTGCTCGCGGCGCGCGCCTACAGGTCCCCCGACATCTTCGCCGGCGTGGCGCTGCTGGGCGCTTTCGGCGGTCGAGGCGCGCGTGCTCGGCTGGCGTTCGAGCAACCGCACGTGAACGACGCGGCGCCCGGGTTGACCTCCTTCCCGGTTGGTGGGACTAGGGCGTCCGAAGCCTCCTTCGTCGGGAGGGGGCCGAACGAGACATAAGCGTCGCCTGCGATCTCGGACCCGAACCCTGCGTCCTCACCGGCCGCGACGGAATCGACAACCGATCGCGGGACGGAGCGTCAGGCAGACGGGAGCGAGTCCGCCGCAGGCGGGTCGAAGCCGACACAGCCTCGGCGAACGCTCGTGTCGCTGAAACAACGCCAGCCGATCTCGGCTGAAGCCATGGGGGGAACACTATGAAGAGCCGCGCCGCCGTCGCCTGGGAAGCCAACAAGCCGCTGACCATCGAAACCATCGACATCGCGGGCCCGAAGCCCGGCGAGGTTCTGGTCGAGGTCATGGCGACGGGCGTGTGCCACACCGACGCCTACACGCTCTCGGGCCTCGATTCGGAAGGCAAGTTCCCCGCCATTCTCGGTCACGAGGGCGCAGGCATCGTGCGCGAGGTCGGCGCGGGCGTGAGGTCGGTCAAGGCCGGCGACCACGTCATTCCGCTGTACACGCCGGAATGCCGCGAGTGCAAAACCTGCCTGTCGCAGCGCTCGAACCTCTGCACCGCGATCCGCGCGACGCAGGGCCAGGGCCTGATGCCGGACAACACGTCGCGCTTCTCCTGCGACGGCGGCGAAGTCTTCCACTACATGGGCTGCTCGACCTTCTCGAACTTCACGGTGCTGCCCGAGATCGCCCTCGCCAAGGTGCGCGAGGACGCGCCCTTCGACAAGATCTGCTACATCGGCTGCGGCGTCACGACCGGCATCGGGGCGGTGGTCTACACCGCCAAGGTCTGGCCGGGCGCCAACGTCGTCGTCTTCGGCCTCGGCGGCATCGGCCTCAACGTGATACAGGGCGCGCGCATGGTCGGCGCCGACAAGATCGTCGGCGTCGACCTCAACCCCGCCAAGGCCGAGATGGCCAGGAAATTCGGCATGACCGACTTCGTCAACCCCGACGAGGTCGGGCGCGACAAGGTCGTGCAGGCGATCGTCGACCTGACCGGCGGCGGCGCGGATTTCTCCTTCGAGTGCATCGGCAACCCGCACACGATGCGTCAGGCGCTCGAATGCTGCCATCGCGGCTGGGGCGAGTCGATCGTCATCGGCGTCGCGCCGTCGGGCGCGGAGATTTCCACCCGGCCGTTCCAGCTCGTCACCGGGCGGGTGTGGAAGGGCTCGGCCTTCGGCGGCGCCCGCGGCCGCACCGACGTGCCGAAGATCGTCGACTGGTACATGGACGGCAAGATCAACATCGACGACCTGATCACCCACACCATGCCGCTCGAGCGGATCAACGACGCCTTCGACCTCATGCACGAGGGCAAGTCGATCCGCAGCGTGGTGATCTACTGATGGAGACCGTCTCGCTCGCCAGGAGCCATGGCGGCGAACAGGGCGTCTATCGGCACGAGAGCGCGGCGTGCGCCTGCCCGATGACCTTCGCCGTGTTCATGCCGCCGCAGGCGTCCAAAGCTCCGGTTCCGGTGCTCTGGTATCTGTCGGGGCTAACCTGCACGCACCAGAACGCGATGGACAAGGGCGAATACCGCCGCGCCGCCGCCGAGCTCGGCGTCGCGATCGTCTGCCCGGACACGAGCCCGCGCGGCGACGCCGTGCCCGACGACAAGGCGGACTGGAAGTTCGGCTCCGGCGCCGGCTTCTACCTCGACGCGACGCAGGCGCCCTGGTCCGCCAACTACCGCATGGCGACCTACGTGCGCGACGAGCTTCCGGCGCTCGTCGCGTCGGCCTTCGCGGTCGACATGAGCCGGCAGGGCATCTTCGGCCATTCGATGGGCGGGCACGGCGCGCTGACGCTGGCGCTCCGCAACCCCGGCCGCTTTCGCTCCGTCTCGGCCTTCGCGCCGATCTGCCGCCCCTCGATCGCCGAATGGTCGCGCCCGGCGTTCGAGAAATATCTGGGCGCTGATGAAAAGGCGTGGCGCCCGTATGACGCCGTGAGCCTGATCGAGGACGGCCTTCGCGTTGCCGAGCTTCTCGTCGATCAGGGCGACAAGGATCCGTTCCTCGCCGACGGCTTGCATCCCTGGCTCCTGGAACGGGCCTGCAAGGAGGCCGGCATCCCGCTGACCCTGACGATGCGCGAAGGCTACGACCACTCCTACTTCTTCATCTCCACCTTCATGGAGGCCCATCTGCGCTGGCACGCCGAGCGCCTGGGGGCATAAGCCTGCTCGAGGCAGGGCTCGGCGAAGGAGGGCGGGCTTTCGCCCTGTGAGATGGGACGACAAGCTGCCCCCGCGGCATTTCGAACAGCCTCATCGTCCGAGGCGTCTCGGTCCGAGCGCGCCGCGCTTCGGCGCAAGCTCGAAGTCGGCCGTCGTCCGACTCCGTTTGCGATAGCCATGACGTGCCGCTCGAATGTGGGCGC
This sequence comes from uncultured Hyphomicrobiales bacterium, assembly GCA_903932535.1. Lineage (GTDB taxonomy): Bacteria > Pseudomonadota > Alphaproteobacteria > Rhizobiales > Beijerinckiaceae > Roseiarcus. The sequence goes on along the minus strand of CAIZGR010000424.1, from coordinate 5,760 downwards.
CGGCCGCGACCGCCTGGCCGGCGCTTCACCAAATGTCGCCTGTCCTTTCGGCGCAGCGGCGCTGGAAAGCGTCCCGAATTGTTTCCGCCGCCGCGACGTTCGCTTTCCGACACGTCGCTGCCGTGGATTCGCACTTGGTGACTGACAAGCCGCTTCTGCCGACCTCGTCCTGACCCCCGGGCTCGTATGGGGATGTGTTTGTCAAGAGGGTTGATGCGGGGTGTCGAAGGACGCTCGATGAGACACAAACGTCACAGGTACCTGGATCATCCTTCGACAAGCTCAGGATGAGGTCAGGGGGTTGGGGCCGCTCTCGCAACCGGCTTGGCCGTTACGCGATTTTAGCTCAACCTTTGTAAGTCCATGATTTGTTTGGAGGCCTCGCCCGGAATCGAACCGGGGTGCAAGGATTTGCAGTCCTCTGCGTAGCCACTCCGCCACGAGGCCGGCGACGAACGAAACCGTTCCGCCGCGAGGCGCGCGCTATAGCAAGGATTCGCGCGCCTCGGCAAGGGTTTTTCAACGCCGACTCACGCCAACGGCGAATGTCTCAGGAACGGCAGCGCCAGAAAATATCCGGCGGTCGCGATCATGCCGGCCACGACCCACAGGGGCGGAGCGAGATTGTCGACGATCGCCAGGGCCGCGAAGGCGAACCACGCGATCGTCACGGCGATCGTCGGGACGCGGAGCCGGACCACGCGCAGCGGATGAACGAAGACGATCGGGGCGAACATCATCGCCGTCGCGGCGAGCAGCGCCGCGGCGGTCAGAATCCACGGCGGCCGCAGGACGAAGAGATAGAGCACCAGAATGTTCCAGATCGCGGGAAAGCCGCGGAACCACAGGTCGTCCGTCTTCATCCGCGTGTCGGCGAAATAGAGCGCCGAGGCGATCGTCACCACGAGGCCGATCCAGAACGAGGCCTCGGTCGGCATCAGGTCCGAGCGCCACAGCGCCACCACCGGCACGAGCACGTAGGTGAGGAAGTCGATCACCAGATCGAGAACCACGCCGTCGATGGCCGCCGCGGTCTCGTGAACCTTGGCGGCGCGCGCGAGCGTCCCGTCGATCCCGTCGATGAACAGCGCCAGCCCCAGCCAAGCGAACGAGACCGCGAAGTGGCGTTCGATCGCGGCGTAGAGGGCGAGCACGGCGACCGCGCCGCCGGAGGCGGTGAAGAGATGAACGGAAAAGCCCGCCGCCCTGGCGACGCGCACGGGGTGCTTATCGATCGACATGCGGTTCCGCCCAACCTCGTTCATGCGACAAAATTGCCCCGCCGCCCGTCACGGCTTGACCTGACGCGTTCCGCCTTATCAAAGTCCGCCGGCGCCGTCTCCCCGCGCGACGCTCCGCCGGCCCGCCGGCGCCCGAAACCTGCGAGATTTCGCCCATGACCTTGCCCGCCGAACCCGCCGACCGCGTCTGCGACGTGCTCGTCGCCGGCGCCGGACTGGCCGGCCTCGCTGCCGCCATCGCCTTCGCTCGGGCCGGATTCGACGTGCTCGCCTGCGGCCCCGACGAGCGATTCGCGCGAGGGCGCACGGTCGCCATGCTCGATCGATCGATCGCCTATCTCGATTCGCTCGGCCTCTGGGCCGCGATCGAGCCCGAGGCGGCGCCGATGCGCGCGCTGCGCATGATCGACGACACCGGCGCCCTCTTTCCGCCTCGGCCGGTCGAGTTCCTGTGCTCGGAAATCGGCCTCGAGACTTTCGGCTGGAACGTCGAGAACGACCGCATGGCCGACACCGTCGCCGCGGGCGCCGCCAGCGCAACGGGCGTCGAGCGAACGCCTGCGCCCGTGACGGCCTACGACTTCTCGGGCGAGATTGCGCGCGTGCGGCTCGGCGACGGGCGGAGCGTCGCCGCGGCGCTCGTCGTCGGCGCGGACGGGCGCGCCTCGCCCGCGCGTCGCGCCGCCGGGCTGGCCATGCGGGCGCACCGCTACCCGCAGAGCGCGCTGACGGCGCTGTTGTCGCACCGCCTGCCGCACCGCGACTTTTCCACCGAGTTCCACACCCGCGAGGGACCGTTCACGCTGGTGCCGCTGCCGCCGGGCGCCGAGACGCCCGACCGGTCGAGCCTCGTCTGGGTGATGTCGGACGGGGAGGCGCGCCGCCGCGAGGCGATCGACGACGCCGCGCTCGTGCGCGAGATCGAGCGCCAAGCGCGCTCGATCCTCGGGGCGATGCGGCTCGAAGGCCGGCGCGGCGTGTTCCCGATGATCCGCCAGACCGTGCCGAAGCTGACCGCGCCGAGGCTCGCGCTGATCGGCGACGCCGCCCACGCCTTCCCGCCGATCGGCGCGCAGGGGCTCAATCTGGGCCTGCGCGACGTGGAGGCGATCGTCGCGGCGGCGGTCGCGGCGCGCGCCGAAGGGCGGGACATCGGCGGGGGCGTGGCGCTCGCATCTTACGAGCGGGATCGCCGGGCGGACATCGTCATGCGCACGAGCGTGGTCGACGGGCTCAACCGGGCGCTGCTGACGCATTTCGCCCCGCTCGACTTCGCCCGCGGCGCCGGCCTCGCCGCGCTCGGCGCGGTCGGGCCGCTCAGGCGATTCGTCATGCGCGAGGGCGTGGCGCCCCGGTTCGCGCGGCCGTTGCCCGGCCGGCCGGGCGGGGCGATGCTGTAGCCGCGATCGTCGATCGTGTCGGCCGCGCTCGCTGAGCGCAGCTACACGGCGGCGACCTTGTCGACCGAAGCCCCATAGATTTCCGCGATCGCGTCTCCGAGCGCCTTGTCGAACTCGGCCTCGCTCATCGACCGCTTCAGACCCTCGGTCAGCGCGCGCGAGAAGCTGGCGATCATGGCGTGGTTCTGCGCGAGCTTCTTGCAGGCGTCGGTCCGGGTGTAGCCGCCGGAGAGCGCGACGACCCGCAGGACCCGCTTGTCCTCGACGAGCGGAGCATAGAGGTCGGGGACGTCCGGCAGGGTGAGCTTGAACATCACCTGCCGCCCGGCCGGAAGCCCGTCGAGTCCCTTGGCCAGCTCGTCGAGCAGGATTTTTTCCGCCGCCGCCTTGTCGGGGGCTTTGATCGACACTTCCGGCTCGAGGATCGGCACGAGGCCGTGCGCTGCGATCTGCTCGCCGATGGCGAACTGCTGCTTTGCGATCGCGGCGACGCCGTCCTTCGAGGCGTGGTTGATCACCGAGCGCATCTTGGTGCCGAATACGCCGAGCTTGGCGGCGCGGGCGAGCAGCGTATCGAGGCCGGGCATCGGCTTCATGAGCTGCACGCCGTCCTTCTCCGCCTCGAGCCCCTTGTCGACCTTGACGATCGGCACGACGTGCCGGTCCTCCCACAGATAGCTCGGCACGGGCTTGCCCTTCGCCGCGCCGTCCATCGTCCGCTCGAAGAGGATGGCGGCGATCACCTTGTCGCCCGTGAAGGCCGGCGCGCTCATGATCCGCACCCGGAATTCGTGCATGAGCTGGTACATCTTGGCCTCGTCGCCGGCGTATTCGCTGTCGGGGATGCCGTAGAGCCTGAGCGCGCCGGGCGTCGACCCGCCGCTCTGGTCGAGCGCGGCGATGAAGCCGCCCTTGCTCGCCATCTGCGCCTTCATGTGTTCGTTGGCCATGATCGTCTCCTCGCCTTGGTCTGTGGGGCTTCGGGATGTCTCTGGCGTCGGGGCCGCGCCCCGCGCGTCTCCGTCTGCGCGGCGTCGCCGGCTGTCGGCGCGCGCCCTCGCCGCGCAAGCTTATCACTTTTTTGGATTTGAAAGGCCCCGCTTTCATCGTACGCGGGCGGCGGCCGAGGACGCCCCGCGCGTCCCCCTTCCCTCTCCGGCCGATTTCCTGTATGCGGCGCTCGAACGGTTGTGGCGGGCGAGGCGTTCCGCCGCGCGCTGACCATCTTGTTCCCGTCACATATGCGCCCTTTAAGGTCGGCTGCCCGCGCCGGCCTTGCGCTCGTCGAAAAGTCCGTAATTTCATGATGAAGCTTCGCAACATCGCCATCATCGCCCACGTCGACCATGGCAAGACGACCCTCGTCGACCGGCTCCTGCAGCAGTCCGGCGCCTTCCGCGACAACCAGCGCGTCGCCGAGCGCGTCATGGATTCCAACGACCTCGAGCGCGAGCGCGGCATCACGATCCTGGCCAAGGCGACCTCGGTCGTCTGGAAGGGCATCCGCGTCAACATCGTCGACACCCCCGGCCACGCCGATTTCGGCGGCGAGGTCGAGCGGATTCTGTCGATGGTCGACGGCGCGATCGTGCTGGTCGACGCGGCCGAAGGCCCGATGCCGCAGACCAAGTTCGTGGTCGGCAAGGCCCTCAAGATCGGGCTGAAGCCGATCGTCTGCATCAACAAGGTCGACAAGCCGGACGCGCGGCCCAGCGAAGTCGTCAACGAGGTGTTCGACCTCTTCGCCGCGCTCGACGCGACCGACGAGCAGCTCGACTTTCCAATCATCTACGGCTCGGCCAAGCAGGGCTGGATGTCGAATTCGCCCGACCAGCCCGCCGAAACCATGGCCGCGCTGTTCGACCTCGTGCTCGAGCACGTCGAGGCGCCCAAGGTCGGCGCCGGCGCTTTCCGCATGCTCGGCACGCTGCTCGAGGCCAACCCCTACCTCGGCCGCATCGTCACCGGCCGCGTCTTCTCGGGCTCGATCAAGACCAACGCGCCCGTCAAGGTGCTCGACGTCGAAGGCGATCTGGTCGAGACCGGCCGAGTGTCTAAGATCCTCGCCTTCCGCGGCATCGAGCGCGCGCCGATCGACGAGGCGATCGCCGGCGACATCATCGCGATCGCGGGCCTCGAGAAATTCAACGTCGCCGACACCCTGTGCAGCCCCGAGGAAGTCGAGCCGCTGCACGCCCAGCCGATCGACCCCCCCACCCTGTCGATGACGTTTTCCGTCAACGACAGCCCGCTCGCCGGCACCGAGGGCGACAAGGTGACGAGCCGCGTCATCCGCGACCGCCTGTTCAAGGAGGCCGAGGGCAACGTGGCGCTGCGGGTCGAGGCGGCGCCCAACTCGGACGCCTACATCGTCTCGGGGCGGGGCGAACTGCAACTCGCGATCCTGATCGAGGTGATGCGGCGGGAGGGCTTCGAGCTCGGCGTGTCGCGCCCGAAGGTGCTGTTCCGCAAGGACGAAGACGGCGAGATGCTCGAGCCGATCGAGGAGGTGGTGATCGACGTCGACGAGGAGCACTCGGGCGTCGTCGTGCAGAAGATGAGCGAGCGCAAGGGCGAGATGATCGAGATGCGCCCCTCGGGCGGCGACCGGCTGCGGCTCGTGTTCCTCGCCCCGACCCGCGGCCTGATCGGCTATCTCGGCGAATTGCTCACCGACACCCGCGGCACGGCGATCATGAACCGCCTGTTCCACAACTGGGGTCCCTGGAAGGGCGAGATCGCCGGCCGCCGCAACGGGGTGCTGATCTCCAACGACGCGGGCGAGGCGGTCGCCTACGCCATGTGGAACCTCGAGGACCGCGGCCCGATGATGATCGAGCCCGGCTGGAAGGTCTACCAAGGCATGATCGTCGGCCAGCACACGCGCGACAACGACCTCGAAGTCAACGTGCTCAAGGGCAAGAAGCTCACCAACATCCGCACCCACTCGAAGGACGAGGCGGTGCGGCTCACGCCGCCGATGCAGATGACGCTGGAGAAGGCGCTCGCCTACATCCAGGACGACGAACTCGTCGAAGTGACGCCGAAGTCGATCCGTCTGCGCAAGGGCCTGCTCGACCCGAACGACCGCAAGCGCGCCGAACGGGCGAAGACGGCGG
>CAIZGR010000423.1 GCA_903932535.1 uncultured Hyphomicrobiales bacterium | reverse complement strand
GTTCGACGGCAACAATGTGCATCTGTCGCTGACCGCCAACCCGTCGCACCTCGAGATCGTCGATCCGGTGGTGCTCGGCAAGGTTCGCGCCAAGCAGGACCAGCTCGAAGACGTCTTCGAGCGGTCGAAGGTGCTGGCGCTCCTTATCCACGGCGACGCGGCCTTCGCCGGCCAGGGCGTGGTGGCGGAGTGCTTCGGCCTTTCCGGCCTGCGCGGCCACCGCACCGGCGGCTCCGTCCACTTCATCATCAACAACCAGATCGGCTTCACCACCTATCCGCGCTATTCGCGCTCTTCGCCCTATCCGTCGGACGTGGCGAAGCTGGTCGAGGCGCCGATCTTCCACGTCAACGGGGACGACCCGGAAGCCGTGGTGTTCTGCGCCAAGGTCGCCATCGAGTACCGGCAGAAGTTCCACAAGCCGGTCGTCATCGACATGTTCTGCTACCGGCGCTTCGGCCACAACGAGGGCGACGAGCCGTCGTTCACCCAGCCGATCATGTACCGGCTGATCCGCTCGCATCCGACGACGCTGCAGATCTATACCGAGAAGCTGATCAAGGAAGGCCTGGTCACCCAGGGCGAGGTCGACAAGCTGCGCGGCGACTGGCGCCACCGGCTCGAAGCCGAATACGAGGCGGGCCAAGCCTATATGCCCAACAAGGCCGACTGGCTCGACGGCCGCTGGGCCGGCTTCAAGGCCTCGCAGGACGTGATCGAGGACGACCGCCGCGGCGACACCGGCTACGACGTCGACCGGCTCAAGCAGATCGGCGAGCGCATCACCACGGCGCCGCAGGGCTTCGAGATCCACAAGACGATCCTTCGCTTCCTCGACAATCGCCGCAGCGCGATCGCCAGCGGCGAAGGCATCGACTGGGCGACCGCCGAGTCGCTCGCCTTCGGCGCCCTGCTCGACGAGGGCTACCCGGTCAGGCTCTCCGGCCAGGACGTGGAGCGCGGAACCTTTTCGCAGCGTCACTCCGTGCTGATCGACCAGCAGACCGAGGCGCGCTACATCCCGCTCAACCACCTCCGTGACGGACAGGCGCGTTACGAGGTCATCAACTCGATGCTCTCGGAGGAGGCGGTGCTCGGCTTCGAGTACGGCTACACGCTCGCCGAGCCGAACGCGCTCACCGTCTGGGAGGCCCAGTTCGGCGACTTCGCCAACGGCGCGCAGGTCGTGTTCGACCAGTTCATCTCGGCGGGCGAGCGCAAGTGGCTGCGCATGTCCGGCCTCGTCTGCATGCTGCCGCACGGCTACGAGGGGCAGGGACCCGAGCACTCCTCAGCCCGGCTCGAGCGCTATCTGCAGCTCTGCGCCGAAGACAACATGCAGGTCGTCAATATCACGACGCCGGCGAATTTCTTCCACGCGCTGCGCCGGCAGCTCAAGCGGCCGTTCCGCAAGCCGTTGATCGTGATGACGCCGAAGTCCATGCTGCGCAACAAGCGCGCGGTGTCGACGATCGATCGTTTCGCGCCGGGTTCGGCCTTCCACCGCATCCTGCTCGACACCGCCGAAACCGGCAAGAACGAAAAGACCAAGCTCGCCAAGGACGACAAGATCCGGCGCGTCGTGATCTCGTCGGGCAAAGTCTACTGGGACCTGTACGACGAGCGCGAGAAGCGCGGGGTCGACGACGTCTACCTGCTCCGCTGCGAGCAGCTTTATCCCTTCCCGCTCAAGCAGATGGTCCGCCATCTGTCGCGCTTCAAGAAGGCCGAGATCGTCTGGTGCCAGGAGGAGCCCAAGAACATGGGGGCTTGGTTCTTCGTCGAGCCCTACATGGAGTGGGTGCTCGGTCAGGTCGCGGGCAGGTCGAAGCGCGTGCGCTACGCGGGACGGCCGGCGGCGGCCGCGACGGCGACGGGCCTCATGTCGAAGCATCTCGCCCAGCTCAAGGCCTTCCTCGACGAGTGCTTCGCCTGAGACGCAAGACGCGGGTCCGATGTCGCATTTCCTGTGCAAGCTGAAGCCGCCGCGGCCGACGTTTCTGTCCGACATGTCGTCGGACGAAGCGCTGGTGATGCGCCGGCATCGCGAGTACTGGACGCCGCGGGTCGAGATCGGCGTGGTGATCGCGATGGGGCCGGTGGCCGACCCCGCCGGCGCCTATGGCGTCGCGATCGTCGAGGCGCCGTCGCAGGCGGCGCTCGAGGCGATGCTGGCGTCGGACCCGGCGATCCTCTCCAGGACCGGCTTCGCCTACGAAGTCTTTCCCATGCCTGCGATCGCGGTGCGGCCGAGCCTGCCGCTTCTCCCGATCGATTCCGTAACACCCTGATGAAGAAGGGCGCCTTTCGGCGCGAACAGAATGGCGATTGAAATCCGTGTCCCGACTCTCGGCGAATCGATCACCGAGGCGACTGTCGGCAAGTGGTTCAAGAAGGCGGGCGAAGCGGTGCGCGCCGACGAGCCGCTGGTCGAGCTCGAGACCGACAAGGTCACGCTCGAAGTGAACGCGCCCGGCGCGGGCGTGCTCAGCGAGATCGCCGTCGAGACCGGCCAGACCGTGTCGATCGGCGCGCTGCTCGGCCAGCTCAGCGGCGGCGCGGCCGCCGCCGCTCCGGCCGCGGCGCCGAAGGCCGCGCCCGCTCAACAGGCCGCAGCCGCCATGCCGCCCGCCCCTTCGGCGGCCAAGATCGCGGCCGAACAGAAGCTCGACCTGTCCGCCGTCGCCGGCAGCGGCAAGCGCGGTCAGGTGCTGAAGGGCGACGTGCTCCTCGCCGCCGCGACGGCCGCGGCGCCGGCGCCCGCGCCGGTCATCGCGCCCCCGCCCGCCCCCACGCCGGCGCCGGCCCAGCGCGTCAGCACGCCCGACGACGGCGCGCGCGAGGAGCGCGTGCGGAGGACGAAGCTCCGCCAGACGATCGCGCGCCGCCTCAAGGACGCGCAGAACTCCGCGGCGATGCTGACGACCTTCAACGAGGTCGACATGACCGAGGTCATGCACATGCGCTCCAAATACAAGGACGCCTTCGAGAAGAAGCACGGAGGCAAGCTCGGCTTCATGGGCTTCTTCGTCAAGGCCTGCGTGCAGGGCTTGAAAGACGTTCCCGCCGTCAACGCGGAGATCGACGGCGCCGATCTCGTCTACAAGAACTATTACCATGTCGGCATCG
>CAIZGR010000422.1 GCA_903932535.1 uncultured Hyphomicrobiales bacterium | reverse complement strand
GCAATTGATCCGGTGTTGGTCAGCGTCGCAATCGTCCCCGCATTCGAGACGCCCGCGCCGCCCGCGCCGCCGCTGGTGGCGCGACCGCCGCCGGCGCCGCCGGCAATTGATCCGGTGTTGGTCAGCGTCGCAATCGTCCCCGCATTCGAGACGCCCGCGCCGCCTACGCCGCCGAAGGCAACGGACGCGGCGCCGGTCCCGCCGGTGATTGACCCGCCGTTGGTGAGGGTCGTGATCGTCCCAGCGTTCGATACGCCCACGCCTCCCGACCCGGCCACGCTGAAGCTTATGCCGCCGCCGTTTCCGCCCCGCACCGTTCCACTGTTGGTCAGCGCGACGATCGCGTTGGCGTTCGACACGCCGGCTCCGCCATAGCCGCCAATTCCGCCAGCGATCGACCCGGCGTTGGTAAGCGTAGCTATCGTTCCCGCATTCGAGACACCCGCGCCGCCCGTCGCGCCGCCTCCGCCGGCCCCGCCGGCAATCTTGGCGTTGGCCTGGTTCGTCAGCGCGTTGATGTTTCCGCCCGAATCGTTCTCCACGCCCGCGCCGCCGGGGCCGCCGCCGGATTCGCCGCCGCCGCCGCCGCCGCTGATCGACAAGCTGTTGGTCAGAGTCGCGATTGTCCGGGTGTTCAACACGCCGGCGCCGCCCGCGCCGCTGCCGCTGTTACCATTGCCGCCGGCGCCGCCGGCGATCGACCCGCCGTTGGTCAGGGTCGTGATCGTCCCCGCGTTCGACACGCCGGCGCCGCCGGCGCCGCCCCAGCCGATCCAGGTGCCGCCGCCGTAACCGCCCGTCAGACTTCCGCTGTTGGTCAGCGTCTTGATCGCCCCGGCATTCGAGACTGCCGCGCCGCCTGCGGCGCCCCCGTCGCCAGAGGAGCCATCGCCCGCGCCGCCGCCCGTGATTGTCGCTTTGGCCTGGTTCGTCAGCGCGTTGATGTTTCCGCCCGAAGCGTTCTCCACGCCCGCGCCGCCGCGGCCGTTGGATCCTGCAAAGATGCCGGCTACGACGCCGCCGAAGCCGCCGGAAATCGATCCGCCGTTGGTCAGGGTCGTGATCGTTCCCGCGTTCGATACGCCCGCGCCGCCCGCGCCGCCTGAGCCGCCCTGCCCGGATATCGTGACCCCACCGGCGCCTGATCCGCCCGCGACCGACGCCCCGCTCAGGTTGGACAGGGTCGTCGTCGTCAGCCCCGCGCCGATAAGCACCGCAACGCCGCCCGTCGCCCCCTGGGTTGAAGTGTTCAGGCCAAAGACGCCCCCGCTGTTGCTGAGCGTGCCGATCCCGCAGGCCGAAGCCAGGACGCCGGTAGGATTGCCGGCGACGCTCGCCTTGGCGTTGACGGTAATGTTTCCGCCGTTGGCCAGGACCGGACCGGCGAAATTGAGGATCGAAATGGTCTGGGCGACGCCCGTGCAGGCGGCTTCCGCCTCGGGCGATCCGCTGACGGCGAAAGCGATCGCCGAGGCCCCGGCGATCAGCGCAGCGCGCGTGCCGGCCCTACCTCCGGCGGAGAATAATGCATCGAGCCCGCGCCCCACCTTCGGAGCCTGCGCCGCGGCGTAAATCTTATTACACGTATTCATAATATTATTCCTATCCGTTTGCCCTGCCGATGTCCGCCTTCGACCTCGGCGAGGGAATGTTTCCCGTTCCCTTATGGCAGGCTGGCGCCGTCAATATCGAAAGTCAACAGCGTTTTCGTACAATTCATTCACAACCGCACGCTTGTATTCGATGCCGCTTCCTTATCCAGTCCGTCACAAGACGACTTACGGCGGCTGTTCTTCGGACACGTCGCTGCGGGCCTTTCGACAGCCGGCGCCGGCGGAGGAATCCGCACCCAATTCCGGCCAAAATCCCGGGACCAGCGCGAAGCGAACCTTTGACGAGCCTCGTCGCCGCGCCGTGGCTTCGCCGCCGAGCCGTCGACGGCGCGGAAGACGGGCGCGCGGAGCGCGTTCCGCGACGCGCGGCAAGGCGTCGTCGACGCGCGCACGCCGAAGGCGACGCGGCGCGAAATCCGGGGCGGAACCGCCCGTTTCGCGGTCCTCCGCCCGATCGCCCTCGTTTGGTCTCAATGTCGATTCATTGCCAGCCGACCGTACATGACGCGCGTCAAGTCGGATCGCGGGCCTGCGGCCTTCGAGCGGCAGGCTCAGGCCGGGACAAACGTCCCCGGACGCTGGCGAATCGCCGTCCAATCCGGGTATTCCGTGTCGCTTTGACGAGAGGGTGATCGACGTTTGGCCGGACGGTTCGGGGTTGGACATCGCGCGCGCGCCGAGGCCGCCATGCGACGCATGGTGGACAGCGCAGAAGGCGCGCGCCTTCCCCCCTGCAATCGAAGCCCGGTCAGGCTGCGCCGGCTCCGGCATGTGGCGATCCACGTGGTCGAGGCCATGCTCCTCCTCGCGCTCGCCGGCGTCGCGGCGCTCGCGTTCCGCCTGTCCAGCGGGCCGATCTTCCTCGCGTCGCTGCACGACCGGATCGCCTCGAGCCTCCAGGAGCGGGCCGGCGGCGGCTACGCGGTGGAGCTCGGGCCGACCTATGTGATGCACGATTCCTGGGGCGTCGGCCTGGGGTTCCGCAATCTGAAGCTCAGGGACCGCCAGGGGCGCACGGTGATTTCGGCGCCCAGCGGCCGGATCGGGGTCGATCCCTTCGTCGCCTTCCTCGGCGAGGTCAGGGTGCGGCGGCTCGATCTCGACGATCTCGGCCTCCGGCTCCGCGTCGCCGCCGACGGTTCGCTGTCGTTCGCCGCGGCGGGCGACGAGGCGGCCGCGCCGATCCCCCTGCCGAGCGGACGATCGGGCCTCGAAAGCCTCAACCTCGCCGCGCTCATTCGCGCCGGCGCCGAAGCGATGGCCGGGGCGAGCCAGGCGCTCGACAAGCTGACGCTCGCCAACGCCCGCTTCGAGATCGACAACGAAGCCACGGGGCGCGCGGTGACGTATCGGGACTTCAACCTCGTCTTCGATCGCGGCGACGACGAGGGCAGCGCCCGGATGGCCGCGACCGGCCCGGCCGGCCGGTGGACGATGCAGGCGCGCGCGGCGGTCGGCGCCGAGCCGGCGCTGGCGCTCGAGGCCCGGGACGTGAGCCTCGCCGACCTCGAGACCTTCGACAAGAAGCCCCCGCCGGTGTTCGCCGAGGGTCCGATCGGGTTCAAGCTCGATTCGCGCCTCGCCCGGGACGGAACGGTTCAGACCCTGGTCGCGCAATTCACGATGGGCGCGGGGACGGCGCGGCTGAACAATCCCGACGCGCTGCCGTTCCTGATCGACGAGGCGTCGGGCCGGGTCGCCTGGAACGAAGGCAGGAAGCGGCTCGACGTCGAGGACTTCGTCGTCCTCGCCGGCGAGACGCATCTGAGGGCCTCTGGCTGGGTCTCGCCCCCCGCCGACGCAGCCGGCGCGTGGGTCGCCCGGCTCGAAGCCCGGAACGCCCGCTTCGGGCCCGAGCGGCGGGGCGAGAAGCCGGTGCAGCTCGAAGCGATCGAAGCCGACATGCGCTTCCTACCGCAGGCGCAGCGCTTCCTGCTCGATCATGTTTCGGCCAGGGGTCCGACCTTCGACGGCGCGATGACCGCCGAGGTCGCGCCGGACGGAGCCGGCGTGTCGCTCGCGCTTCGCCTGGACCTGAAGCCCAGCGTCACCCAGGACGCCGTCCGCCTGTGGCCGCAGTTCATCAATCCGGACGTGCGCGACTGGGCCTCGCACAACATGCGCGGCGGCAAGCTCGAAGGCGTCATGATCGCGAACTGGTCCGCCGCCGATCTCGACGCCATGGACCACAAGCGCGCGGTGGCGCCCGACAGCGTCCATGGAACTTTCGCGACCCACGGCGTCGGCGTCGACCTCCTGCCGGGCCTGCCGCCGATGACCTCGGGCGAAGGCTCGGGAACGTTCACCGGCCACGTCTTCAAGGTCGCGGCCGATCGCGCCACGATGGACCTGACGCCGAGCCGGCGGATCTTTGCCGACAGCCTCGCCTTCGACATCCCCGACACGACGCCGCGGGAGATCGTGGACGCAAAGGTCCACGCGCATCTGAGCGGGAGCGCCGACGCGCTCGCCGATCTGCTCAACCGGGAGCCGTTGCGCAAGCAGGCCAGCGTGCAGATCGACCCGGCGACCGTCAAGGGCCAGGCCGACGGCGAGCTCAACCTCGACCTGAAGCTGGGCAAGACCGCCAAGCCCGAGGACACCCAGTTCCACGCCACGGGGGCGTTGTCGAACCTGACGCTCGACAAGTTCGTCGGTCCCGAGAAGCTGGATCAGGGCGTTCTCGCCTTCGCCGCCGACCGCAACACGCTGACCATGAACGGGGAGGGGGAG
>CAIZGR010000421.1 GCA_903932535.1 uncultured Hyphomicrobiales bacterium | reverse complement strand
GGGCGTCGACCCCGCCAGCCCGGCGATCATCGAGGGCCTGAAGGCCACGCTCGACGCGATCCCCGAGCCGGAGCGGCGCATGGCCGCCAAGCGGGAGTTCCTCGCCCGGTTCGGGACGCCCGACTTCCTCACCGCGACCAAGGAGGACGACGCGATCGCCTTCGTCAACGCCGCGCTGGAGGAGGCCGAGCAGGCGAACGCCGCGAGCGCCCAGCGCAAGCAGGGCGGCGGCCACGTCGAGATCGACGGCGACCCGGCGGCGCAGGCGCAGGCCAGGCTCGCGCTCTCGGGCGCCCGGCCCGGCATCGACGGAACCTACACGATCCGCAGCGCCCGCCACCGCTATTCCCGCCACCAGGGCTGGACGACGGCCTGCGACGTCGAGCAGCCGGCGGGCGCCGCCGGGACCGACAGCCGCTGACCCGCAGCCCGCGGCCGACTTCACGAAAACGAAAGGGGACACCTCATGCTTCCACCGATCAAGTGGACGCCGAGCCCGAACTATTCGAGCCGCGGCGGCCAGAAGGTGCGCCTAATCGTCGCCCACGATTGCGAGGGCTCCTACGCCGGCTCCGTGGCATGGTTCGCGATGGCGCGCTCGCGCGTGTCCGCGCATCTCGTCCTCAGCGAGGACGGGAGCGAGGCGACGCAGATGGTCGCCTGGGGCAACAAGGCGTGGCACGCCTGCGACTTCAACCCGTTCTCCGAGGGGATCGAGGCCGCCGGCTATGCGGCCAAGGGATTTCCGGCGGTCGAGTGGTCGGCGCTCGCGGCGCTCGTCGCGTGGCGCCTGCACGCCAACGGCCTCCCCTGCCAGGAGGCGAACCCGGCGAACAACTGGACCGGGTTCACCGAGCACGCCAAGCTCGGCGCGGCCGGGGGCGGCCACCATGATCTGACCGAGGACCCGAACAAATGGTCGGCCTTCGTCGGGCTCGTCAACATCGCCTTTGGAAAGGGCGCGGCGGACACCCCGGCGAGAACCGGTGCGACGGCCCCTGTCATGCCCGCGACGTTCACCCCATCCAACACGGATCGTTGCGACGAACCGAAGGGCTCGCTCGCGTGGGCGCAGGCGCGGTTGAACGCCCTCGGCTTCGCCCGGCCGCCGTTGTCGGTCGACGGGATCGACGGGCGGCTGACCGAAAACGCCATTGCTCACTTCCAAGGGGCGAAGGGGCTGTTTGTCGACGGCGCGCTCGGCCCGGAAACCATCGCGGCGCTGACATGAGGCGCGCCCTTCTCATCCTCGCCCTCGCCGCCCTTGCGCTGACCGGATGCGCCGTCCGCCCCGGCGCGCCCTGCGCCGGGCTCACCACCAACTGCTTCGAGTGAGGACGCCATGACCTTGCACGGCGCTTTTTCCGCCCGCCCCGGCCTCGATTGGGAGCCGCCCGCGCCCGCCGAGACGGACCCTTATCGCGCGTTCGAAACGGCGGTCCGCGTCGCCCGCGCGGCGTCGCATGAACGCAAGCTCGAGGCCCCGGTCGCCCGCGCCTTCGCGGCCGTCGCCGATGCGCTCGCCAAGGCGATCGACCTCGCGCGCGTCCAGCAGCGCGAGATCGAGGCGCTCAAGGGCGTGACCTTCGGGGATCCGTGATCCGCATCGCTGCGCGGCGACCGTCCCGGCCGGCGCGCCCCGAACCCTGACCGGCCGGGACACCCAGAGGACCCCAACCATGAACCTCTTCACCACCGGCACGCTCGCCGGCGCGCTCGCG
>CAIZGR010000420.1 GCA_903932535.1 uncultured Hyphomicrobiales bacterium | reverse complement strand
CGGCCGGTCGGCGTTGAGCGTCTGCGCGGCCACGAATTCGGCCGCGGCGCTGTCGAAGGCGGCGCGGTCGGCTTCGGGCCGCCTCGCCGCCGGCATGGCGACCAATAGGTCGACGGCGCGGATGCGCACGCCGCGGATCGGGTCGCTCAGGCGCGGCGCGACGATCGGCCAGAGGTCTTCCGCCGGGGCGCCCTCCAGCATGTCGAGCGCGCCGATCCTGACCATCGGATCGGGGTCGGCGAGGCCTGCTCTAGCGAGGTCGACGGTCCGGGCCGAGAGAAACGGCCGAAGCTCGGCGAGCGCGCCGGCGCGGGCGAAACCGGGCGCGTCGCGGTCCACGGCCACTTTGGTCAGCAGCGCTTCGGCGTCGGCCGCATCCGCCCAGGCGTCATGGAACGCCGCCGCGTAATGCTGGAAGCCCTTGCGGTCCGGCCCATGCCAGCCTCGAACTGCGTCCGCCGCCCATTGCGCCGATTTGTCGGCATGGCAGGCGTCGCAGGCGTTGGGCGCGCCGAGATCGACCGTGAGGTCAGGGCGGGGAACACGAAAACCGTGATCGTGGCGGACGTGGACGACCATGTAGGTCCGAGCCGGCATGTGGCAGCCGGGACAGCCGACCGGCGGATCGGCGCCCTCGTGACGGGCGTGGGCCGCGACGGCATATTTGTCGGGCGCGTGGCATTGCAGGCAGACGCCGTCGCCCGGCAGCTTCAGCTTTGCGCTGTGCGGGTCGTGGCAGTCGCTGCACGTGACGCCCTTCATGAACATTTTGCTCTGCTTGAACGAGCCGTAATTGTAGACCTCGTCGTCCATCTGCCCGTCGGCGAAATAGAGGCCGCGAGCGAGCGGCGAGACGACGTGGGTTTCCGACAGCCAGCGGCCGGGCGCCCAGTCTTCGGCGATCTGGCCGCGGCGGGCGTGGCACAGTCCGCAGGTCTCGACTTCCTTGCGTAAGGTCGCAGGCGGCGCGCTCGGGGCGGCGCTGCCAGTTGCAGGGTCGATGTCCCAGGTCCGGCGCGCGCGCTCGTCGAACCGGACCACGAGGCCCTTCGGATCGTCGCCGCCGGCCGGCGCCGGCGCGCCCGCGTGCGCTTTCGCCCAGGCGACATGGGCCGAGCCCTGGCCGTGGCAGGTCTCGCAGCCGACGCTGATCTCCGCCCACGCGGTCGCGAACGTGTCGGCCTTCGCGTCGTAGTTCTTATGCACGCCGGTCGAGTGGCACTCGGCGCACATGAAGTTCCAGTTCTGCTCGAGCTTGGTCCAGTGCAGAACGTCGTCGTGGGGGATCGCCTCGTCCGGATGGAGGGAAAACCAGCGCTGTCCGCCCTTGTCCTTCGGCCGGCTGTCCCAGGCGATCCCGAGCGCCTGAAGCCGGCCGTCGGGGAACGCGATCAGGTACTGCTGCAACGGGTAGACGCCGAACGTGTACTTGATCTCGAATTCCGCGAGCCTGCCGTCCGGCCCGTCGGTCTCGACCAAGAATTTTCCGTCGTGTTTGAAAAAGCGGGATTTGACGCCGAAATGGTCGAAGGTTGCGTTCACGAAATCGCCGAGCACGGAGGCGTCGGTGGCGTTGTCCATCGCGGCCTCGTGGTGCGAGCCGGCCCAGGCCTTCGCCTCGCCGGCATGGCAGGCGGCGCAGGTTGCGCTGCCGACATAGGCGAGGGGAGGAACGGTTTCGGCGGCGAGGACCGTCGAGCCCGGCGCCGCCGCGAGCCATGCCCCGAGTGCTGAGAGCGCCGCGAGCGCAAGCGTCAGTCGGCGCACGCTCAAATCGAGATCCTTCCGTCCGGGCGGGCTCACGCTCCCCGTTATGACGACGGCTCTTGCGCTGGGTCAAGGCCGCCGTCGGACGGCGCCGCCCGCGGCGAAATCGGCCGCTCGAAAGTGACTTCATACGGCGAAAAACCGTCACGTCGATAAGCAAGCGTCGCGGCGTCGTTGGCGGCGAGCGCGCACAGGCGCAGGCGTGTGATTCCGGGTTGCGCCAGACGGCGCTCGATGGCGCCCAGGAGATCCCCGGCAAAACGCCGCCCACGAAACGCCGGCGCGACAAAGATATCGGAGACGAAGGCGAAGCGATCGGAGTCCGGCGTTTCGACGATCGCATCCGACTCCTCGATCCAGCCCGCGACGAAGCCGACAAAGGCGCCGGCCAACTCGGCGACCAGCATCGCGCCGCTCTCCGCCGCCCGGCGCTCGATCCGGTCGAGATAGGCGTCGGCGACCTGTTCCCCGGGCAGACGCGAATCATGAAGTCCACGCTCGTGGTCCTGGAGCGCGACGACGGCGCGTCGCAAGTTCGAACGGTCGGCGGCCGTGGCGGGTCGAATCCGAAGGAAAGGAGACATGAGAGACTGTTCGCTCCATACTCCGGCAGTCGTCAAGGGCGAGCGCTTCGGCGACGCTTGGCGAAGCCCTTGCAATTCGAGAGGGGTGACGATTTGAGGTTCGTCGGTCTCGCGCTCCGCCGGCTCGTCGTCGGCCTGCTCGGCTTGCTCGCCATCTGGCTGATCGCGTTCGTCTTCCGCCTCACCGACCACGAGGCGCCGACCCTCCTCGCGCTCGCGGCGACGTACGCCGTCGCGGCCTATGTCATCCTGCCGTGGATCGTGCGCATGAGCCTGAAGCTGCTCCAGCACGGCAGCGTGCCGAGCTTCACCCTCACCGGCGACGGGTTCCCCGGCGACCCGGTCAATCTCGCCCTCGTCGGCACGTTCGCCGAACTCCGCGCAGCCTTCGCCCGCGCCGGCTGGTTCGAGGCGGACCCGCTCGGACTGAGAAGTTCCTGGGGCATGGCGGAGTCGTTCGTGCTCAACCGGCCCTATCCGACGGCGCCGTTCAGCACGCTCTATCTTTTCGGCCGCAAGCAGGACGCCGGGTTCCAGAAAGCCGTCGGCGGCAGCCCGCGCAAGCGCCATCATATCCGCTTCTGGGCGCTGAGCGCCGAACGCGCAGCTCAGGCGAACGCGCCGGAATTCTGGCTCAACGCCGAGCGCCCGCCGCTCGCCGAGCGCGCGCTCTGGGTCGGCGCCGGCACGCGCGACACCGGGCTCTCGTTCACAAAACTCACTTTCCAGTTCACCCACGCCACCGCCGACGACACCAACGCCGAGCGGGACTTCATCCTCGCCGAACTGAAAGCCGCCGGGGCCATCGGCGAGCCGACTTGGCATCGGGAGGGCGAGCGGCTGACCCTCGGCAAGGTCAACCACTATGTCGCCGACGGCGAGATTGCGGTCGCGCGGCTCGCGTGATACGTGATGGCCAAGGATATTCGCGATGACCGCTCCTGGTTTTTCGATCCGCACCATGTCCCCGGCCGACCTCGGCCTCGCGCTCGACTGGGCGGCGGAGGAGGGATGGAACCCCGGCCTCGACGACGCCGGTCCCTTCCATGCCGCCGATCCTGATGGTTTCTTCCTCGGCGCGCTCGACGGCGAGCCGGTCGGCTGCGTCTCGGCCGTGCGCTACGGCGCCGATTTCGGCTTTCTCGGATTGTATATCGTCAGAGCCCCCTTTCGCGGGCGCGGGTTCGGCCTCTCGCTGTGGCGGGCCGCGATGGATCGCCTCGCCGGCCGCAACGTCGGCCTCGACGGCGTTCTGGCCCGGCAGGACGACTACAAGACGTCCGGCTTCCGGCTCGCCTATCGCAACATCCGCCACGAAGGCGTCGGCGGGGGCTCCGCGCCCGACGGGCTCACCGATCTCGCGCCGGTCGCCTTCGACGAAGTGGAGGCCTACGACCGGACGATCTTCCCCGCCGCGCGCACGCGCTTCCTCGGCCTGTGGACTCGTCAGGCGCGCGGCGCGGCGCTCGGCGTCGTCGGGCCGGCCGGCTTGCGCGGCTACGGCGTGCTCCGCCCCTGCCGGCGGGGCTTCAAGATCGGGCCGCTGTTCGCCGACGGTCCGGAGGCGGCCGAGCGGCTGTTTCTCGGCCTCGCCGCCCGCGCGGGGCGCGAACCGCTTTTCCTCGACACGCCCGAGATCAATCCCGCCGCCGTGGCGCTCGTGCAACGCCACGGCATGACGCCTGTTTTCGAGACCGCGCGCATGTATACCGGCGAACCGCCGCAAACGCGGCTCGACCATTGCTACGGGGTCACGACGTTCGAACTCGGTTGACACGGGCGCCCCATCGATGTGTCCGCTCTCCAGTTTCGCCTCATGCGGCGGTCGAGCGTCGCGGCGGGCGCCGGGCCGGCACGGCCGCAACAGGAAGGACGTTCCATGGATCTCCAGCTCGAGGGCAAGCGCGCGCTCGTCACCGGCAGCACGGCCGGCATCGGCTACGCCATCGGGGCGAGCTTGGCGAAGGAAGGCGCGCGGGTCGTCGTCAACGGCCGCACGCAAGAGGGCGTCGAAAAAGCGGTCGCGAAAATCCGCGCCGAT
>CAIZGR010000419.1 GCA_903932535.1 uncultured Hyphomicrobiales bacterium | reverse complement strand
GCGGCGGGGGCGGCGGCGGCGGGGCGCTGGGCACGGCGCCGGGCGAGGGGGCCGGCGTCGGCGAGGGCGACGGGGCCGGCGTCGGCGATGGCGCGGGGGCCGGCGCGACCGTCGGGCTCGGCTCCGGCCTCGGGGGCGGCGTGACGATGGGCGGCACGAAATCGTGCGCGCCGCGATGCTCGCTGTCGAACGCGAGCGCGGGGCCGGTGAGCAGAAGCAAGGCGAATACCAGAGATCGCATCAATAAGTCCCCCATTCGGGCGAATACATCGCGTTGCCGTTCGGATCGTAGACGCGGCGGCATTTGGTGGCGCCGCTGAGGCTGCCGCAGTTGGAGGGCGCGACCCAGTTGGCCGCGTTCGCATCCTGCTCCTGGCTGCTGGCGCCGACCGACAGATTACCCGCGCCGACATAGAGGCCGCCGCCGTAGACCGCGACCGGGCTGGCGCCTTTGCCGGCGAGGTTGAGCGGGATGTTCGTGTCGCCGCCCTGCGCCTGCAGGTACGGGCCGAAGCCAGCGCCAGCGTTGAGCAATTGCGCATAGTTCGAGGTCGTCGCCGTCGTGCTGTCCAGCACAAAGACGAGTTGCCCCTGCTGCACATATTCGAGCAGGTTCGAGCCGGCATAGAAGAGATTGGCGTCGCCGTTGGCGAAGCTGATCGCCTGCCCCTGCTTCATGCGCACGACGTCGGTCACCGTCGCGTTGATGGTGTTGATCGTCGCGTCGGAATGCGTGCCATAGTCGATGAAGGCGTCGGCGGCGGTGGAACTGTCGTTGAAGCACGCGAGCTGGATTTCGTTGGCGCTGCCCGCGCACCACCAGCCGTAATAGGCCGCCCATTTGCCGGCCCCGGCGTTGGCGCTGATCGCGGCGAAGGCGGTCAGTTCGCCGTTGGTCAGGCCGCTGAGGTAGAGGTCGTAAGCGTTGCACAGGCCGATCAGGCACGGGCCGTTCATCGTGATGTCGAACTCGGCGCCGGCGACGAACATGCCGGGATAGGGCGTCTGGTTGACGACGACGTCGTTGGCCATGCCCCAGCTCGGGCCGCCGTTCGCGCCGACCACGACCGAATTGGCGAAACCGACCTTGTTGTCGACAATGGAATTGGCGACGTAGGCGAAGGAGCACGTGCCGTCGGTCTGGCTGCCCGAGGTCACGGAAGGCCCGCTGCCGCTGGCGGCGCTCGTGCAGTTGGCCGCCACCTGGTAGAGCAGCCCGAGGCTCGGCTGCGTCACATATTCGCCCGCCGTGTAGGCGGTCGAGTTCTGATAGATCGGCGCGTAACCGGTGTTGACGGTTGTGTCGATCTGCACGTGATATTCGGCCTTGCTCGGGCCGAACAATGTGGTCTCGGCCGAATAGAGCGAGGCGCGCGTGCTGTCGTAGGCGTTGCCGCCGCCGTCTTTCGGGCAGCCGACGATATCGCAAGTCGAGATGTTGAAGCCTGGCGCGATGAACGTCTGGTTGGTCGGCGGGTTCTGGTACACCGGCATATAGGCGCCGGGGCTCATCTTGACGTTCTGCAGGCCGGTCAGCGAGGTGATACTCGGGTTCGCGCCGGTGCGCGCGATCAGCGCCTGCTCCCACGCGGGCAGGTCCGGCAGGTTGGGGACGGTCTGGGCCGCCGCCGGCGAGGCCAGCAGCGCCAGCGCGAATGCGAGGCGGCGTTTCATCGTTGGCCCTCCATCTGTCCGAGCCGGCGGTCGTGATCGTCGAGGCGTTGCTCCTGCTTGGCGACGTCGACCAGCACGCCGGTCAGCACCTTCAGGCCCTCTTTGAGGTCGCGCACTTCGAGGCCCTGCGCGCGCACCTCGCGCCACAGGCCGCCGCCCGCGAAGATGAACCCCGCGAGCATCAGCATGGTGTCGGCATGCACGGTCCAGTCGAAAATCATCGCGGCCTCGGCTCAGGGGTCGGGCGTCGGCGCGGCGCCGGCGGCGTTGGCGTCGGCGTCGAACGCGGCGTCGATCTGCGCCTCCATCGCCACGAGCTGGTCGATCTGCGCTTTCGTCAGCGGCGTCGCGCCGTTGCGCAGCGCGGCGATCACGCCCTCGACCTCCTCGAGCAGCGCGCTCGCCTCGGCAGCGAGGATCGGCACGACGATCTGCAACGCGGAAAGGACCTTCGCCACGGCGGAGGTCGAGCCGGCGCCGAGTTCCGGCAACAGGCCGGCGACGAGGGCGAGAATGGTCTGGACGGCGGTGGACAGCATGGCTCAGTTCCCCGTGGGCGCGGCGATGGAATAATTGGCGTAGGCCGCGTTGAGCGTCTCGATCGCGCCCTGCAGCGTGTTGTAGGAGGCGACCGGGATCGCGCCGCCGTTGGCGGCCTGCAGCGCGGCGACGACCGCCTTGCGCGCCGTGCGCCCCGTGCGGATCGCCGGCACGATGGCCTTGACGGCGGCGGCCTTCCGGCACAGCGGCGGGCCGCCCGCCGCGCAGGGCGGCAGGCGCAGATAGGCGTCGGCGGTGGTCTCGGCGGCGTCGAACGTCTGCGCCGCAGCATAGGCGTAGTTCGGGTTGACGGTCGCGCCGGCCAGCGTCGTCAGCGAGGCGCAGCCCGCCAGATGCAGCCCGGCGCCGAGCAGCAGCAGCAGCGCGAGCCAGGCGTGCGAGGTGTGGGTGACGACGCTGCCGCCGGTCTTGACGATGGTCGTCTGCGACGCGGGCGGCATCAGCGAGCCGACCAGCGCCTTGACGAGGCCCAGCGCCATGACGATGCCGCCGGCATAGGTCGGCGCCATCGTGTTCCAGTCCACCGTGCCGAGATAGCCGACCACAGCGGTCAGCGCCCCCAGCGCCACAAGCAGCCATTTGTTGATCAGCATGTCCGGTCTCCTCAGTTGGTGCGCTTTTCCAGCGCCGCCCAGGTGGCGGCGTTTTCCTGCCCGGTCGCGGGCAGGCCGAAAGCCTTCTGAAACGTCGCGATGGCGGCGGCGGTCTCCGGCCCCATCTCGCTGTCGATCACCAGCGTGGGGTTGGCGCCCGCCTTGCGCAGCCGCCACTGCCAGTCGCCGAGCGAACCGGCGGGGTAGCCGCTGGCGGTCGCCGCCCAGGGCTGCGCATTGTCGTCGCGCAGCTTGAGCGGCTTGCCGACGAAGTCCGGCGGCGTCGGCGGAGGCAGCGCGGTCGCGTGCGGCGCGGGCGCGCTGTGCAGCGCCCAGGCGGGCAGCGGCGCCTTGCGGAGTTCGTCATAGGCCGCCTGCACGCGCTTGGCGTAGGCGGCCTCTTTCTCGGGGTCGGTGGTGAAATCGGTGTGGCCGCCGCCGAACGCGCCGAGCCGGTAATGCGTGGTCCAGCCGCCGCGCTCGGTCCCCTCGATGAACTTGCAGGGGATGGCGTAGGCGTGCAGCAGCCACGCGACGATCAGCGCGTCGGCGCCGAGCTCGGCGTCGGCAAAGCCCTTCTCGGCATAGCCGCCCATCTCGACGCCGATCGAGTAGGGGTTGGCGCCGCAGGCGTGCCAGGCTTTGAGCGCGAGCGGGACGCACTGGTAGCAATCGACGCCGTTCTCATCGAGCACGAGATGGGCGGAGACGCCGCTCTGGGTGGTGGCGAAATAGCCCGCCGCGCCACGGCCGGAGCCCTGGCAATCGTGGACGACGACGGTGTCGATGGCCGTGTCGTGCCGCGTCGAGCGGTTGGGCGAGGGGATTTGCAACAGGCGGGGCAGCATGGCTCATCTCCTCTTGATGTAGCCTTTGGGGTAGGACGTCGCCGCGCCGGCGGAATAGACGACCTGCATCTGCAGGGTCGCCAGTTCCTGGCAGGTGACGGGAACGCTCATGAAGCCGTTGAAATTCGCGCCCGAGATCGCGACGCTGGCGATGGTGAAATAACCGACGCCGCCGACGCCCTGGATGAGGTTGAACGTGACCGTCTCGCTGCCGCCGGGCGCGACATCGACGTCGGCGAAAAACTCGACGATCCAATCGTTGGTCTCGACGAAATCCAGCACGACGGGCCCGGGCACTTGCCCCGAGGGACCGAGATAGGCGCTCTGGCCGGCGCTGAGTTGCGTCGCGCTGCTGAATACGAGTTTCTGGCCGCCGTGCAGCCGCAGGTCGCCGCCGCCGCCCGCCTGCGCCGCGTTGGTCTTGTAGGTCTGCGCGTCCCACAGGCCGAGATCGACGTCGGCGTTGCTGCCGGCGTTGATTTCCAGTTCGTAGGGGCCGAGCGCGATAAAGGGGTTGATCTGGTTGGTCGGGGTGAAGTCGGTGCGCAGCTGGCCGATGTCGAGGCCGCCGCTGTCGTAAATCTCGACCGGGTTGCGCGACCAGGTGGCGACGAGGCGCGGAAAGCGGTTCGGCGTCACGATGCTGCGCAGCAGCACGCCGACCCCGAGGCAGGTGTCGGCGAGAATGTCGTAGGTGTTTTCCTGCACCTGACACAGTTCGACGCCGACCAGGCACTTGAGGAAATTGCCCTTGACGACATTGCCCGCCGGCGTCGCCGGGTTGCCCCGGCTGTCGTGGATGAACCCGCGCACGGTCGGGTGATAGTGCGTCAGCGCGCAGGCGGCCCCGCTGGCGGGCGCGTGGCCGGCAAGGAAACTGATCTGGTTGGGCGCGCTGAGCGCGTAATCGACGCCATAGGTCTTGGCGACGCCGCCGACGGTCAGCGTGAGATCGCGGATGAGATCGACCGGCCAGCCCGTGGAATAGGGGCCGACCGTGCCGTTGGCGGTGAAGTTGATCACGTCGGTGACGCCGTTGCCGGCCTGCGGCACGTCGATCTCGGCGCCGAACACCGAACCGTAGAGCGAGACGCAGGAATAGCGGCAGCCGTCGAAGCGGATGTCTTTCAGGATCGGCGTGTCGATGTCGGTGTTGAGCGTCGAGCCGGCGACGAGAATGCCGACCGTGCAATTGACGAACAGCAGGTTCTCCAGCTTCGCGTACCAGCTGTCCGTCAGATTGACGAGGCCGCGCGACGCCACCACTTGCAGCCCCGCCGCGCCGGCCTCGACGACGGGGTTGGCGAGCGTGATGGTCGTGCCGCTGACGCCGGCAATCTGCGTCTGCGTCCAGTCGGTCGAATTGCCCTGGACGAGGATTTGCGCGCCGGCCACGAAGCCGGCCGCGTTGGCGACGACGAGGCTGCTGGCCGGGTTGGAGAAGCCGCCGACATTGGTGGTGGAATAGGCGATGTTGCCCTGATCGTCGAACTCGACGTTTTTCAGTTCGGGCCGCCAGCCCTTGAGCTGAAACGCGAACGGCGCGCCGGGCGCGTCGTGGACGATGCAGCCTTTGCCGTCGAACTGGCGGCCGTCCATGACGACGCCGTTGACCGTGTAGATTTTGCCGGGGATGCCTTCGAGCTTGTAGAGCGCCGCGAAGCCGCGCTGGAAGGCCAGCGTGTCGTCGGGGTCGCCCGCCTGGCGGAAGAAATCCACCAGCGGCGGCAGGATCGGCACGGCCGAGACGTTCGGCGTCTGGCAGAGGACGCCGTTGTTGGCCCAGAACTGGCCGGCGCTCGTCGGCGCCGTGGTCGGCAGCGGTAGCGCGAAACCCAGCGCCGTCGAGACGATGGGCGCTTGCAGCCCGGCGACGGCGGCGGCGAGGCCCTGTTCGGCGGTTTCCGCGCGTCCGGTCTCGGCGGCGAGATTGGAAGCGAGCGCCGCCTCGGCGGTTTGCGCGCGGCCGGTCTCGGCGGCGACGATGGCGAGCGGCACGCCCTCGGCGGCCTCGGCGCGCGCGGTCTCTTGCGTGAGCGCGTCGTAGGCGCCGGAGATGTCGCGGCGCAGCTCCTGCATCGTCGCCTCGACGCAGTCGAGTTCGGCCTCGATGGCGAAGCTCTGCACCACGCCGTCGTTGACGACCGACGTGGTGCGCGAGGGCGTGCGCAGCCCGATCAGCCGGACGATCTGCCCGGCGGGGCGGGCCGTGGTCAGCGTCACGGTCGCCGAAACGGTCCCGTTGATCGTGACCGTATAGTCGGCGCCGAGCGTAAGGGGCGTGAACCCGAGCGTGAAATCCTGCGCCGCCAGCCCCGCCGGCGCCCAGCCGACCCAGAGATCGGCGGCGGCGAACAGGCGGAAGGGGAAGCCGAACGCCACCTGCGCCCCGTCGGATACGTAATCCGGGGCGGCCTGCCGGGAGACCGGCGGGAGGGGGTTCTGGAACGACATGGGGCCGGATCATGCCCGCCCCCGGCAAGGGTCAAACGGAGGGTTTGGCCTACCTCTGGGGGATCGCGAACTGCGGCGGCCGGTCGGGCGTCAGCTCGCCGGGCCGCCACCAGAAGCCCTGTCCGGTCTCCTTGCGAATGCGGTTTTCCTGCATTCGCATCGACTTATGCGCGTTGGGGTCCATCATGTAGGCGAGCTGGTCGAGGATGATGCGGTTGAACGCCGCCCGGAGCGCCCAGTGCGTCGAGAGCACAGGTGTGTTGTTGCGCAGGGC
>CAIZGR010000418.1 GCA_903932535.1 uncultured Hyphomicrobiales bacterium | reverse complement strand
TGCTCGATCTCTGCGTCTGCGCTTTTTTTGGCTGGTAGCCTCAATAAGCGCTGATGCCGATAAGGAGGCGATTCGGGCCAGAACGCAAGGAGTTTTCGGTTAATGAGATCTTAACGCAGCAGGCGGTCTGGAATACCTTCGGCTGCACGCAGACAACCGAAAACCGCCCCCACGGCCCTGGCCCGATACCAATTTTTTTCGGCTGAGGCGGCGTGCCAAACTTTGCGGCTTGAGGAAGCGTGAACCCGTGGCAGAGGGCACGCGGTCACAGCCCAACGCGACCCCGTCGACGACACAGGATCGCGTCCCCGGTGGCGTTGCGTTGTCCGCGTACAACTCCAATGACCTTCCCAAAGCGCAGCTTCCTCGGCAGCCTCCTGCGCAGAGAGGGGGATCCTCCGACCACCCGCTCTCGGATAGCCGACATGCCGTCGCACAGCCATAGCTGCCGTTGAGTTGTCCGCGGACAACTCAATCGGAGGTATGTCCCATCCTCTCTCCTTCCGCCGTCTGTCGGACCGTTCGACGCCGACCGCCGCAACCGAATGAACGCGCGCGCCGTTCTCGCCAATCGCATCCTCGAAGTTCAGTTGTACGCGGACAACTCATCCCGCTTCCGGTCGAGGATCAGCCCGCTTTGTTGGACGCCGAGTCCCCTCCCCTCACCATCCGGAGGATGACCAGCCCGGCCCGGTGAGGGCAAGCGCCTTTCCGTCGCCCTCGATCAAGTAAGACGTCGGTCGCCGCCGCTGTTCGTAGACGTCAGCTTGGTCAGCGAATGACGACTGATCGGGCGGCATGGCCGACGTCGAGCCGGTCCGAGCGTCAAGGAAGCGATCCAAGGCCGGCCGTGGCTCGTGAGGAAGCGTCGGCGAGGCTACGTTGCCAGAAACGCCGCCTTCGGATCGCAGGCCTTGAACCGAGAAGTCCGCCGGGTTGACCCGGCCGCCGCACATCGAGGCTTGAGGATCAGGTTGATCGACTGGGCGTCAGCGCTCGGTCCCCGACGGAGCCCAAGCGATCTACGGCGCGGAAAGTGGGACCCTTGGGAATATCGGCGCGTTGGAGCCATTCCTTCACCACTGCGACCGGAGCGACGACCAGGAACACCTTCGCCTCGTCGTCGGCCGAAGTCATCCTGGTGCGGCCGAGGCAGATCACAAGGTAGGGCAGGGGGGTCGAATCCGGATCGGCGGGATCGACGGGAACAGGCGGCTCTTCCTGCAATTGCTCGAACCTGAGCCGCCCGACCTTGCTTCGCCGGCGGTCTCCCGACGCGAACGCGACCATGAGGATCGCGAGATCGCGTGTGTCAACAAGGCGATCGGAGGCGCAGGTTGCGACGAACCGATCAGGATGTCGCGTGTCACCGCGCGCTTGCTCTTCCGCTTGCATTGCCGCCCGGTGGCCCGGACGGCGAGCCGCCGCGCGGAGCGTAGGGCAGGGGAGGCGAACGGTCCTTCGTGTCCCTTCGATGCAGGGGCGCCCAACTCGACAGACGACGCCGAACCGTCGAGGGAGCGTGCGGATCGTCGACGCGCAAAGGCCCTTCTACGTGCAAGGATCCGGCGACGTCGGGAAGCAAGCCGTGTCGGGTGTCGCTCTCTCGCTTGGGGGGGTTCCAAAGGTGGTGGGGGATGAGGAGCATGCCTTCTGCGGCGGGCGAGGGCAGGGGATACCTGGTTGCGGCGATACTTCTTCCGCCGCTCCGGGTTCCGGGTGTCGGCTCCTCCTCTCGGAAGGCCTGCAAGACGGCTTCACGTCCCGCGGCGTCACCATCGTCAATCGTTCGCCGGCGCGCAGAATGACCGTCTTCGCGCTCTTATAGACGATGACCGGGAAACGCCGTTTCACGCCGAGCCACCCTCGAATCTAGATGAGTGCGCGCCACCAGCATTTCGGGCGAGGAATCGCGGGCTGGGTTGAAACTGGACCGCAGGACAAGCGCTCCTGCCCGATCCGCCAATTCTGGCGCGCGACACGCCTCGAAGTCGGCCGGCACCCCGCTCACCATCGCAAAGGGCATCCTTAGCGATACCGAGTGAAGCAATACGGACCCACCCGGGCCGGAAATTCACCCATCAGGCACCCGGTCCGCTACAGAGAGGATGAGTGTCAACGGGTTCGTCCCCGATGAGATGAAACCGTGGTGTTCATAGAACGCCCGCGCTTCGTCCGAAATCGCATGAACGAGGACGCCGCGAATCCCCATGATCGACGCTGCCTGTCGCACGCGCAGCACCGCGTCCTGCAGCAGCGCCACGCCCAATCCCCTCCCGTGCATCGAGCGGTCGATCGCCAGGCGGCCGATGACAGCCATGGGGATCGGATCCGGCATGTTCCTTTTGATCCGGCCAGGCGCCTCGGCGTGCGCGAGCGCACCGGACGCCAGCGCGTAATAGCCCAGGACGCGGTTTTCCGGGGTCGCGACGACATATATGCGGGAGGCGCCGGAAACCTGATTGGCGAGCGCCCGCCGGCGCAGCCAGTCGTCCAGCGAGGCCACGCCGGAATCGAACGCCGTCAGGACATGCTCGGCCGTCAGAAGGTCCGGCGCCCGAAGCTCCACGTTTAACCTTTCCAGGGCTTCGGGGCGCGCATCAGCCGCTCATACCCCTCGCCGGACGGCGCACGGTCCAATACGCTCAGGAATTGAGCATAGGTTTCGGTATCGACCCGCACGAAGGTCTGATCCAGCAGCGCGTTCTCGGCGGCCTGCCGCGCCGCCTCGATCATGAAGTCCGAGCGCGTCTTGCCGTTGACGCGCGCCGCCCGGTCGATCAGGTCCCGCACATCCTCGCGCACGCGCAGGTTCACGGCGCGCGTGACCGGCGGCGGGGTCGTCTCCTTGGTCGTGGTCGTAGCCATTGCAAATCTCCTTCCCCACACCATAGCGTGATAGATACACATTGTGTACCTAAACCTAGGTCGAAGCGACGTGACCTGCAAGCGCATCCGCGCCGGCCAGAGGGAAGCACCGTGTCCTCGTGCCAGTCCTCGAGTGTCGCTTTTGCCTCACGATTTCAAATTGAAGCGCTTAGCCAAAAGCCTTGCGTTCCATTTTGCCTTTGCGTTCGCATCCAATAGGGGAGGGGGCTCGGCAATGGAGGCCGATTCCCGCAATCACAGCCCCGCCGCCTTGGTGAGATTGACGCGAAAGCGGTCGCGGCGCCGCTGGTAGCGGCGGGTCATTTCGGCTGACGCGTGGCCCAGGTGTTTCTGGACGTAGCGCTCGTCGATCTCGGCCGACGAGGCGAGC
>CAIZGR010000417.1 GCA_903932535.1 uncultured Hyphomicrobiales bacterium | reverse complement strand
GCGAGCGAGAACGGGATCTCGTTGAGCTCGAGCTGTCCCGCCTCGATCTTGGAGAGATCGAGGAGGTCGGTGAGCAGGACGAGCATGCTGCGCGCGGAGGAATCGAGCGTCCGGACGTAACCGGCCTGCTCTTCGTCGCGCGCGCTGCGGGCCAGCAGCTCGGTCATGCCGACGATGGCGTTGAGGGGCGTGCGGATCTCGTGGCTGATGTTGGCGAGAAACTCGGACTTCGCCTGGTTGGCGGCTTCCGCCTGAGCCTTCGCGTTCTCCGCCTGAGCCTTGGCCTCCTTGAGCGCGCGCAGGGCTTCGGTCTGCTCGGTGACGTCGTAGGCGACGCCGACCATGCGCGTGCACTTGCCCTCCGGGCCGAGCATCGGCCGGGCGAACGTCCTCATATAGCTCGAGGCGCCGTCCGGCCTCACGGTCCGGACGTCCAGCTCGACGTTGCTCGCGGTTTCGAAGGCGCGGATAAAGGCCAGCGACACCCGCGCCCGGTCTTCCGGGTGCAATGTGTCCACGGAAGCGTGGAGCGGGCTCTCGAAGTCCTCCTCCCGCACCCCGTGGAGCCGGTACATCACGGGGTCCCAGAACATGGCGTTGTTCAGGAGATCATATTCCCACACGCCGATCACGCCGGCGGCGGCGGCGGCTTCGAGACGCTCTTTCGTCGCGCGCAATTCGCTTTCGACGGTCTTGTAATCGGTGACGTCCGAACAGGTCACCACCAGGTAGCCGAAATCGAGCGGGACGAAATGCGTCTCGATCCAGCGTCCCGTGCTCAGCCTGCGCTCCACGCGTCGCGCCTGGCGAACCTGTCCCTGGCCGAAAAAGCGGTCGAAGAGATCCTTTCCGGATTTCTCTTCCGGGAAATCGCCGCGATTGTAGCGGAACCAGAACTGATCGATCAGCCGGAAGGGTTTGCGGTCGAGCAGATCCCGAGGCAGATCGAGGATCTGCCCGTAATACGCGTTGCGGAGGACGCACTCGAGATTCGCGTCGAACAAGGCGTTGCCATAGGGCGAAGAATCGAACACGGCCCGAATCAGTTTCCGGCTCTCGGCGAGCGCCTGTTCCCAGCGCTTGCGCGCTGTGATGTCGCGCGCGGAACTGTAAACGTAGCTCTTTCCGCTCAGTTCGATCGCCTTGAGGCAGACTTCGACGTCGAAGATCGTTCCGTCCTTGTGACGGTGCCGCGTTTCGACGGTTACGACTTTATCGCTTTGGGCCAGCGCCCGGTACGCCAACGAAAGTTCACTCGCCGTTCTGGCGACGTTGATATCCGCGATAAACAGCGTCTTGATCTCGTCGCGGCTGTAGCCGTGCATGTCCGCAAAGGACTGGCTGAATTCGACAATGGCGCCGTCGAGATCGTGGATGCAGATACCGTCGATGCTCGTGTCCTGCATTGCTCCCAGGCGTTCTTCGTAGGCGAGCCGCGCCGAGACGTCCTGCCCCTGCAAGATGAAATACTCGACCCCTCCCGATGCGGTTCTGGCCACCGAAGTGTCCACCTGCATCGGAATCTGTCTCCCGTCCTTGTGAAGGTAGCGCTTTACGATTCGATCGGTCTTCAACTCTCCAGCTGCAAGACGGCGCAAATTTTCGGGATTGAAAGGTTTCTCCCCGGGCGCGACGGCGCTCTGGATGCCTGATGAAACGAATTCGTCGCGCGAATAGCCGAGCAAGTCGCACAGCGCGTCGTTGACCGCGACGATGCGTCCGTCCGCGGTAAAGATCGCCATGGCGTTGGGAGCGTGCGCCACGACGTCGCTGAACTTCCGTTCGCTCGCGATCAAGGCCCGGCTTTTCGTCTCGATTTCCGCTGTCCGCTCGGCGACGCGCGTTTCCAGCAGCGCCTTCTCCCTGCTCAGGAGCACAGAGGACCCATGCAGCCTGCGCGCGATCAGGAACGCGCCGGCGGTGACCGCAAGGCAGAGCAGGCCGAGCTCGAACGCGAGCCGGAGCCAGGGCCGATCGAGGTCGGCCTTCGGCTGTCCGACGGTGACGAAGAAGGGCGCATGCTTGAGTTTCTGAAAAGCGAAGAGCCGTTCGACGTGGTCGACGGGCGAAACGCCCATGTACACGGCGTGGTCCAGTTCGGGGCGCTCGCGCAGCAGAGCCTTTGCCGCCTCGGAGAGGCTCGTCGCCATGCCAATCTTCGCGGGTACGGGAGGAGGGGTATCCGTGGCCACGTGCGCGGCGATGAAGGCGCCGGCGCCGGTCCAGAACCCGGCGACGCCGTGGTCGACGTAATCGAGCGTCGAGAACAGTTTCTCGAAGGACCCGACCGGAATGCTGGCGGCGACGACGCCGTGGAAGTGTCCGTCGGCGTCTTCCATGCGCCTCGCCATGACGATGACCCACTCGTCGGCGAATTTCGCCTTCATAGGCCCCTGGAAGATCGGTCCCGGCTCGCCCGCCGCTGCGCGCTTGAAATATTCGCGGTCGGAAAAATTCGCCCCGCGCCGATCCGGATCGATCGGGCCCGTGATCAGCACGGGCCGCCCGTCGGGATCGGCGACGGAGAATCGCGCGACGATGGGATGGTCGGTGATCTCTTCTTTCATGCGAACGGCGAGTCGCGCCCTTTCGTCCGGCCCGCTTTCGGCGCCGTCGACGTACAACCGCCCGGTCGACCTCAGCAGCGCGTCGAGTTGGTCGAACGAATCCCCGATATTGTCTGCGAGCAGCCTCGCGGTGTTGAGCGAAGCCCGCGCGCTCGAAGTGTAGTCCCCCGCCCGAATCTGCCAGACCACATACCCGCACAGCAGCGCAACGAGGACCGCGACCGCAAGCGCCGCTCCGTAAAAGGGAATAGCCGAGGGGCGAGGCCGTCGAGTTTTTTTCGTGGACAACACCCCTATCCCGATAAATAATTATGTAAATATTTTACACCTCGCGCCGCGCGGTGCAATATCGGCTCAAATTTGGAGAGATAACAACGCTGCCCGGCTCGATACCTTTATCATGGGACCAGGAAAAATGGACAAAGAAGCGGTCGAGCGGCGGAGGCGAAATCCGGTTGCGGCGGCGTGATGTTTTCGCGCCGATCGGGCGTGTCGGAAGAACCGGTTTGGCGCATTGCGTTCGTTCATCGGATCGATCTCGGGAGGCAGGAAGGGATTGACTTGCATCTCCGAACGCGAGCGCGAAGGTGTCGCCGCCCCTGCTGAACGGGCCGGATCATTCGACGGACTTCGGCAAGCCTGGACAAGCCTTGACCGGCTTCGAAAATTCATAGTTACTGCCTGTTCTTGCCGGGTTCCGCAGAACGTCGGCATGAGAACGACAACGCCCGGCGCTTCGGTCGGGTCGTCGGCTTCCGGCCTTCGAAAGGCCGGACGACCAGGGCAACTCAGGGAGTGGACATGAATATCCGAACGTTCCGGGCTTCGGCGGCGGCGTTTCTCCTCGCGGCGGCCTTGGGGCTGACGGCGACCGGCGCCGCCGAGGCCCAGCAAAGCATCATGAAGGATTGCGGCGCCGAGTGGCAGGCCGCCAAGGCGAACAGCACGACGAACGGGCAGACTTGGCAGGAGTTCCTGAAAGGCTGCCGCACCCGTCACGCGGGCGCCCCGGCCGCGGCCCCCGCGGCGGCGCCCGCCGCTCCGATGGCGCCGGCCGCCGCGCCCGCTCCCGCGCCGACG
>CAIZGR010000416.1 GCA_903932535.1 uncultured Hyphomicrobiales bacterium | reverse complement strand
GCTGGCGCGGCGGGCGGCGGAGGCGACGCCGGCCGGCGCGAGCCCGCCCCACGCGCCCGACCCCTCGCCCCGAGGGGGAGGGCAGCCGGCCGGCGCCCTGCTCGCCTCCGCCTATCCCGACCGCATCGCGATCGCGCGCGGGCAGCGCGGAGCGTTCCTGATGGCGAACGGCCGGGCGGCGGCGCTCGAGGCGCATGAACCGCTCGCCGGCGAGCCGTATCTCGCAATCGGCGAGGTCGCGGGCCGCGCGGGTTCGGCGCGCATCCTGCTCGCCGCGCCCCTGAGCCTCGCCGGCATCGAGGCGGTCGCAGGGGCCGCGATCGCGACGGCCGACGAACTGGCCTTCGATCGCGGCTCCGCGTCGCTGCGGGCGCGCCGCCGCAGGCGTCTCGGCGCGCTGACGCTCGCCGAGCAGACGTTGGCCGTGCCGGCGGACGCGGCGAGCGCGTCGGCGCTGGCGCGCGGCGTGCTGACGCTGGGCGTGGACCGGCTGCCGTGGAGCAAGGCGCTGCGGCAATGGCGCGACCGGATTAGGTTTCTCCGCCGCGCCGAAGGCGAAACCTGGCCGGACCTGTCCGACGAACGGCTCGTCGAGGACGCGGAATGGCTCGCGCCCTTCTTCCTCGGCAAGACCCGCCTCGACGAGATCGGCGCCGACGATCTCGCGAACGCCCTCCACGCCCTGCTGCCGTGGGCGCTTCGGCGCCGGCTCGACGACGAGGCCCCGACCCACTTCCAGGCGCCGACCGGCACGGCCGCCGCGATCGACTACGAGGCCGAAGGCGGACCCTCGATCGCGCTGCGCGTGCAGGAGATGTTCGGCCTCGCCGAGCACCCCTCCGTCGCGGGCGGGCGCATCCCGCTGACGCTGCATCTGTTGTCGCCGGCGCATCGGCCGATCCAGATCACCCGCGACCTGCCCGGTTTCTGGCGCGGCTCGTGGGCCGCGGTGCGAGCGGACCTGCGCGGACGCTATCCCCGCCATTCCTGGCCGGAAGATCCCGCGAGCGCCGCCCCGACCACGCGGGCCAAGCCCCGGGGGACATAAAAAATCCCGCGGGACACGAAGCCCCGCGGGACATGATCCCGCGCTCGTGTGGAACCGGTCTATCCGCGCAGACGTGCAACCTTTTCGCGTCCGGAGTCGTCCTGGGCCTACGCGGGCGGCCCGTCCTTCGCAGCCGCTTGGCCGTCTCCGTCCGGACGGCGTCCGCCGCGTTCCTGCCTAGCCAACTGAAGCGCGCCTTCCGCGAAGGCGCGCGCCGCCGACTCGGCCTCGAGCTGGTCCTTGAGCTTCGCGATCCTCTCCTCGGACAGGTCGCGATCGCCCTGGATCATCCGGTTCTGCTCGGCGACCTTGGCCTCGAGGCTCTCGATGCGCTGTTCGGCGCGCTGGAGCGAAACTTCCCTGTCCTCGAGCGTCTTGGCGAGGTTGGTCGACCTCTCCGTGGCGACGATCCGGGCGGCGTCGACCTCGGCGTGGGCGCTCCTGAGCGCGTTCAGGTCCTTCTCGAGGCCGGCGAGGGCGGCGTCCTTCGATTTCCCCGTGAGCGCGTATTCGAGGGCGCGCTGCTCGTGGCTTCGGATGGCCGCCTCGCGCTCGCGCAGCGTCGCTCGGGCGTCGGACAGGAGTTTCTCGGCCGCCGTGAAGCGCGCGTTGACGGCGCTGAGCTCTTCGCAAAGGCTGCTCTGGCTGAGCCGCTGCGCTTCCGCCGCGTCGAGATGCTCGGCTTTAGACTTCGCATGCGCTGCGGCTTCGTGCGCCAGCGCCTGCTCGAGTTCGTCCACCCGGCGGTTGAGGTCCTCGCGCCGGCCTTCGAGCTCGCTCACGTTCCGGTTGAGCTTGGTCGTGTTGGCGACGAACTCCTCGATCCGGGTGCGAAGGGTGCGGTTCTCCTGGTTCAAGAGGTCGTTCTGGTCGTGCAGGCTCGCGCTCTGCTGCTCGACTTCCTGCAGCCGCTTCTCCTTGGCGGCGAACTCGGTGCGCAGGGAGGGAAGCTGGTCGCTGACCGTCTGGAGGCGGCGCCGGTTGTCCTCGAGCTCGCGCTCGACGCGTTCGAGTTTCGCCGTCCGCTCGGCGAGCGCGGCGCGGGCCTCGGACGAAGAGGTCTGGACGGCGCCGATGTTGCGCTCGAGATCCGTGACGCGCGCGGCCAGCTCGTCCTGCTTGACGACCATCGCGTTGCGTTCGACCGTGATCGCGGAGTGATCGCTCTTCAGCCGGTCATGCGCGGCGATCAGCGCCTCCAGCTTCCGCTCGGTCTCGACCTGGGCGATCTTGGTGCGCTCGATTTCCGCGAGCGTCTGATCGATCGGGATCAGGCCCTCGTGAAACTGCGCCCGGATCGCCTCGATGTTCCGAAACGACAGTTCGATCGCGTCGAGATGAGCGCGCAGCAATTCGTTGCGGCGGCCGATGGAATCGAAGGTGCGCGCCACCACCTGCGACTTCGGCGTCGCGTCGGCGACGCGGCGCTGGACGTTCGGCCTGGGAAGCAACGGCGCCTTCGCCTTCGCCGTTTCGGGGTCGGGCTCGTCGTCCTGGGACGCCGGCTCCAAAGCGTCGTTCGCCGGCGTCTGCGCGTTCCCGAACAGTTTGTCCCAGACAGTTGACATGGTCATCATTTCCCGCTGAGAACCCCCGACAGTGAAACAATCGAATATTTCTGTCAAACGGCGCGCGCAAGCCGCAATGCGCCGGCCTATTGGACATAACAGTCGTTTTCGACTTGTTGTTGACGAATTTTTCGGCGCGTCCGCCGCGTTTCGACCCGCTGTCCGAGCGGCGGCCATCGTAGGGGGCGCCCTGAATACTTACGCCGTTCGCGGGTATCGCGGACGCCCGACAAGTCGCGCGCCGCGCCTCACGTGCGCGGATGGGCCGCTCGGTAGGCGGCGAGCAGCCGGGCGCTGTCCACGCCGGTGTAGACCTGGGTGGTCGACAGCGAGGCGTGGCCGAGCAGATCCTGGATGGTGCGCAGATCGCCGCCGCGGGCGAGCAGGTGGGTCGCGAAGGAATGGCGCAGCGCGTGAGGCGTCGCGCTGTCGGGCAGGCCGAGCGCTCCGCGCATCCGCTCCATGGCCAGTTGCACGATCCGCGGCGACAGCGGGCCGCCCTTCGCGCCGACGAACAGGGGGCCGTCGGCCTCCAGCGCCCAGGGGCAGAGGGCGAGATAGGCTTCGACCGCCGCGCTGACCGGCGCGATGATCGGCGCCGAGCGCGTCTTCCGGCCCTTGCCGACCACCGTCACCGCCTCGACCGCGCCGACCGGCGCGTCGGCGCGCCTGAGGCCGAGCGCCTCGGAGATGCGCAGGCCCGCGCCGTAGCAGAGCGCGAGCACGGCCGCGTCGCGCGCGAGAATCCACGGGTCGCGCGCTTCGCCCGCGCGCGGCTCGGTCGTCGTCACGGCCCGGGCGTCGGGAGGGCTCAGCGGCCGGGGCAGGCGGCGCGCCGCCTTCGGCGCCCGGATCGCCCCGAGCGCCGAGGCCGTCTCGCCCGTCTCGCGCGCGATGGCGCGGGAGAGCGATCGCAAGGCCGAAAGCGCGCGCTGCAGCGAGCGCCCTTCTATTCCCTCCGCCCGGCGGCGGGCGAGGAAGGCGCGCAGGTCGCCCGGCGCGCAGTCGACGAAGTCTCGGACGGAAGGCGGCGCGCCGAACCGCTCGGCGAGAAAGGCGAGGAACTGCCTGACGTCGCGGCCGTAGGCCTCGATCGTATGCGCCGACATTTTGCGCTCCGCCGCGAGATGGCGCAGCCAAGCGCCCACTGCGGTCGCGAGATCGGGCGCGGCGGGGAGGACGGCGGAATCGGGCGGCGCGGTCATGAGGCGACATTAGCGCGCCGGGATTAAGCGGACATTGCGGCGGCGGTCTTCCTGAGGCGGCGTCCGAAGCGCGCCATATCTCATGGGTCCCGTCGATCGGTTGAAATCACGGCTGACGCGCTCGAACGCCAAGACTCGCCTTACTCCGCGATCGGCGGGAAGAGCGCTTCGACCGCGACCTCGAAGCCCGGCGGGTCGAGCTTTGCCGAGCCCGCTGTCAGCACGCGCGTCTCGATCGCGTCGCCCAGGCCGCGTTTGTGGTGGACGACGACGCGCCGCTCGGCGTCGAGGATGAGATAGTGCTCGACGCTCGGCAGCGAGAAATAGCCGCTGAACTTCGGGCCGTGGTCGATCGCCGCCGTGCTCGGCGACAGGACTTCGACGACGACGATCGGATGATCGAGCAGTCTCGCGTCGTCAGGCAATTTTGGGCCGCAGATGACGGCGCCGTCAGGCGCGTAGATCGTCCGGGCGTCGATCCGGACTCCGGCGCCGCTGCCAAAGACCTCGCAATCGCAACCGGCGCTTCGCGATGCAATGGTGAGCGCGAGGGCG
>CAIZGR010000415.1 GCA_903932535.1 uncultured Hyphomicrobiales bacterium | reverse complement strand
TCGCTGCTTCTTGCGCTTCTTCGGGCTCTTTCCGGGATCGAAGTCCGGCAGGCTCAGGTGCAGGGCGAGGACTTCCCGGACGGCGGCCCAGTACCGGTCCTCGAACCCCTTGACGACTTCGGGCGGGAGCGCCGAGTGGCCCGCGGCCTTGGGTTTTTGCTCGGCCTCGTTGGCGTCGAGGAGCGTCGCGCGCAGGGCCTCGGCCCAGGGCTCCTTGTCGAACTCGATGACCGCCTGAAGCTCGCGCAGGAGATGGGCGTTGCAGAAGGCGTGGAGGACGTTCTCGAGAGCGTAGTAGGCGCGCCAGTGGTCGTGCACCACGACGCCACCCTCGAATTCGGGAACGGCCGAGCGCGGCTCGCCGGCGCGATAGAACGTGTGGGTCAGGGTCGAGGCGGTGTGCAGCCACTGCGTCTTGCCGGCGATGCGGAAGCCCGTCTCGTCGAGGCAGCGCACCGGCGCCGCCGCGACGCAGGCGCCGACGCCGCGCCAGACCGGCGCCAGCGCCTCGGCCTTGCGGCGAACCCATCCCGCCACGCTCGCCCCGCACGCCGCCGCCGCGTCGAACAGGTCGTTGAGGATCTGCGCGGTCCGCTCCTCGGGCACGAGCTGCTGCGCGTTGAGATAGACGGCCGCAGCCTTCACGCGATCGCCGTACTGGGCCGGCGAGACCACGCCCTCGGGAAAGACGGCGCGGGTGCGCAGGCGGCAGGCCGGGCAGTCGTGGATCGCCGCGCGGTGCTCGGTCACGAGCAGCAGCCGCTCCGGAAGATCGAAGACTTGGCGCTTCTCCTCGGCGACCTTCGAATCCGCCGGAAGGGGCGCCCGGCAATGCTCGCAGACCTCGGCCGCGTGCTCGACGATCGCGTCGGGCTCGGCGACCTGGCGCAGCGTGTCCCCGTCGTGGCCTCGCTGACCGCCGCTCGGCTTGCCCGTGCGCGTGCGCAGGCTCTTCAGGACCCGAGGCTTCTTCTTCAGCCCGTCGCTCGACGGCGGCTTCGAGCTGTTGGAGCTGTCCAGCCCCAGCCGTCGCCGAAGCTCGGCGTTCTCGGCCCGAAGCGCCTCGATCTCGCGTCTGAGCGAATCGATCAGCTCCTCGACTTCGGGCGGAAGATTCATTCCACCCAAGATTCAGAAGTCCGCGGCCCTGTCTCGCAAAATCGCAGCCCCGCAAACGATCCTGCATGGGATGTGACATTTCGGACTCACCCCGGCTTGGCAGTTACCAATCCTCCAAAATTCCGCCTAAGCCATTGACATAAAACGACTCTTTTTCGAAGACCGCGCCCGCCCCGCCGGCTCACTCCGGCGCCTCCACCCGCAGGATCCGCTCGCCCATCTCGACTTGGTCGCCGATGTCCGACACGAGGTCGCGGACCACGCCCGCGAACGGGGCGGTCAGGGCGTGCTCCATCTTCATCGCCTCGACCACCGCGAGGCGCTGCCCAGCCTCCACCGCGTCCCCCTCGGCGACGAGCAGGGCCGCGACCCGCCCGTTCATCGGCGCGCGCACGCCGCCGTCCCCCTCCTCGGGGGCGCCTGCCGACCCCTCCAGCGGATCGACCAGCTCGACGTAAGCCTGCCGGCCGCCGAGGAAGGCGTAGACCCCGTCGGGCGTCTCGAACAGGGCCGGCGCGGCGCGAGCGTCATGCCCCGGCGCCGAATGCCCCGCCGCCTCGAGCGCGTGGTCCCCCTCCTCGATCGCGTGCAGGCGTTCGGGCTTGCCGTCGACGAGCAGGTCGAGCCCCACCCGCCGCGCCCCGACGAGCTCGAACGAATCGGCGACCGCCCACGGGTCGAAGGGCGAAAGCGGCGAGACGCGGGCGGCGTCGCGCCGGTCGAGCAGCACCTGCGCCGCGGCGAGCAGGGCGCGCGGATTCGGCGGATGCGGCGCGGCGCCGAGGCTCGCGAGGCGCTGATCGATGAAGCCGGTGTCGAACGTCCCCGCCGCGACCTCGGGCCTCCGCATCAAGGCGCGCAGAAACCCGAGGTTGGTCTTGGGGCCGATGACGATGGCGCGGTCGAGCTCGTGATCGAGGCTCGCGAGCGCCTCGGCCCGGGTCGGCGCGTGGACGATCAGCTTGGCGATCATCGCGTCGTAGAACGGCGTCACGCTGTCGCCGGTCGCGACCCCCGTGTCGACCCGCACGCCCGGACGGGCGGATTCTGCGCCGAGGCTCGTCTCGAGGATGCGTCCCGGCGACGGCAGGAAATTATGCTCCGGGTCCTCGGCGTAGACGCGCGCTTCGATTGCCGCCCCATTGCAGACGATCGCGTCCTGCCGAAGCGGAAGAGGCTCCCCGGAGGCGACCCAGAATTGCCACGCGACGAGATCGAGCCCCGTCACCGCCTCCGTCACGGGATGCTCGACCTGGAGCCGGGTGTTCATCTCGAGAAAGTAGAAGTCGTTGGCCGCAAGGCCGCGGGACGAATCGGCGATGAACTCGACCGTGCCGGCCCCCTGATAGCCTGCGGCGAGCGCCGCGCCGGTCGCCGCCTGCGCCATGGCGGCGCGCGTGGCTTCCGGCAGTCCCGGCGACGGGCATTCCTCGATCACCTTCTGATGCCGCCGCTGCAGCGAGCAGTCGCGTTCGAACAGGTGGACGCAGTTGCCGTGGCTGTCGGCGAAAATCTGCATCTCGATGTGACGGGGCGAGGAGACGTATTTCTCGATCAGCACGCGCCCGTCGCCGAACGCCGCCTGCGCCTCGCGGCTGGCGCTTTCGAGCGCCGCCTCGAAGTCGACATGCGCGTCGACCCGGCGCATGCCGCGCCCGCCGCCGCCGGCGATCGCCTTGATGAGCACCGGATAGCCGATCTCATAGGCCTTCTCGCGCAGGAACTTCGGCGTCTGGTTGTCGCCGTGATAGCCCGGCACTACGGGCACGCCAGCCTTCTGCATCAACGCCTTGGCCGAGTTCTTGAGCCCCATCGCCCGCATCGCCTCTGGTGGCGGTCCGACGAACGCGACCCCGGCCAGTGCGCACAATTCCGCGAACTCCGAATTCTCGGACAGGAAACCGT
>CAIZGR010000414.1 GCA_903932535.1 uncultured Hyphomicrobiales bacterium | reverse complement strand
GTCGACGAAGTCGTCTGGGGCCGGCTGACCGACGCCATGCGGCTCGAAGAGGGCGCGTCGCTGTCGAAGCGGCGTTACGTCCATCCGCGCATCGAGCCGGAACTCGCCTTCCTGCTCAAGGCGCCGCTGACCGGCGAGGTGACCGCGGCCGAAGCGTTGGCGGCGGTCGCGGCGATCGCGCCGGCGATGGAGATCATCGATTCGCGCTACCAGAACTTCAAGTTCGCGCTGCCCGACGTGATCGCCGACAATTCCTCGTCGTCCGGCTTCGTGGTCGGCGACTGGTCGCGGCCGGATCAGGACTTCTCCAACCTCGGCCTCGTGATGGAGGTCGACGGGCGCCCGGTCGAGATCGGCTCGACCGCGGCGATCCTCGGCAATCCGTCGCGCTCGCTGGTGGCGTCGGCGCGGCTCGCGGGCGCGGCGCTCGGGCGGCTCGAAGCGGGCTGGATCATCCTGGCGGGCGGGGCGACCGCCGCGCATGCGCTGAAGGTGGGCGAGCGCGTGCGGCTCACCATGCAGAACCTCGGATCTGTGTCGATCCGCGTCGCGGAGTAGCCTCATGCCCATCGTCGAGATCACCCTGATCGAAGGGCGCACGGCCGACGCCAAGCGCCGCCTGATCGCCAAGGTCACGGACGCGATCGTGGAGGCGATCGAGGCGCCGCGCGATTCGGTCCGCATCATTCTGCGCGAGATTCCGGCGCTGCACTTCGGCGCCGGGGGCAAGACCAAGGAAAAGCCCGAGGCGCAGTCCGGCTGACCGGCCAAGGCGGGGCTCCCGCGCGCTTCACGGGGCGTGAAGCGGGCAAGGCCGCTTTCGCCAATGGTCCATTGGCTGTATGCCTTTGGACGATGAGAAGCGAAAACGAGCCGGAAAGCCGTCCCGAGGGCCTGCTCGCGCGCCAGCGAATCCTGGCGCTCGTGCAGTCGGGCGCGCTCGGTGCTGCGGCGCCGATCGAGCCCTCGCAATTGCAGCCGGCGAGCCTCGACCTCCGCCTGGACGCGGAGGCTTGGCGCGTCCGGGCGAGTTTTCTGCCGGGCCGGGGATCGAGCGTCGCGGAACGGCTCGCGAGCCTCAATCCGGAACGCGTGTCGCTTTCGGGCGAGGGCGCGGTGCTGGAGAAGGGCATCGTCTACATTGCGCCGCTGATGGAGCGCCTCGCGCTGCCGGCCGGGATTTCCGGCGCCGCCAATCCGAAAAGCTCGACCGGCCGGCTCGACATCTTCACCCGCCTGATCGTCGACGGGTCTGACGCGTTCGACGCCGTGCCGGCGCGTTACGCGGGGCCGGTCTGGGCCGAAATCTCGCCGCGCAGCTTCAGCGTGCGGGTGCGCGAAGGCACGCGGCTCAACCAGTTGCGCTTGCGCGACGGCGGCGCGCCGCTCCTCCTCGACGCCGGCGCCCTGCGGGCGCGGCACGCGGCCTCGCCGCTCGTCGACCAGCCGCTGGCGCTCCGCGACGGCCTCATTGTCCATGTCGGGCTCACCGGGGCGGCGGGCGAGGTCGTCGGCTACCGGGCGATCAAGAACAGCGACGTTATCGACGTCGACCGGGTCGGCGGCTATGCGGCGGCGGATTTCTGGGAGCCGATCATCGCCCGCGCGGATCGGCGCCTCGTGCTCGACCCCGACGCGTTCTACATTCTGGCCTCGCGCGAAAAAATGCAGATTCCCGCCGACCTCGCCGCCGAGATGGCGCCGATCGACCCGGCGATCGGCGAGTTCCGCGTCCACTACGCCGGCTTCTTCGATCCGGGCTTCGGGCAGGGCGCCGACGGGCGCCCGGCGGCGCGGGCGGTGCTCGAGGTGCGCTCGCGCGACGTGCCGTTCCTGCTCGAGGACGGCCAGCCGGTCGGGCGGCTGGTGTTCGAGCAGCTCGCCGACGCGGCCGACGAACTCTACGGCGCGGGCGCGACCTCGAACTATCAGCATCAGGGGCTGAAGCTGTCGAAGCATTTTCGGGCGTAAGCCTGTAGCCGCGGTCGATGACCGCGGCCCGCGCTCGGCGAGCGCGGCTACAGCGCGCCCTGCGTTCCTGGCCCCTCGCCCGTCGCCTATGACGTCCTCTCCAGCCAAGCCGAAGAGGGCGGCATGACGGTTCCGAGACCGGAATGTCACATTTCGCTTGGCGGGCGGCCGGGTCTTCCTATATGAGATTTAGGTGGCGCGGCGCCGAGAGGCCCCGCGCCGCGAGTTTTTCTGGCTGGCGGTTCGAAGCCGGCCGCCCCCTGAACGTCACCGGAACCGGCGGTATGACCAACCCCTTCGAATTCATCCAGCAGGTCCGCGCGGAAGCCTCGAAGGTCGTCTGGCCGACTCGGCGCGAGACGCTGATCACGACCGGGCTCGTG
The DNA here is from genome assembly GCA_903932535.1 of uncultured Hyphomicrobiales bacterium. GTDB lineage: Bacteria > Pseudomonadota > Alphaproteobacteria > Rhizobiales > Beijerinckiaceae > Roseiarcus. Next base: position 12,114 of record CAIZGR010000414.1, on the reverse strand, counting down.
CTGCTGCTCGTCGTCTTCGCCAGCATTTTCTTCACGGTGGTCGACGAGGCGCTGCGGGTGCTGGTCGGCCTCGCGCTCGGCTTCGGACGCGGCGGCTGAGCGCCCTCGGCGGCGCCGGACCCATTTCGGAACAAAAAACATGACCATGCGCTGGTACATCGTCCACGCCTATTCGAACTTCGAGAAGAAGGTCAAAGAGACCATCCGCGAGCAGGCCGCCCAGCGCGGCCTCGAGGAGAAGTTCGAGGAAATCCTGGTGCCGACAGAGAACGTCGTCGAGGTCCGGCGCGGGCGCAAGATCAACGCGGAGCGGAAGTTTTTCCCCGGCTACGTCCTGGTGAAGTGCGACCTGACCGACGAGGTCTACCATCTCATCAAGAACACGCCGAAGGTGACGGGCTTCCTCGGCGCCGACAACAAGCCGATGGCGATCCCCGATCACGAGGCCGAGCGCATCAAGGGGCAGGTCGCCGAGGGCGTGGAGCGGCCGAAGGCGGCGATCCGATTCGAGATCGGCGAGAACGTGCGCGTGGCCGACGGGCCGTTCGCCTCGTTCAACGGAACGGTCGAGGAGGTCGACGAGTCTCGTTCGCGCGTCAAGGTCGCGGTGTCGATCTTCGGCCGCGCGACCCCTGTGGACCTCGAGTTCGGCCAGGTCGAGAAGGTCTGAAGCCGCTTCGGTTCGGGGCCGTCCCGGAGGCGTGAGAAGCGATGCAGCCCGAGGCGCACAGGCTCGACGAGGCGACGCGGTTGGTCCCGCTCGGGGAGGGCTGGCATGCCGGGGCGACGCACCCCGCTTACGCCAACATGGCCGGGCCGTTCGGCGGCGTGACCGCGGCGGCGCTCATGAACGCGGTGCTCGTCGATCCGCGCCGCGCCGCCGACCCGATCGCGCTCACGGTGAATTTCTGCGGCCCCATCGCCGACGGCGAATTCGAGATCGAGACGAAGCTCCAGCGCGGCGGCAAGACCACCCAGCACTGGTCGATGGAGCTGAAGCAGAAGGGCATGGTCTGCACGACCGCGAGCGCCGTCTGCGGCGCGCGCAAGCCCGTCTGGTCGCATTACCCGGTCAGCGGCCCGGCCGCGCCGCCGCGCGACGGCCTGCCGGAAATGACCAAGACCGGGCGGCCGGAGTGGACGCGCCGCTATTCGTTCCGCTTCGCCGAGGGCGGGCTCGACGATTTTCCCCGCAGCGACGGGGTCGTCGCCAGCGCTCGCTCGCTCGCTTACATCCAAGACCTGCCGGCGCGCCCGCTCGACTTCCTGTCGCTCGCCGCGCTGTCGGACGCCTTCTTCGTGCGCATCATGCACGCGCGCGGCACGTTCCAGCCGATGGCGACGGTGTCGCTCACCACCTATTTCCATGTCGGCGCGGACGAACTGGCGGCGATCGGCGCCGCGCCGCTGCTCGGCGAGGCCGACGCCGCGATCTTCCACAACGGCTTCGCCGACCAGAATTGCGCGCTCTGGACGCCCGACGGGCGCCTCGTCGCCAACGGCGTCCAGATCACTTGGTACAAGGAATGAAATCGGAATTGAGGGACGGCAGGCCCTCGTCCGACCGGCTTCGCCGGCCACCTTCCCCCCGAGGGGGAAGGGGTTCCCACTGGGAGAAGGAAGCGGCCGAAGGCCGCAGGGCAAGGGGGAGCGGAAGGAACCCTATCGCATCGCGATCAAGCGGTGAGATGCAGGCGAACGTTCGTTCTTTTCCGTCCGCCGGGTTGACGCTGCTCGGCCGCTGAAAGACACTCTGTCCGTGAGCGCGAGAGGGCCTCCGGTACGGAGCGCTCGACACCGAAATATACGTCTTTCGAAGAATTCAATCTGGCGGTCACGCAGCGGTTGCGACGCGGCTTGCGCGACGCGAACTGCGCTGGCCAAGGAGGGAACGATGGCGCGCAGTTCGATGATGCGGTGGGTGAGGACGCTCGCCCGCAATCAGGCGCTCGCACAACGTCTGGGACGCGACCCGGCGGAGGTCTACGCGCTTTCCCGCGAACGAGAATTGTCGCGCCGGGAACTCCTGGCGGGCATGGGCGCGCTCGGCGTGGCGGCCGGGGCGCTCGGCGGCGCACGGCCCGCGCGCGCGGCCAATCCCGGCCGCATCGCCATCGTCGGGGCCGGCATCGCGGGCATGAGCGCGGCGCTGACGCTCGCCGACAAAGGGCTGACGGCGACGATCTACGAGGCGTCCGATCGCGTCGGCGGCCGGATGCACAGCGAGACGTCGTACTGGAGCTATCCGTCGTATGCGCCGGTCTCGGAATATTGCGGCGAGATGATCGACAGCGATCATACGACGATGATGAGGCTCGCCGCGCGTTTCGGGCTCGCGCTGACCGATATGATCGCTGCGGAGCCGCCCGGCTCGACCGAAACATACTATCTGCAGTCCGGGCCGAACTCGACGATCTACGAGTATTACGAGGGCTCGCAGGCGGCGGCGGACTTCGTCGCGGTCTACAGAGCGGCGAGCCGCGACGCCAGTGCGACCGGCGGGAACACGGTCTGGAACAGCTACAATTCGTATGGCTTGGCGTTCGACAAGGTGAGCGTCTACGATTGGATCGCCGACCGCGTGCCGGGTGGGCTCTCGTCACGGATGGGACGATTGCTCAACTCCGCCTATGAGCAGGAATACGGCGCGCCGACCGACGATCAGTCCTCGCTCAACATCGTCTACGCGCTTTCGGCTCAGCCGGCGGCCGGGGCTTTTTCGATCTACGGATCGTCCGACCAGCGCTTCCACATCCGGGGCGGGAACGACCAGCTCCCGAAGGCGATTGCGCAATATCTTCTATCCAAGGGCCATCCGCCCGTCCGGAGCGGGCGCCGGCTTCAGGCGATCTCCCAAACGTCGAGCGGGGCGGCGCTGACCTTCGACGCGAACGGCGCGGCCGAAACGGTCGTCGCGGATCATGTGATCCTGACGGTCCCGTTCTCTGTGCTTCGAACGCTCGACACCAGCGCAGCCCAATTCGACGCCCGGAAGACCAAGGCGATCACGGAACTGGGGTCCGGCCGCAACGCGAAGCTCATTCTCCAGTACACGAACCGGATCTGGAACCAGCAGGGCGTCTGGGGAACGTCGAACGGCGACCTCTATACCGACCTCGGGTTCAAGTACTTCGGCAAGAAGCGGAAATATCTCGATGACGGACCGCAGGCCGCATGGGATACGACCCGCGGCCAGCCCGGTCCGTACGGTCTGATCACCAACTACACAGGTGGAGACGCCGCTTCTGCGTTCGTGACGCCCGCCCCTTATCTGAACGCCTCCGCCCCTTCCGTCGCCGGATACGCCAAGGCTTTCGCCCAGGCGTTCGACAAGCCGTTTCCCGGCTCCGCCGAGCTTTGGAACGGCCGCGCGATCCTTTCGACGCCGTTCACCGACCCCAATCTGCGGCTGTCCTATTCCTATTGGCGGGTCGGGCAATACACCGGCTTTGCGGGCTACGAGGGCGTCGCGCAGGGGCTCGTCCATTTCGCCGGCGAGCATTGTTCGGTCGATTTCCAGGGCTTCATGGAGGGGGCGGCGCGAGAGGGCCGGCGTGCGGCCCTCGAGGTCGTGAACGCGACAGGCGGCGGCTGAAGGACCGCTCGGGATGCGGGCGCGCCGACGCCTTCGGACGATGGGACGCGGCGGCGTCGCCTTTGCGAGCGGGAAAACGTTCGCGCGCCCTCCGCTCTTCGCCGGATAACGGCTTGCCGGCGGCGCGTTTGCCGCAGGGTCTTGGCGAGAGCCGTCCCGACGCCGCGTACGCAGGGTGTCGCCGGCGCCTTTCCCCTTCTCGTATGCGACCAATGGCGCGCCCGCGCCCGGCTTGACTGGCGTGCGCACTCGGCATGCAATGGCCGCACTCGAGGCGCGCCCAGACGCGCCGGAGCCGGGGAGGGAGCGGAATGACAGCGGAACGGAATGCGCCGATCACCATGAGCGCCGCAGGGGGCTCGCGCCGGACGAAGCCCTGGTATCGGGTGCTCTACGTTCAGGTGCTGATCGCCATCTGTCTCGGCGCCGTGGTCGGGATCGTCGTTCCGGACTTCGCGACCACGCCGGGCGTCAAGGCGCTCGGCGACGGCTTCATCAAGCTCATCAAGATGGTGATCGCGCCGATCATCTTCTGCACCGTCTCGACCGGCATCGCCCATATCCAGGACGCCAGGAAGGTCGGCCGGGTCGGCGTCAAGGCGCTGCTCTATTTCGAGGTGGTCTCCACCTTCGCGCTGGTCATCGGCCTCGTGATCGGCAATGTCCTGCAGCCGGGCGCGGGTTTCGGCGGCCATCCCGACGCCGCCGCGGTCGCCAAATACGCCGACCCCTCGGCGCACAAGTCGACCGTCGACTTCCTGCTCGACATCATCCCGGATTCGGTCGTTGGAGCCTTCGCCAGGGGCGACATTCTCCAGGTCCTCCTGTTCTCGATCCTGATGGGCTTCGCCATGATGGCCATGGGCGAGCGCGCCGCAGGGCTCCGCCGCCTGATCGACGACACGGCCGGCGCGGTGTTCGGCGTGATCGGGATCGTCATGAAGGCCGCGCCGCTCGGGGCCTTCGGCGCCATGGCCTTCACGGTCGGCAAGTACGGCCCGACCGTGCTCGGGAGCCTGTTCGGCCTGATCGCCACCTTCTATTTCGCCTCGGCCTTCTTCATCACGGTGGTGCTGGGCCTGATTGCGTGGTCCAACGGGTTCAACATTTTCCGCTTCCTCGCCTACATCAAGGACGAGCTGCTGATCGTGCTCGGCACGTCGTCGTCGGAGAGCGCGCTGCCGCAGCTCATGGCGAAGCTCGAGAAGCTCGGCTGCTCGCGCTCGGTCGTGGGCCTCGTCGTGCCGACCGGCTATTCGTTCAATCTCGACGGCACCAACATCTACATGACGCTCGCGACCCTGTTCATCGCGCAGGCGCTCGGCATTCCACTCAGCCTCCAGCAGCAGCTGATCATCGTCGGCGTCGCCATGCTGACCTCGAAGGGCGCCTCGGGCGTCACCGGGGCCGGCTTCATCACCCTCGCAGCGACGCTCGCGGCGGTCGATCCACGCCTCGTGCCGGGCATGGCGATCGTGTTCTCGATCGACAAGTTCATGAGCGAGAACCGGGCGCTGACCAACATCATCGGCAACGGCGTCGCGACCGTCGTCGTGTCCGCCTGGGAGGGCGAGCTCGACCGCGACAAGCTGAACGCCGGCCTTTCCGGCCAGTCGGACTCCGAAGCCATTCTGAAGGAGGCGGAGATGGAGGCGCTGCCGGCGGACTGAGCGGACCCGTGCGACGCCGGCGGCGGACGGTTTCGCGAAGCGGCGGCCTCGACCGGCGTAACAACTGCCACGCTCGCGCCGAAAACGGAGCAATGATGGAGGTCCAGGCCTCCGCCGCCTTCGTATTCGGGCCGAGAGGAGTTATGTCATGCACGTCGTCCGTCGGAAGGGCTGGGAGATTCCCGAGGGTCTCGCGACGCCCGAGGCGCTGTTTTTCGACCGGCGCTCGTTTCTCGCCGGCCTCGGAGCGGCGGGGGCGCTCGCCGTGTCCGCAGGCGGCGCCCGGGCGGACGAGGGCGATCCGTCGGCCGCTCTCTATCCCGCGCCGCGCAATCCGGCCTTTACGCTCGACCGCGACGTCACGCCCGAGAAATACAATCTCACCTACAACAATTTCTACGAATTCAGCACCAGCAAGCGTCTCGACGCGAGCGCGCTGAAGACCCGGCCGTGGACGGTCAAGATCGACGGCCTCGTCGAAAAGGCGCAGACGCTCGACGTCGACGCGCTGATCAAGGCGATGGGGCTCGAGGAGCGGCTCTACCGGCACCGCTGCGTCGAAGCCTGGGCGATGGCGATTCCCTGGACCGGCTTTCCGCTTAGGAAGCTCGTCGACTTCGCGAAGCCGCTGTCCTCGGCGACCTATGTCCGGTTCGAGACGTTCCTCGACAAGAAGATGGCGCCGGGGCAGCGCACGTTCATGCCGTGGCCTTATGTCGAGGGGCTGACCATGGCCGAGGCGACGAACGATCTCGCCTTCGTCGCCACCGGCGCCTACGGCAAGCCGCTCGCCAAGCAGCAGGGCGCGCCGATCCGGCTGGCTTGCCCATGGAAGTACGGCTTCAAGTCGACCAAGTCGATCGTGCGCGTCTCGTTCGTCGACAAGCGGCCGGAGACCTTCTGGGAGACGCTCGGGCCGGATGAATACGGCTTCTGGGCCAACGTCAACCCGGACGTGCCGCATCCGCGCTGGAGTCAGGCGCGGGAGACGTTCCTCAACGACGGGCAGTTGCGCCCGACGCTGATCTACAACGGCTACGGCGATCAGGTCGCCTCGCTCTACAAGGGGCTGGAGAAGGAAGCCCTGTTCATGTGACCGGCCGGGCGGCGGCGGTCATGACGACGGCGACGCGGATCGGGGCCGCCGTTCGGAGCGCGGGGCGAACGTCTCGGACGGAGCCTTTTTTCCAAGCCTTTCCATGCGCCTCCGGGGTCCGCCGTCCGACTCGGCAGGACTGGGGCCAGACTTGATTTCTCCATGTCCGTGTGTCAGGAACGCCCCGCGAAAGAGGGTCGCCGGACAGTCTTTCGGGCGGGGCGCAAAGAATCCATTGTCACCTCCACTTTTAAGTCCGTCATGCGAGACGTGAGCGAGGTTGCATGAGCCGCGATGATATTCTCAATGGGATCCGGGGCGCGATGGCGGATGTTTTCGACATCGACGTCGATGAAAACATCGTCACCGGCGATACGACCGCCGACGACATCGAGGAATGGGACAGCCTGAGCCACATTCGCCTGATCGTCGCGGTGGAGCGCAAATTCAAGGTCAAGTTCACCAACAAGGAAATCGAATCGCTCAAGCGTGTCGGCGACCTCGTCGCGCTGGTCGGGGCGAAGACCGCGGCCTGATCGCATCGCGTTGCGCCCAGGGGGTCGCCGATGTTGAAGTCCATGAGCTGGCTCCAGGCCGCGCCGGGCGATTTCCGCGAACAGGCGCGCGCTTTGCAGAAGGCGCTCCGGGGCGAGCGCGGCGACGGCCTGGGGCTGCGGCTGCATGCGCTCGCCGGCCACGCGCTCGATGAGAATCAACTCGCGAGCCTCGCGCGCCTTGCGGCGGAAGTGTTTCGGAGCAGCATCCCGCTGCAACCCTTCAGCGCCCTGAAGCTCGGCGTGTTCGGAGACGGCACGCTGTCCCTGCTCGCGCCTTCGATCGCCGGGACCGGGCTCCGGCACCGGCTCATGGTCGACACCTTCGTCGGCGCGTTCAATCGCGCGCTCGTCGACGCGCTCGATCCGTCGAGCCCGGTCAGGACGGCTGGCCTCGACATGGGCTTGCTGGTCAGCGACGCGCGCGTTCTGGGGCTCGACCAGCCGGCCGGCTCGCGGGAGGCTGCGCGCGAGAAGGTCGACCAGGCCTTTCAGCAACTGCGCCGGACGGTCGAGGGTCTGCGTCCGTGGATCGCCTCGGCTGTTCTCGTCCAGACGGTCGCCTCGCCGCTCGAGCCCTTGTTCGGCAGCTTCGACCGGATCGAGCCGGGATCGCCGCTGTCGATGGTCGCGGCGTTCAACGAGCGCATTGCGGAGTGGGCCGCGGACGGCGGGATCGTCCTGGTCGACGTCGCGCGTCTCGCCGAGAGCGTCGGCCTGGAGAGCTGGGACGACCCGGCGCATTGGCACGCCTCGAAACTCGGATTTTCACCGTCGCTGTTGCCGGTCTACGCGGACGTCGTGGCGCGGACGGTGGCCGCGGTGCGCGGGCTCTCGCGCAAATGCCTCGTGCTCGACCTCGACAATACGCTGTGGGGCGGCGTGATCGGCGACGACGGGCTCGCCGGCATCGTGCTGGGCCAGGGTTCGGCCACGGGAGAGGCCTATCTCGCCGTCCAGCGCATGGCGCTCGCGCTCCGGGCGCGCGGCGTGGTTCTGGCGGTGTGCAGCAAGAACGAAGAGGCGAACGCCCGCGCGCCGTTCCGCGAGCATCCCGACATGCTCCTTCGCGAGGAGCACATCGCCGTGTTCCAGGCGAACTGGACCGACAAGGCGGCGAACCTGCGCGCCATCGCCGAGACGCTGAACATCGGCGTCGACGCGCTCGTGTTCCTCGACGACAACCCTGCGGAGCGAATGCAGGTGCGCCGGGCGCTTCCGCTCGTCGCCGTCCCCGAACTCCCCGAGGACCCGGCGCTGTACGCCCGGACGCTGGCCGCCGCGGGCTATTTCGAGGCGGTCTCCTTCTCGAAGGAGGACCGGCAGCGCGCCGAAATGTATCAGGCCAACGCTCAGCGCGCGGCGGCCCTCAGCGCCAGCGGCGACGTCGGCGCCTATCTCGCTTCGCTCGACATGGTCTGCACGATCGATGTCGTCGACGACGTGGCGCGGACGCGGGTTGCGCAACTGATCAACAAGTCCAACCAATTCAACCTGACGACGCGCCGATATTCGGAAGCCGAGCTCGTCGCCGCGATCCGAAATCCGGCGAAGCACGTCGTTCAGGTGCGCCTCGTCGATCGTTTCGGCGACAACGGCGTCATCGCGGTCCTGATCGCCGACAAGGCGTCCGACGCTTGGGAAATCGACACTTGGCTGATGAGCTGCCGGGTGCTCGGCCGGCGGGTGGAGGAGGCGTGCCTCGCCCATTTGGCCGCGGCGGCGCGGGCGGCGGGAGCGCGCGCGCTGATCGGCCGATACATCCCGTCGCCGAAGAACGGCATGGTCAAGGACCATTACGGAAAGCTCGGGTTCTCGCAGGACAGCGCCGCCGACGGCGTGACGACTTGGCGGCTCGGCCTCGAAGGCTACGTCGCTCCCGCGTTGGAGATGACGGTCGTCGACCCGACTCTGGCGACGGGGGCCGATCGGGAAGTGGCGCACGCATGATGCGGGCGAGCGCCACGCCCAGCGCGAGCGGGCCGCGGACGAGGATCGCCGCCGGAACGCAAGCCCGAAGACCCGGCGGCCGGCGCCGTTCCAGGGCGCGCGAGGCTCGCTGAGTGCTTTTCAACTCCTTTCCTTTCCTGTTCGGCTTTCTGCCGCTCGCGCTCGTCCTGACCTATCTGGCCGGGCGCAGGCCGACGACGACCCTGGCCAAACTCACCGTCGCCGTCCTGTCGCTGGGCTTCTACGCCTACTGGAATCCGATCTACCTGCCCCTGTTGCTGTTTTCGATCGCCTTCAACTATCTTGTCGGCGACCGGATCCAGCGGGCGCAGGCCGCCGACCACACGACGGTCGCCAATGTGCTGCTGGCCTTCGGCCTCGTGGTCGACATCGGCATGCTGGGCTACTTCAAATACGCCAATTTCCTCGTCGACAACGTCGATGCGCTCACCGGCGCAAACTGGACGCTCTCCAAAATCATCCTGCCGCTCGCGATCTCGTTCTATACCTTCCAGAAGATCGCCTATCTGATCGATTCGGCCCGCGGCGAAGCCAAGCCGATGAGCCCGCTGGACTTCACGCTGTTCGCCGCATTCTTTCCGCAACTGATCTCCGGACCGATCGTCCACTACAAGGAGGTCGTGCCGCAGTTGCAGGGGCCTCTGTTCGGGAGGCTGATCTGGCGGAATATCCTTGTCGGGCTCGTCATCATGGCGATCGGCCTGTTCAAGAAGACGGTGATCGCCGACACGGTGAGCGGGTATTGCGATCCGCTCTATCTGATGGCGGAGAAGAGCGGATCGTCCGATCTCGTCGCGGGCTGGCTCGCGGCGATCTTGTTCACCTTCCAGCTTTACTTCGACTTTTCCGGCTATTCGGACATGGCGATCGGCCTCGGCCGGATGTTCGGGGTCAAGCTGCCGCTCAATTTTCACTCTCCGCTCCGGGCCGCCAACATCGCGGACTACTGGCGCCGCTGGCATATGACGCTGCAGCGGGTCATCTACGCCTACCTGTTCCAGCCGCTGTCGCTCTATCTCATCCGTTCGACGTGGCGGCTGGGGCTGACCGGCTGGGGCGCCTTTGCGGCGAGCGTCGGATTTCCCACGTTTCTGACGTTCCTCGTCGTCGGAATCTGGCACGGCGCCGGATGGACGTTCGTCATCTTCGGCTTGATGCACGGAACCTACGTGACGGCGTTCGAGATCTCGCGGGAGCTCCGGACCCGGCGGCAGCGGAGACTGCGCAAGCTCGGCAAGAAGCCGCCTCCGCCCGGCGCCCTGCGCGTCGCGGGGGCCCACGTCGTCACGCTCGTCGCCGTGATGTGCGCCAACGTGGTTTTTCGCGCCAAGACCGTCGGAGCGTCTCTCTTGATCCTCTCGGGGATGTTCGGCCTGCGCGGGGTCGCGGGAGATTTCAGCTTCGCCGGCTTCGACGTCTTCGCGCTGATCGTCGTCTGCACGGCGATCGTCGCGTTCTTCCCGAACACCCAGCAGATCATGTCGCGCTTCGATCCGGCCTACAACTGGACCGAGTGGCGCGACGTGGCGCCGTCCCTCGTTTCCTACACCTGGAAGCCGAATACGGTCGGGCTCGTCGCGGCGGGCGTCGTCCTGTTCTTCGGCGTGATGTTCATTCAGCGCGGGCAGGCGGTCTTCCTGTATTTCAATTTCTAGGGCGTTCCATGGTCCCGCTCAGAGCCTCCCGGAAAACCCTGTTCGTCCTCGCCGTCGCGCTGCTCTGCGCTGTCGGCGCGTCCGTCCTGCCGGGAAATGCGTATCAGCGATGGCAACTGCTCGACGGCACCATCCACGCCAACGCGCGCTGGGCGTATGAACGCTCCCTGTTCGATCCGACCCCCATCGACGTCGTGTTCCTCGGCCCGTCCCGGATGGGCGCGGGGGTCAACGCGCCGAGGCTGGCAGCCGAGCTCGCTGCGCGCGGCCTGCCGTCGAACGTCGTCAACTTCTCCCTGCCCGAGTCGGGACGCAACAGCAACTGGGCGGTCGCCGAGGAAATGTTCGCCGCCAAGAAGCCGAGGCTCGTCATTCTCGGGGTGACGGAGAAGCCGTCCCGGTTCGGGCATTCCGCGTTCAAATACGTCGCGGAGCCGGGCGCGATCGCCGATCCCGGATACCTGGGCGACTGGAACTATTTCTCGGACCTGATCTTTCTTCCGTACCGCCAGATGCGCCTCTTCGCCGCGAATTGGGCGCCGGGCGGCCTGGGCCTGACGAAGACCTTCGACCGCGCCCATTACAGAGGGTCGTCGATCGACACCACCGGAAACATCGTTCTGCCGGACGGACGGATCAAGGACGGCGAGAACCCCGGGTCGCACACAGAACTCATGCGCGGCGTGAGGAAGCTCGAGGACGGAAATCATCCGCCGATCCTGCCGTCTCGCTTCGCCGATCTGGAATTCGGCGACGAGCGTCATTACACGCGAGAGATCGCGGAACTGGCGCAGAAGAACGACGCGAAAGTGGCCTTCCTGTTTCTCCCGTTCTACACGGGGCCGCACACTCTGCAGGACGTGCAGGAGCGGACGTTCTACGAGCAGTACGGTCCCGTCCTGGACGGCGGATTCGTCGCGCCGCACGCGGAATGGTTCGCCGACGCCGCTCATCTCACCCGGGGCGGCGCGGACGCGCTCACCGACTGGCTCGCCGAGCCGGTCTCCCAGTTGCTGAAGGACGCGAAAACCTCGCCATGATCAGCGGAATGCCCCTGCACCACGTCGGCATCGTGCTCCCGAGCGAAGAGGACGTGGAAACGCTCATGGCGCTCCTGGGCATGCGGGAGGACTATCGCGGCTTCGTGCCGCAATGGTCGGCGCTCTGCATTTTCGCCAAGGCGGACAAGGGCTCGCTGATCGAATTCGTCGTGCCGAAGGGCGGGCCGCTCGAGCGCTTCAACAAGGGCGCGGGCGGCGTGCACCACATCGCGCTGGAAGTCCCCGATCTGGCCGAGACGATGCGGTCTTACGAGGCGCAGGGCATGAAGTTTCTGGAAAAGGAGCCGATCAAGGGGGCGGGGCCGTTCCTGTGCAATTTCCTGAGCCCCATCTCCACCCGCGGGACGATGGTCGAGTTCGTCCAGCTCATTTAGGCGGAGCTTCTTTCTTCCGCGGCGCATAAAGCCTTGATCTCGCTCACGGCGAGCGGTTCCGAGGGTGCAGCTACTGGGTACAGGCGATGGGGAATCCCAGGAGGTCGAAGGCCTTTTGCTGGAGCGGGGTCGGGCGGG
>CAIZGR010000413.1 GCA_903932535.1 uncultured Hyphomicrobiales bacterium | reverse complement strand
GGTCTGGCCAACGTTTCGCGCTGCCGGGGCGTCCTGACTTTGCAGGCGCTGACCGGAACGACGCTCCCGGTCACCGTGTCGGGCGTCGCCGCCTTCGGCGTCGTGCTGGCGAGCCTCTCGCTGCCGGGGGCTGTGGCGATTTCCTGCGTCGATGTGGCGTTCGGCGCCTATCTGCCGGGCGGCGCGGCGCCGACCTATACGCAGCCCAATCCGCCGGAAAGCCCCTTGATACAGGGCCAGCTCGGGGTGGATTATTTCAACGGCGGCGCATGGACGCGCCTGGCCACGTTCGCTTTGGTCGACACCCTGCGCAATCGCCGTTTCGCGCTGCCTCCGGGGCAGTCCGTCGTCGCCTCGCAAATCCGCCTCGTCGGCACGTCCAACGTCGGCGGCGGCGTCAACGTCGTCGTCAACGCCGTCTCGGCCTGGTCCGACAGCGGCGTGCTGGGCGCCTTTCGGTACCGGCAATTCAACGTGTCGTCGGCGCTGGTCTACGACATGGTTTTCTCGCAGGGCAACATCGACGTGTTCGCCGGCGGCGCCTGGGTCGCCGCCATCCCGCTCGCGGCGACGGCCGCCGGCGTGCTGCAGACCAAGGCCGTGCAGCAGCTCGACACGATGATCCTGACGCATCAATCGTTCGCCCCGGCGCTGATCCAGCGCCAGGGCGCCGACAGCGAATGGCAGATCCAGCCGGTCCAGTTTCCCTATATTCCCAATTACGATTTCGGCGACGTCGTCTACACCAATTTCACGCCCGCCATCTGGACGCTGACCTTCGTCAATTTCGACGCCAGCCTCGGCTCGACCGAGCCGCCGCTGCCGACCGGCGGCGCGCACTATACGATCAGCGTCAACGGCGTCGCCGCGACCGCGATCCAGCAGCCGTCCAGCGGCAGCTACAGCTCCAGCAACTGGACCGGCACGGCGGCGGCGATCCAGGCGGCCATCGAAAGCCTGCCCGGCGTCGCACCTGGCGTGACGGTCACGCAGACGCAGACGCAATCGCAGTTCACCGCCTTCGAGGTGACCTTCGGCGGCAGCGCCAATCAGGGCAACGGCTGGGCCATCTCGGGAACCGTGCTCGACAAGGCCGACGCCGCCATCACCGCCCAGCAATATCAGGTCGGCGTCGCCGGCGGCGAGCCCATCATGTCCAACACGCGCGGCTGGCCGGCCTCCTGCGCGCTCTATCAGGAGCGTCTCGCGCTCGGCGGCTTTCAGGGCGTGCCGCTGGGCGTGCTGTTTTCAGAGACCGGCGACCCCTACCAGCTCGACACGCGCCTCACCGCCTCGACCTCGCCGTTCTTCATCATCATCGACGGACAGGGCGACGAAACGATCCTCGACCTGCATCTGGGCCGCACGCTCGACGCGTTCACCACTTACGGCGAATGGTGGTTCCAGCCCGGCGCCCTGTCGGCGACCAGCCCGCCGACGGTGGTCTATTCGACCTCCAACGGCATCGCGCCGACCGTCGCGCCCGTCGAGACCGAGGGCGTCACCGTTTTCACCCACGCCAGCCAGGGCCTGCTGCTCGAATATTTTTACGAATATCAGTTTCAGAATTATTCGGCCAAGCCGGTCTCGACGCAGGCCTCCTCGCTCGTGCAGGGCATCGTCGATAACGCGCTGCAGCGATCGACGCAGAGCGTCGACACCAACCGGCACTATCTCGTGCTGTCGAACGGCACGGCGGTGATGCGCGCATCGATGCGCACCGAGGAGATCAACGCCTACGCGCCGGTCGTCACCGACGGACAGATCGTCGCCGTCGGCGCCAACGCCAACGCCGAAGCGTGCTGGATCGTCGTGCGTCAGGTCAACGGCCAATCAGTGGCGTTTTTCGAGAAGATGCG
>CAIZGR010000412.1 GCA_903932535.1 uncultured Hyphomicrobiales bacterium | reverse complement strand
CCCCGCCGCCCGCCCGCGCGCCCGTCGCCGAGGCCCGCGTCGAGCGGCCGGAGCGCCCGGCGGACGCGATCGGCGAGCTTCTCCGCGGCGAGGCGCCGGCGGCCGACGGTCCCCGGCTGGTCATGGCGGCGCAGACCGCGCTGGCGAAGCTCGGCTATGCGGTCAAGTCCGACGGCGCGCACGGCGCCGCGACCGACCAAGCGCTGCGCGAGTTCGAGCGCGCGCACGGGCTGCCGGTCTCGACGGACATCACGCCACGTCTGGTCAAGCAGTTGAATGCGGCGGCCCGGGCCGCCGCGCACTGAAGCGTGCGCCTCCGGTCCGACATCTGGGTCGCGGCCTATCTGCGGCGGCGGAACGCCGAGGGATCCGTCGCGGTCCTGCGTCGCCGCGGCGCGGCGGAGGCCGGCGCCATCGCCGTCAAGATCGATCGCCTCGACGGCCGCGCCGCGCTCTACGGCCCCGCGCCGCAGGCGCTGGCGGCCGAGCTTCCGCCCGGCGTCGACCGGCTGTTCACACGCATGCACGCGCCGGAATGGATCGACCCGATCGACGCCGAGGCGCGGCTCGGGCGGGAAGTCCGGTTCGATCCCGATCTCTGGATCGTCGAGGTCGAAGATCGCAGCGGCGAACCGCAGCTCGACCTCGCACGCTGACAAAAAAGCCATCCTTCGACCTTCAAAGGGCTTGCCGCCCGGTTCGGAGCGTCCGTGTGGACGACGTGATTAACGCGCCGGAAAGGGTCGAGGGATAGCTTTCCTCGGCATGAAGTCCCGACGCCGAAGTTGAATTCGTGTTTAGATCGCAGCGATAGGAAAAATTGATGCTGAAAGCAGCAAGAGTACTTTTCAACAAGAAATCCGGCGCCACGGTTTTCGAATACGTGCTGATCGCATCGCTGATCGTCGTGTTCATCATGACGGCCTTTCAGTCCCAGGGCACGAAACTGAGCGCGGTGTTCGGCGAAATCGCCGTCGCGCCGCGCTGAACGGCGCGGCCTCTTCGGGGGGAGCGGGCGCCGGCGACGCCATTTACCAAGCCTCGGACGCCGCCAGCTGGGCTGCAAGCTGGCCCCGGATATCGAGCCCCTCCTTCTCCTTCTCGACCATCAGGAAAAGCCCGCCTCCGCTCCGTTCCCAGAGTTCGCCGACAGCGCGCCTCTCTTCCTTCCGTTTCGGCGCTATCGGCGTCGCGCTCGCCTTTGTATTCGACGACGAAGATGCGGCCGTCGGTCAGCTTGGCGACGAAGTCTGGGTAGAAGTTTCTTGTTGCGCGCGGGAGGCGGAAGGCGTCTCGGTGCTGCGCGACGTTGCGCACCCAAATTCGACCTGCGGCAGACCGTCGATGCAGAGCGCGCATTGCGGCTCCTCGCCGTCGATCTTGCCGCTGAGGACGGGGATATTGGCTTCGCCGAGGTCATACCTATCCTCGGATTGGCCGATTCACATTTTGGACAGCTGGATTCCCAAGAGCTGTGGATCGTGCGATTCCTGGTCTCGAAACGCGAATCGGGGCCGGGATTTTCACAGGGGCGCGGCAATAGAAATCACGCGGAGAGATTT
>CAIZGR010000411.1 GCA_903932535.1 uncultured Hyphomicrobiales bacterium | reverse complement strand
CTCATGTGCGCGCAGGCGAACACCATCGAGCAGATGATCCTGTGGCGGGCGCTGCAGGGGTTCATCGGCGGCGGCATGATTCCGACGGTGTTCGCGTCGGCCTTCACCATCTTCCCGCGTTCGAAGCAGCCGCTGATCGGGCCGATCATCGGCCTCGTCGCGACGCTCGCCCCGACCATCGGGCCGACGATCGGCGGCTACCTCACCGACATCTTCTCCTGGCACTGGCTGTTCCTGGTCAACATCCCGCCCGGAATCATCGTGACCGGCGCCGCCTGGCTGCTGATCGACTTCGACGAGCCGGACTGGTCGCTGCTCACCCATTTCGACTATTTCGGCCTGCTCACGATGGCGGGTTTCCTCGGCGCGCTCGAATACGCGCTCGAGGAGGGGCCGTCGAAGGACTGGTTCGAGAGCGGCCCGGTGACGGCGGCGATCGTCATCTCGGCGGTGAGCGCCGTGGCGTTCTTTGTTCGCATGTTCACGGCAAAGCAGCCGATCGTCGATCTGACGACCTTTCGCGATCGAAATTTCTGGACCGGCACGGTGTTCGGCTTCGTGCTCGGCATCGGCCTCTATGGCCTCACCTACATCTATCCGGTCTATCTGGCGGTGGTGCGGGGCTATTCCTCGCTGATGATCGGCAAGACGATGTTCATCACCGGCGCGGCCATGTTCCTGACTGCCCCCTTCGCCGGGCGGCTGATGACCAAGATCGACGCGCGCGTGATGATCGCAACCGGCTTCATTCTCTTTGCGCTTGGAACCTACCAGGCCTCGTTCGTCACGGTCGACTGGGACTTCTGGGAACTCTTGTGGCCGCAAATCTTTCGCGGGGTCGGGCTGATGCTCTCGATGGTGCCGATCAATTTTCTCGCGCTCGGCACCCTGCCGCCGCACAAGATCAAGAACGCATCGGGCCTCTACAATCTGATGCGCAATCTCGGCGGGGCGGTCGGCCTCGCCCTCATCAATACGCTGCTCGACAAGCGCATGGACCTGCATCTCGAGCGCCTGCGCGAATCCGTGACCTGGGGACGGGTCGCCGCCGACGAGCGCCTCTCCGGCATGGCCGCCGCGCTCGCCGCCAAGGGCTCCGACGCCGAGCTCGCAGCGACGAAGCAGCTCGCCCTCGTCGTCCGGCGGCAGGCGGAAGTGCTGGCGCTTTCCGACGTGTTTCTCGGGCTGACCGTCGTCTTCCTCGGCTGCGTGACGCTGGCGGCGCTGATGCGCAAGCCGGTCGCCATGGGCGGCGGAGGAGGGCACTAGTTTTGTCGCCCCGCTCCTCCCCGCTGCGGCGGGGCGAAGGGACCGCCTGATCCTTACATATCCGTAACGCTATCGGCCCTTGCGGCGACAGGCCGCACGGCCATATTATGCCGCAAGGCGACCGCCCGGGTTTTTCTCGAGCGGACGCCGCGCTCTCATCAAGAGGTTTCACTCATGTCCGACTATGACCGCTACGCCAGCCCGCGCCCCGGCGCGGGATACGCACGGTCCGGCGCGGTCGTCGATCAGGGCCTGCGCGCCTATATGATCGGCGTCTACAACTACATGACCCTCGGCCTCGGCGTGACCGGTCTGGCCGCCTACATCGCCTTCTCGCTCGGCACGGTCCAGGTCGGCGGCGGGCGTCTGGCGCTGACCGACTTCGGCCACACGATCTACGTGTCGCCGGTGCGCTGGCTGATCGTGCTGTCGCCGCTGGCGCTGGTGTTCTGGCTTTCAGCCGGCATCGAACGGATGTCGGTCGCGACCGCGCGCAACGTCTTCCTCGCCTTCGCCGCGCTGATCGGCCTGTCGATGTCGGCGCTGCTGGTCGTCTACACGGCAGGGTCGATCGCACAGGCGTTCTTCGCCACCGCGGCCGCCTTCGCGAGCCTCAGCCTTTACGGCTACACCACCAAGCGCGACCTCAGCGCGATGGGCTCGTTCATGATGATGGGGGTCATCGGCCTGATCATCGCGAGCCTGATCAACATGTTCATGCACAGCTCCGGCCTGCAGTTCGGCATCTCGATCCTCGCGGTGGTGATCTTCGCCGGCCTGACTGCCTGGGACACCCAGTCCATCAAGAGCATGTATTACGCTGGCGACGGCTACGAAACGATGCAGAAGAAGTCGATCCACGGCGCGCTGCGCCTCTACCTCGACTTCATCAACATGTTCCAGGCGCTGCTGGCGCTGACGGGGTCAAGCCGGAACAACTGATAAAAAATCCGTTAAGGAATTCCTGTACGGAGCCCCGGCCCGCATTGCGCGGGCCGGTTTTTTTTTGTATTTGTCCTCGCCATGGGGCTTCGGAGGGGGCAATGACCGGGTTGCGTATCGCGGCGGTCGCCGCGGGCGTGGTTTTTTTTGGAACCGCGAAGGGCGCGGAACTGAAGATCGCCGACGTCAAGGCCTATGTCTTCCTCGAACGCGCGGGCAAACTCTCCGAAGACATCCTCGGCGCCCCGGCGCTGGTCGACGCGCCCAAGGGCGGCGCGCCCGGCGGAGACACCGCGACCGGCGTGATGATCGACTTCACCTTCGAGGGCGACAGGAACTTTTCGCCGAAATACGCGACAGCGACCGTCGATCTGACCCAGACGAACCACATGGGCCAGCAGCTCGTCACCCACAAGGCCTTCACCGGCTTCCGGTTCGGCGACGACGGCGTCGAGCACAAGGCGATCTTCCTCGAGAACGCCACCTGCGCGCCGCTGACGATCGTCGTCCGCGCCGGCAAGACCGCGAAGCAGACCCAGCTCGACTTCTCCTGCACGGAAGTGCGGGCGTCGAACTGACAGCCTGTAGGCGCGGTCGTCGATCGCGGCTACAGGTCCTCACCCCTCCTTCAGCCCGAGCACGTCGGCCATGGAATAGAGGCCCGGCTTGTGCCCGTGCGCCCAGCGGACGGCTTTCAGCGCGCCATAAGCGAACAACATCCGGTCTTCGGCGTGATGGGCGAGGACGAGGCGCTCGCCTTCGCCGGCGAAGATGACCTCGTGATCGCCGACCACGGCTCCGCCGCGAAGCGAGGCGAAACCGATGTCGCCCTTGCGC
Source organism: uncultured Hyphomicrobiales bacterium (assembly GCA_903932535.1). Lineage (GTDB taxonomy): Bacteria > Pseudomonadota > Alphaproteobacteria > Rhizobiales > Beijerinckiaceae > Roseiarcus. Next base: position 7,912 of record CAIZGR010000411.1, on the reverse strand, counting down.
CGCTGGCCGGTGACGCCGTCGCGACCGCGCGCCGAATGGGTTTTCAGCGAAATCCCGCGCCCGGCGGCGGCGGCTTCGCCCAGCATCAGCGCCGTGCCCGAGGGCGCGTCCACCTTCATGCGGTGGTGCATCTCGAAAATCTCGATGTCGTATTCGTCCCCGAGCGCGGCGGCGGCGCGGCGAGTCAGCGCCGCCAGCAGGTTCACGCCGAGGCTCATGTTGCCCGACCGGACGATCGGCGCGTGGCGGGCGGCGGCGTCGATCTTTTCGAGGTCGTCCTCGGCGAGTCCGGTCGTGCCGATCACGTCGGCGATGCGCGCCTGAGCGGCGAGCGCGGCGAGCTCGACGGTGGCGGCGGGCGAGGAGAAGTCGACGATCGCGTCGGCCTCGAGCATCAGCGGCAGCGGATCGGAGGCGATCGCGAGCCCGCTCGCCGGACAGCCCGCCAAGAGGCCGGGGTCATGGCCGAGCCAGGGGGAGTTCTCGCGCTCGAGCGCGCCCGCGAGCGTCATGCCGTCCGCCTCATGGATCGCCCGCACGATCATGCGGCCCATGCGGCCCGCCGCTCCCGCGACCACGATGCGCAACTCGGCCATGCCCGAAAACTCCTTGTCGCGTCGAAAGCGTCAGGCGCCTTCGACCAGAACCATCTCGATCTCCGCGGCGCCTTCGCGCAGCGTCCGCGCCGCCTGATATTCGGCCGAATAGCAATAGGCCCGCGCGGCGTCGTAGCTGTCGAACTCGAGCACCACGTTGCGCGCCCGCGCTTGGCCTTCGACGGCTTCCCATCGTCCCCCGCGCGCGAGCGCCCGGCCGCCGTGCGCCGTGATCGCCTTGGTCGCTTCCGCGGCGTAACGCGCATAGGCGTCGGGGTCGCGAATGTCGACGCGCGAGATCACGTAGCCCTTGGGCATTGGCGTTTCCCCGAGAGAATCGAAGCCGAAAGGATAGCGCGCTTCGGCGCGCGATCAAGGCGCGGCGTTCACCACGAAGGACACAAAGGACCCCGAAGGGTTTCTTCGCGATCTTCGCGGTGAAAACTATGCGCCCGCGATCTCCGCGACGATCGCCTCCGCGGCCTTGCGCGGATCGGGCGCGGCGATGATCGGCCGGCCGACGACGAGGTAGTCGGCCCCGTCGCGAATCGCGCTCTGAGGGGTGGCGACGCGCTTCTGGTCGCCGACCGCGGCGCCGGCAGGACGGATGCCGGGCGTGACGAGGATCATCTCCGGGCCGACCGCCTCGCGAACGCCCTTCGCCTCGGCGGCGCTCGCGACGAGGCCCTGAACGCCGAGCGCCTGCGCCTGCTCCGCGCGCCGCCGCACCAACTCGACGACGCCGAATCGATAGCCGGCGTCGAGCAGGTCCTCGTCGTCGCAAGAGGTCAGCACCGTCACGCCCAGGATCGACAGGCCGGACCCTTTCGCGCCCGCGACCGCCGCGCGCAGGGTTTGCGGATAGGCGTGGACGGTGAGGAAAGCCGCGCCGAGCCGCGCCGCCTGCGCGGTCGCGCGCTCCACGGTGTTGGGAATATCGTGCAGCTTGAGGTCGAGAAACACCTTCTTGCCCGACGCCGCAAGCCGGCCGACGAGCGCCAGCCCATCGCCGCCATAGGCGAGCTCCATGCCAATCTTGTAGAAATTTGCGACGTCGCCGATCGTTTCGACCAGCGCCGCGGCCGCGGCGGCGTCGGCGACGTCGAGCGCGACGATCAGCCGGTCGCGGGCGTTCAGGGGCTTCATAGGCGATCCTCGCGACGGCGGCGGGGCGCGGCAGGATCGGGCGCCGGCGCTTCGAGCCGGTAGGTCCACACCCGCGCCGGCGGCAGATTGGCCAGGATCGGCCGGCCGCGGTGCGCCGAGTAGCGGCCTTCGAGAATTGCGCGCGGGATGGGCGACACGAGCCCGTAGGTGAACTGCACGAACACGCCGCCCTCGCCCATCAGCGCGAAGGCGTCGCCGAGCAGCTTGTCGCGGTCGCCCGGAGGGCGGGTGAGCAGCGGCAGGCTAGAGACGAAGGCGGACACGCGTTCGCCCGCAAGGCCGGCGAGCGTTCGCGGCAGATCGTAGGCGTCGCCCTGGACCACGCGCGCCGGGGCGAAGCGTTCTTCCAGCAGGCTACAGAACTGGGGATTGTATTCGACCATCATGAGGCGGCGCGGATCGAGGCCGCGGTCGAAAAGCGCACGGGTCACCGGCCCGGTGCCGGGCCCGAGCTCGACGACGAGCCCGTGCTCAGGCGGGCCGGCCGCCGCGGCCATCGCCCGCGCCAGCGCCCGCCCCGACGGCGCGACCGCCCCAGTCAGGTGCGGGGTCGAGAGCAGCGACTTGAGGAAGTGGGCGCTGTCGCGCAATCCCGGCCGCCGCGCGTTGCGATTCTGATCGTTCATGTCCGCTCCGCGAGCCGAGGACGTCCCCGTCAGCCGAGTGGACTTACCGCCGGTCTGTCTCCGGGTAAAGCCGTCGTCAGCTCCGGCCCTCGAAGAACTCTTTCATCTTGGCGAAGAAGCCGGCGCTCTCGGGGTGGGTCTTGTTCGAGGATTCCTGGGCGAACTCGGTGAGGAGCTCGCGTTGGCGCCGGGTCAGGCTCTGAGGCGTCTCCACGTTGAGCTGTACGAAGAGATCGCCTGCGTCACGCGCGCGCAGGATCGGCATGCCCTTGCCGCGCAGCCGCAACTGGCGCCCCGATTGCGCGCCCTCGGGGATGCTGACCCGCGATTCCGTTCCGTCGAGGGTGTGGACGGTGAACTCCCCGCCGAGCGCCGCCTGCACCATCGAGATCGGCACCCGGCAGTAGAGGTCGGCGCCGTCGCGCTGGAAGACCGGGTGCGGCTTGACGGAAAGGAAGATGTACAGGTCTCCGGTCGGGCCGCCGCGCATGCCGGCTTCGCCCTCGCCGGTCAGGCGGATGCGCGTGCCGTCCTCGACGCCGGCGGGGACGTTGACCGAGAGCGTCCGCTCGCGGGTCACCCGGCCGGAGCCGGCGCATTTCTCGCAGGGATTGTCGATCGTCTGGCCGCGCCCCTGGCAGGAGGGGCAGGTCCGCTCGATGGCGAAAAAGCCCTGCTGGGCGCGCACGCGCCCATGGCCGCCGCAAGTCCGGCAGGTGACGGGCTTCGAGCCCGCGCGCGCGCCGGAGCCGGAGCAGGCCTCGCAACTCACCGACGTCGGCATTTTGATCGACGCGGACTTGCCGTGGAAGGCTTCCTCGAGCGTGATCTCGAGATTGTAGCGCAGGTCGGCGCCGCGCTCGCGGCCGGAACCCTGGCGTCCGCCGCGGCGCCCGCCCATCATGTCGCCGAAAAGATCGTCGAAAATGTCCGACATCGACGCGGCGAAGCCGTCGCCCATGCCGCCCACGCCGCCCTGTTCGAAGGCCGCATGGCCGTACCGGTCGTAGGCCGCCCGCTTCTGCGCGTCCGACAAGGTCTGATAGGCCTCGTTGACCTCCTTGAAGCGCGCCTCGGCCTGCTTGTCGCCCGGATGGCGGTCGGGATGACAACCCATCGCGGCCTTGCGGAAGGCGGATTTCAGCTCCACCTCGGTCACCGTCTTGGATACGCCCAAGACTTCGTAGAAGTCCCGTTTCGCCATATCAGCGCGCCCCTTCGCGCGTGAGACGAGCCACCGTCTCCTCGATTCTACCTGCGGACGCCAACTGCGGCCTCGCTTCATTCAACACGGAAACGCCCGCTCGCGGCGCGCCCGAAAAGGCGCGCCGTTTCGCGAGCGGCGGATCAAGGTCCGAAGGAGGTTCGCCTTCCATTCGGAGGTCCCTGAAAACGCCGCCGGCCGCTCCTTTCGAAGCGGCCGGCGGAACTTCTATCAGGACTTCTTCTTGTCGTCGTCGACCTCGCGGAACTCCGCGTCGATCACGTCGTCGCCGCCCGCAGCCCCTCCGGCGGCCCCGCCCGCCGCTCCGGCGTCGCCGGCCGCCTGCTGGGCCTTGTACATCGCCTCGCCGAGCTTCATCTGCGCCTGCATGAGGTCGTTCGTGCGGGCCTTGATGACCTCGACGTCCTCGCCCTGAAGCGCGGTGCGCAACGCGGCCACCGCGGCCTCGATGGCGCTCTTGTCGGACTGGGCGACCTTGTCGCCGTAGTCCCTGAGCGCCTTCTCGGCGTCGTGGGCGTTCGACTCGCCGTGATTCTTGGCGTCGACCAGCTCGCGCCGCTTCTTGTCTTCGGCGGCGTGGGCCTCGGCGTCCTTGACCATCCGGTTGATGTCGGAATCGCTCAGGCCGCCGGACGCCTGGATGCGGATCTGCTGCTCCTTGTTGGTCGCCTTGTCCTTGGCGGTGACGTTCACGATGCCGTTGGCGTCGATGTCGAAGGTCACCTCGATCTGCGGCACGCCGCGCGGCGCGGACGGAAGCCCGACGAGGTCGAACTGGCCGAGCAGCTTGTTGTCGGCGGCCATCTCGCGCTCGCCCTGGAAGACCCGGATCGTGACCGCCGTCTGGTTGTCCTCGGCGGTCGAGAAGACCTGACTCTTCTTGGTCGGGATCGTGGTGTTGCGCTCGATCAGGCGGGTGAACACGCCGCCGAGCGTCTCGATGCCGAGCGACAGCGGCGTCACGTCGAGCAGCAGCACGTCCTTCACGTCGCCCTGCAGCACGCCCGCCTGGATCGCCGCGCCGATCGCGACCACCTCGTCGGGGTTGACGCCCTTATGCGGCTCCTTGCCGAAGAACTGCTTGACGACTTCCTGCACCTTGGGCATGCGGGTCATGCCGCCGACGAGGACGACCTCGTCGATCTGGGCCGCCGAAAGGCCGGCGTCCTTCAGCGCCTTGCGGCACGGCTCGACCGTCCGCTGGATGAGGTCGTCGACCAGCGCCTCGTACTTGGCCCGCGTCAGCTTGAGCGCGAGATGCTTGGGGCCGCTCGCGTCCGCCGTGATGTAGGGCAGGTTGATGTCGGTCTGAACCGCCGAAGAGAGCTCGATCTTCGCCTTTTCAGCCGCCTCCTTGAGTCGCTGAAGGGCGAGCTTGTCCTTCGTCAGGTCGATGCCCTGCTCCTTCTTGAACTCGGCCGCAAGATACTCGACGAGGCGCATGTCGAAGTCCTCGCCGCCGAGGAATGTGTCGCCGTTGGTCGACTTCACCTCGAACACGCCGTCGCCGATCTCGAGGATCGAGATGTCGAAGGTGCCGCCGCCGAGATCGTAGACGGCGATCGTGCCGGCTTTCTTCTTGTCGAGGCCGTAGGCGAGCGCAGCCGCGGTCGGCTCGTTGATGATGCGCAGCACCTCGAGGCCGGCGATCTTGCCGGCGTCCTTGGTCGCCTGGCGCTGGGCGTCGTTGAAATAGGCCGGCACGGTGATGACCGCCTGCGTGACGGGCCCGCCCAGATGCGCCTCCGCCGTCTCCTTCATCTTCTGCAGGACGAAGGCGGAAATCTGCGACGGCGAATACTGCTTGCCGTCGGCGTTGACCCAAGCGTCGCCGTTGGGGGCGCGCACGATCTTGTAGGGGACGAGGCCCATGTCCTTCTTGGTCGTGGGGTCTTCGAACGACCGGCCGATGAGGCGCTTGATCGCGAAGATCGTCCGCTCGGGGTTCGTCACCGCCTGGCGCTTGGCCGGCTGGCCGACGAGGCGCTCGCCGTCGTCGGTGAAGGCCACGATCGACGGCGTCGTGCGCGCGCCCTCGGAATTCTCGATGACCTTGGGGGTCGATCCCTCCATGACTGCGACGCAGGAGTTCGTCGTGCCGAGGTCGATGCCGATTACTTTCGCCATATGCTTCCTTGCTCCTTTCGCGGGATCGCCCGGCCCCGGAGCGGCCGGACCATGAGAGAGACTGCGATCGGCCCGCTGCGGCCGGCCTCGTCTGTTCCGATCCCCTTGATTCCCAATAAGTCCTTGGCGGAATTCATTGCGCGCAAAGCGCAGAACCCGCCGGTCGCGGCGTATATAGGTTCGGCGATTTCGAGGCGCAAGGCGCGGAAACGCCGGAATTTTCCCGGCCGTTCCCAACGTCGGGCGAACGCCAACAAACGGCTTCCCCTTTGCCGCGAGGCCTTCTACAAGGCGGCCATGATTTGCCCGACGACTTGGCGCGTATTCCTCCTCATCGGCGGCGTAGCCCTGACGGCGTCGCCGGCGCCGGCGCAGCTCGCGCTTCCGGGCGCGGCGACGGCCGCTCCGGCCGGGACGCCGGCCGCCCCCGCCAAACCGAAGAAAGCCAGGAGCGCGGCCAAGGCCGAGACGGGCGGCAAGGCCGGCAGCCCGGTCTCGAAGTCCGCGCCGGGCGCCGCGTCGATCGACGGGCGCCCGCTCATGCTGAACGGCGGGGCGGGCCTCATCCAGATTTCCGGCGAGGGCCAGACGCTTCAGGTCGACAAGCTGAGCCTCGCGGGCGAAGGCGTCACCGACGCGTCGCAGCGGTGCGTCGTCAACATCGTCGGCGCGAAGCCGATCGCGGCGACCGGCGAGGGCCGCCCCGACGGCCTCCAGCGCTACCTGGTCGACGTGCCGGCCTGCCCGTTCGCCTTCGACGTCCTCGACGGCGCGGTGCTCGTCCCCGCCCAGATCACCGCCTGCGTGTTCAAGGCCGCCGACTGCCAGACGAGCCCGAGCGGACTGTGGGGTCCGGACGGGACGTCGCTCGAGGCGGACGCAACCGCGATCGGCAAGCGGCGCACCGAAGCCGAGAAGGCGATGTCCCGCGCGCTGCACGCCCTCGTGCCGCACGCCAAGGAGAGCCCCGACGTCGATGCGCTCCTGAAGGACCAGGCCCAGTTTCCCGTCGAGCGCGGCGACATCTGCCGCGACTACGTGAAGGAAGCCGCGCACGGTTTTTGCGCCGCGAGCGTGACCGCCGGCCGCGCCGCGCTGCTCGAGGCGCGGCTCGCGGCCCTGACCTCGCCGGCAAAGACCGACAAGACGGACAAGAGCGCGAAGCCGGAGAAAACCGCCAAGAAGCCCAAGAAGAAGGCGAAGCCCGCGGAAGCCGGCGCGGCCGGGAACCCGCAATAGCGGGCCTCGGGCGTCCGCGACGGACGCGTTCGGACAAGCTCCGCAGCGGGGCGAGCAGCAACGTCATCGGACGAGGTCGCCATGACCGGCAATTCGACAGGAACCGGGGCCGCAGGCGGGACCGAGGCTCTGGCTCGCGATCTGAAAGCCCGGGCGGCCGAGGAGCTCCGCCGCTTCCTCGTCCTGTTCGTCTACCTGTGGATCCTGTTCGGGGTGTTCGTCCTCAACCAGGGGATCGTGCTGAGGGCGCACGGGATCAGCTGGACGGCGCAGGGCTTCGCCTTCGTCAACGCGCTCGTCTTCGCCAAGGTGATGATGCTGTTCGAGATGCTCGACCCCGGACGCTGGCTGCGCAAGCGGCCGCTGATCTACCCGATCCTCTACGAGACCTTCCTGCTGACCATTCTGTTCCTCGTCGTGCACGTGATCGAGAAGGTGATCGAAGGCCTCATCCACGGCGAGACGGCCGCAGACAGCCTGCCGAGCATCGGCGGCGGCGGCTTTTGGGGCCTCGCCAGCGCCTCCGTCATCATGTTCGTGGCGCTCACCCCCTTCTTCGCGCTGCGCAACCTGAGCTTCGCCCTCGGCCGCGACCGGCTCTACGCGCTGATTTTCGGGCCTGTCGAGCCGGGAGGGGACGCCGAGGGGCGGTGACAGGAGCGAACACGGGGACTGTCGAAGCGCGTGGCGCTCGGCGCCTGGGCCGCCGGTCAGGCCGCCGGAATCGACCCTGAGGCGACATGCGTCCGAGGACGGCTTCCGGTGACAGTGCATTAAATACTCTACCGCGTGTCCTCGAGGGCGGCCAAGACTTGCTGCAAGGCGGATAGAGTGCACTGGACTGCACCCCGAAAGTGAGACACGGATAAAAGGGTGACATGGCTTCCGAGAGGAGAGGCATGTCGGAAGAATCGCCGAGGGTTTTTTCCACT
>CAIZGR010000410.1 GCA_903932535.1 uncultured Hyphomicrobiales bacterium | reverse complement strand
GCAAGCTATGCACAACTCGCGGGAAAGCTAGCCGAACGGCTGCGCCCCGCGCAGAAAATTGATCACGCCCGAGAAGTCGTCGCCGCCGTGGCCCGCCGCCACGAACAGAGCGTAGAGCTGGGTGGCCTCGGCGCCGAGCGGCGTCGCGACCCCGGCGCTCGCGGCGGCCTCCTGGGAAAGCCGCATGTCCTTGAGCATGAGGCTCGCGGCGAAGCCGGGCTTGTAGCCCCGGTTGGCGGGCGAGGCCGGAACCGGGCCGGGGACCGGGCAATAGCTGGTGAGCGACCACGACTGGCCGGACGAGGTCGAGGCGACGTCGAACAGCGCCTGCGCCGATAGGCCCAGCTTCTCGGCGAGGGCGAAGGCCTCGCAGGTGGCGATCATCGTCGCGCCGAGCACCATGTTGTTGCAGATCTTTGCGGCCTGTCCGGCGCCCGCGCCGCCGCAATGGACGATGCGCTTGCCCATGGCCTCGAGCGCGGGCTTCGCCTTGTCGAAAGCCTCGTTCGAGCCGCCGCACATGAAGGTCAGCGTCCCGCCGGACGCGCCGCCGACGCCGCCCGACACCGGCGCGTCGAGCGTCAGCATGCCGGCCGCCGCCCCGGCCTCGTGCGCCCGCTTGGCGCTGTCGACGTCAATGGTGGAACAGTCGACGATGAGCGCGCCCTTGGGCGCCGCCGTCAGGAGATCGGCCCAGGCGGAGATCACGTGCCGCCCGGCCGGGAGCATGGTGACGACGATCTCGGCGCCGGCGACCGCCTCGTGGGCGCTGCCCATGATCGACACGCCCGTTTCGGCCGCCGTCTGCTTCTGCGCTTCGACGAGGTCGTAGCCCGCGACCCAGTGGCCGGCCTTCACCAGATTGGCGGCCATCGGCCCGCCCATGTTGCCTAAGCCGAGAAATGCGATGTTGGCCATGTCGGTCTCCGAGTTCCCATGGTCTTTTTCCGCGCCGCGGGCCGGACGTCAATTCTCGATCGAGCGTATCGGCCGCGCCCCTGCGATCACGCTTCGCTCGGTCTCCCCCTGCCGCTTCACGGCAGGGGGGGAGGACTCTCGAAGGGCGGCCCCGGCTTGGCGCCGCCGACCGCCGTCCAAGCGGCGGGTCGCAGGTTCGAGCCCTGCCGGAGTCGCCAGCCCGCGGACGGCCGGGGAACCTGTCGTCTGCTTGTCGTCCGGCCAAATCCCGCGTCATCGGTGCGACAATTCGCGCGCGCTGCAACCGCCTCGGCGCCCTTTCCGGGACCCATACACACAGCGTATTCTTTCATCAGGTCGCAGGCGCCGAGAGGCTAGCGCGGCGCAAGCGGCTCAGACAGCTCCGGGCGGACTGCAGAACGCCCGGTGCGGTCGATTGACGGGATGGCGGGACGCCATTTTGGCGCCGCAGCGCCGAGACTGCGGGCGTAAACCCGGGCTGGCCGGACTTGTGGCGAGTCGCGAACGTCGCATGGATCCCTCTCGCTCGGCGACGCGCGAGCATCCGTTCCAAACAGTGAGTCTTCAACGCGCTGCACGAACGGCGACGCCTCCGCGGGCAATCCAACGACGGGAACGTCGCGCGGCCGGTCGAGGAAGGCCGCTCGCTCGGTCGCCACGGTGAGCGCGCTTCGCGAGCGGCTTGCGCCAGCCGGGCTACCCGCCTGATGGGACACGGCCGCCGCAGGGCGAGGGTTCGCGGCGCAACCCTATGTCATCGCGCTCAAGCCTCTGCGGTGTCGAAGATCAGCAGGTCGACGCCCCCCGTCGCGAAATTCGGAAGGTCTCCCGCCGCCGCCTGCCCGTCCGGGCTGCCCAATCCGTCCTGGAGCGCGGCGAGGCTGTCGAAGGTCAGCGTCGCCACGAGATGAACCCCCGAGGCGCCGGCCGGGCTCGCCACGGGCCCGCGGCTGATCTCGTAGTGGCGCAAGCCGGGGATCTTCCTGGCGAGCGGGATATGCGTGTCGGCGTAATATTTGTCGAACGCGGCGGCGTCTGTCGGGGTCTTGTACAGCACCAGCAGTTTAGCCACGAGGTTCCCTCCCATTTCGGCGTCATTTTGACGCGCGCGCCGGAGCGTCCGGCGCCGGCCGACTGTAGCGGTCGCGCGCAGTCGCGGAAAGGGGCGCGCGAGCGGCAGGGGAGGAACGAAGCCGCCTCATTTCGCGTTCGGCGCTCCGCAGCAGCGATCGGGATGCGCCAAGTGAAATACCGCTCGTACACCCCCGGTCTCTGGGCGGACGGCTGGCGCCGGGCGAAGCCCCTTCCGCCGACCGCCCGACGGCCGGGGCGGAGAATGGCCGCCGTTCCGGCTTTTCGGCGACCTCTATTACACCTACCAACTGGCGCTCGATCTGAAGGTTGAGGAGGGTTTCGCGATCCGCACCGAGCCGCATCCGAGCTTCTACGCCGATTCGACCCACACCACGCCGATCGCCGTTCCGGCGCTGGCGGCCGATGACCTGTTTTCTGGTGTTCAAGGCGCCGCCCGAAGGCGGCGTTCACGTCTTCTGGCCCGGAGAGCCTTTCGTGCGGATCCTGGTCGTGCCGGAGGAGGCCGGCTTCGAGCTTGTTCCGACGAGCGGGGCGGGAGCGGCCGAACGGGCGTTGCAGGCCGAGCGCGTCTCCGAGAGCCGGAGCACGCTGGGCGCGGACCGCGTTTGGACGTCGGCGACGAACACGGCGTCCGACGGGACCTGCCGCCGCATCCTCGGCGCCGAAGCGCGCGGCGCGGACGGTGACGGCCGGGCCGCTTCAATCCATGACCGCGTGCGCCGCCTGCCGGCTTCTCGCCGCGACCGCCTTGGGCGAGCGGATCAGCGCGAGCAGCGGGAAGGCGGAGAGCGACACGAGCGTCATCAGCAGGAAGTCGTTCGAATAGGCCATCGCCGCGGCCTGCTGGGTGACGAGCGCCTCGAGCATCTCGAGGTTCGGCAGGCCCGGCCCCGAGAGCACGGCGGCGTTGGGCATGTGCAGCGCGTCGCTGAACGGCGTGACATGCTCGACGAGCTGGCTGCGGTAGACGGTGACCATGCTGGTGAGCTGGGCGATCACGACCGAGATGCCGACCGACGAGCCGATGTTGCGGATCAGCGTCCACAGGGCCGCCCCTTCGGTGCGCAGCTCGCCGGGAAGGCTCGCGAAGGCGATGGTGTTGAGCGGCACGAACACGAAGCCGAGGCCGAACCCCTGCATCACCGAGTTGATCGCGATCGTGCGCCCCGAAACGTCGAGCGACCAGCCGACCATCTGCCAGAGCGAGGCGGTCGCGAGCACGAGGCCGATGAAGATCAGGATTCTGGGATCGACCTTGCCGCTGAGGCGCCCGACCAGGAACATCGCGACGAAGGTGCCGATGCCGCGCGTGCCGAGCAGATAGCCGCTCGACAGCACCGGATAGCCGAGCAGGTTCTGGATGAAAGGCGTCACCAGCGCCATGGTCGCGAGCAGGATGACGCCGACCAGGAACATGAAGACCAGCGCGATGGAAAAGTTCCAGTCGAGGAAGATCCGCACGCTGATGAAGGGCCTCTTCGACGTGAACACGTCGGCCAGGAAGAAATAGAATCCGACGACCGAGAGGACGGCTTCGGCCACGATCTCGGGCGAATCGAACCACCCGAGCTGCTCGCCGCGGTCGAGCATCATCTGGAGCGCGCCGATGCCGAGCGACAGGCTGAGGAAGCCGAACCACGAGAACGGCACGTCGCGCCGCGTCGGCGTCTCGGTCATGAAGGCGGAGAGGCCGAGCGTCGTCAGGATGCCGAACGGCAGGTTGACGAAGAACACCCAGCGCCAGGAATAGGAGTCGGTGAGCCAGCCGCCGAGCGTCGGACCCATGATCGGGCCGAGCATCACGCCCATGCCCCAGATCGCCATCGCCGAGCCGCGCTTGGCGGGCGGGAAGATGTCGAGCATCACGGCTTGCGAGAGCGGCACGAGGGCGGCCCCGAACACGCCTTGAAGCACCCGGTAGGCGACCATCTGCTCGATCGACAGCGCCACGCCGCACAGCATCGAAGCGACGGTGAATCCGGCGGTGCAGACGATGAACAGCTTCTTCCTGCCCACCCGCGTCGCCATCCAGCCGAGCGGCGAGGTCATGATCGCGGCCGAGACGATGTACGACGTCAGCACCCAGTTGATCTGGTCCTGCGTCGTCGACAGCGAGCCCTGCATGTAGGGCAGGGCGACGTTGGCGATGGTCGTGTCGAGCGCCTGCATCACCGTCGCCATCATGATGCAGACGGTCAGGGACCATCGCACGCCGGGCGCGATGGTCTCGTAGATCGGCGGAGGGTTCATCGGGTCTGTCGCGCCGCGCCGGCGGCGCCGTTGCCCATGAGGCCGTCTGCCGTTCCGGCGACGTCGTCGAGAACGCCCCTGAGCGTGCGCACCCGGCCGGTGTCGATCGAGAGGTAGGCGCTCATGCCGGCGCGCAGATTCGCGGTGTCGTCATCCGGCGCGAAGCAGAAGCGGAGCGGCACCCGCTGCACCACCTTGACCCAGTTGCCGCTCGCGTTCTGCGGCGGGAGGATCGAGAACTGCGCGCCCGTGCCCGGAGCGATCGAGCAGATCGCGCCTTTCCAGACTCGGCCCGGGAACGCGTCGATGGTGACGGTCGCGGGCTGGCCCTCGTGGACATAGGTCATGTCCGATTCCTTGGGGCTGCCGTCGACCCACAGGCCCTTGTCGGACACGACGGCGAACACCGGCTGCCCGGCGGGCGCGACGCGGCCGAGCTCGATCTGGGCGACCTGCGTCGCCACGCCGTCGATCGGCGACAGAACTTTGGTGTTGCGCAGGTTCCGCTCGGCGTCGTCGAAGCCGGCCTTGGCCTGGATATACTCGGGGAAAGCGTCGATCGAGGCGTCGAGGCTGCCGCCGAGCTTGACCATGGTGGTCGCCTGCTGGTTGCGCACGAACTCGAGGATCTGCCGGGCCTGGATGAGGGCGGCGAGCGAAGTGTCGCGGTCGACGTTCGTGCCCGAGCCGCGCGTGGCGAGGTCGTTCTTGCGGTCGTAGTCGGTCTGGCGGACCTTGACCGCGTCCTGGCTCATCCGGATCTGGTCCTCGTTGCTCACGTAGGACGACTTGAGATTGGCGAAGGCGACCTTGGCGGCCTCGAGCCGGCCCCTGGCGAGGGCGAGCGCGATCTCGTAGGGCTTGGGATCGATGTCGAACAGCGGATCGCCGACCTTGACTTTCTGTCCCTCGACCACATGGACCGCAACGATCGGGCCGGTCACCTGCGGGGTGATCAGCGACTTGTCGGCGCCGACATAGGCGTTGTCGGTGGTCACATAACGGCCGCCGGTCAGCCACCAGCCGAAGCCGGCCGCAAGCGCGAGGAGGGGGATCACCACGATCAGGATGAAGCGCCGCGAGCCGGACCGGCTGGGCTTGACGACCATCGGCGGCGTCGCGGGCCGCGTGGGCGCAGCCTGCGGGGCGGGCGCCGGCTGAGGTCCGGCGGGGGGTCTGGCCGGGGCAAAATGGACCGTTTGACTCGAGGGGACCTCCGAGGCGCCCTCGCGCACGACCGATGGGCTCTGCGTCACTTGCTGCACGCTCCCGAATGAAGTTCCGCTTTCAGATTGGCCTTGATCGTCGCCATGCCCTTCAGGATGGCCTCGACGGTGGCCTCGTCGAGGCCCGCCAGCGCGCGGCCCATCACGTCCTCGGCCAGCTCGCCCAGCGCGGCGAGCGCCGGGACCGCCTGTTCGGTGAGATAGAGCCGATGCGCGCGCCTATCGTTGGGGTCGGCGCGCCGCTCGACCAGCCCCGCCGCGTCCAGCTTGTCGACGAGGCGGGCGAGCGTGATCGGGGCGATGTCGAGCGCTTCGGCCAGCTCGTTCTGCTTGGCGCCTTCGCAGCGTTGCAGCCGCGTCAGCGCCGCCCATTGCGCGCGCGTCGTGTTGAGCTCGCGCGCCCGGTGGTCGGAATAGGTCCGCAGCATCCGCGCGGCGTCGTGGATCGCGAAAGCGACCTCCCTCCGGCGCGAGAACACCCGATCGTAAGCCAGGGATATCATAAGCCAGCTTATAATATGGCGACTGCCGCATTTCAAGAGGCGCCGCGCGGCGCCGCCTCCGAAACCGCGCCCGGACCGCTTTCCTCGCGGCGCGGCTGCGAAACGGTCGGGCGCGAGGGACGGAAAGGGCTTGGGAAGCGGCGCCGGCTCGGCTGGCTACCCGCTTTCGCGGGTATGACAATCGCAGGCACGACAATTGTCAGCCTTTTCTCTTCGCGCGCCGTCTTGTCAGCGCACGCTGTCGTCGCCGACGACGCGCAGGAGGACCATGCCGCGGTTCTGGCTGTCCGCCGCGGCGCGTCCCAGGGCGCCGGCGCCCGCCAGCAACGGCGCCCGGGCGAGCGGGTTCGCACGAGAATCGACGGGAGCGTAGGCGTCCGAACCGGCTTTGACATAGCCGTTGATGCGGGCGCATGTCTCGCCCGGCGAACCGCAAGGGCTGTTGTCGAAATCCCGGCCGGGAGGGACGTCGCCCGCCTGGGCCGCGCTCGCGGCCAACGCCGCCAGAAAGGCCGCGCGCGGAAGAATGTTCCCCATCGACGGCCGTTCGAACCTCTGCCGCATCCTGACCCGCTTCCGTTGAGGCCGCCCGAGATGGGCCGACATCGTGGCGGCAACATGGCGCGTCCTGCGGCGGGTCAGTGCGGTTCGGGCGGGCGCGCCGCGCCTTTCCAATCGCCGCGCGCCGCCTGAACGAGCGCCAGCGCGGCGACGGCCGCCGTATCCGCCCGGAGCACGCGCGGGCCGAGGCTCAGGCGCAGGACGCCAGGGACCCTCAGGATGGCCGCGCGCTCGGCGTCGTCGAAACCGCCCTCCGGGCCGATCAGCAGCCCGACGCCGCGCGCGGACTTTGATTCGGCGAGCGCGTCGAGCGGGCCGGCCGGCGGCGCGTCCTCGTCGCAAAAGACCAGAAGCCGCCCGGCCGGCCATGCGGCGAGCGCCCTGTCGAGCGGCTCGATCGGCAGGATTTCCGGCGTCCACACGGCGCCGCATTGTTCCGCGGCCTCGATCGCGTTGGCCTCGAGACGCTCGAGGTTGAGCCGCGCGACCTGGGTGCGGCGGGTGGCGACCGGCCGCAACCGGCCGGCGCCCATTTCGACCGCCTTCTGCGCCATGTAATCGAGCCGGGCGTGCTTGATCGGCGCGAACAGGAGATCGACATCGGGCGGCGCCTCCGGCCCCCGCGTCTGCGCCGTCACCGCGAGCGAAAGATGCCTGCGCCCGGCAAGAGCGATCTGGGCCGCGAATTCGCCGTCGCGGCCGTTGAAAGCGACGACCCGCGCGCCCGCCCCGAGCCGCAGCACGTTGGCGAGATAGTTGGCCTGCCCGGGCGAGAGCGCCGCCGCCGCGCCCACGGCGAGGGGCGCTGCGACATGGAGGCGGGGCGCGCGGGAATCGTCGGCCATGCGGGCTTTCGCAAAAGGCGAGGCGACCGGGGACGGCGTACGCCGCGCGGCGGGCGGCGCGCCTTCGTCCACGCTCGCCGCCGCCCAGTCGCCACTGGGAAGGCGGCGTCTATATCACTGACGCGCCGGCGCGCGCGACCGGTAACAATCGCCCGCCTCGGCGCGAAATCCGCTCGACGGCATTCCTTCGCCAAACCGGGAGCTACCCTTGATCGACCGGCCGACCCTTCGAGCGATGGTCGTCGCGCTTTCCCTCGGCGCCTCGAGCGCGAGTTTCGCCGCCGACGCCCGGCATCCGACCGTCGTGGAGCTGTTTCAAAGCCAGGGCTGCTCGTCCTGTCCGCCGGCGGCGGCCAACGTGCGGGCGGCCGGCGACCGGCCCGACGTGCTCGCGCTCGCCTTCGAGGTCGACTATTGGGACCGGCTCGGCTGGAAGGACACGTTCTCGAGCCCCGCCTGGACGGCGCGGCAACACGCTTACGCGCACGCCATGGGGCGCGACGGCGTCTACACGCCGCAGGTCGTCGTGAACGGCCGGATCGAGGGCGACGGCCTCGCGCCCGGCGCCCTCGCGGCGCTGATGGACCGGGGCGACCGCGGCGCGAGCGGGCCGGAGCTTGGCTTCGCCTCCGGCGCCGTGACGGTCGGCGCGGGGCCGGCGCCGGCGGACGGGGCCGACGTGTGGCTCGTCCGCTACGATCCGCGCGTCGTCGAGGTCGCGGTGCGGCGCGGCGAGAACGCCGGCCGCACCCTGCCGCACAAGGACGTGGTGCGCGAAATGCTTCTGATCGGCCGCTGGGACGGCCGGGCGGCGTCTTTTCCGCTGCCCGCCGGCCCGCCGGGCCTCGCCGAGGCGGCGATCGTGCAGGAGGCCGGAGCCGGTCCGATTCTGGCGGCGGCGAGGAGGTGACGCGCTCGGAGGGGCGGCGTCTCGCCGCCCGGGGCGCGCAATCCGCGCGCCCTCATCTTCCGCCAAGACGGCTCAGCGATGCCGGAGCAGCGCCAGCAGAACGATCACCGGGATCGGCGCGCCGAGCAGCCGCAGCAGAGCGCCTCGCCCAAGACCCATCACTCCCTCCTCGGATTTTCGGTCCGCTTCGGACCCGTGCGGAACAACGTTCCGGAAGGAAAAGGGTTCCGGGACGCGTCGTGGAGCGGGCTTGGGCGGCTGGAAGGGCGCGCGCGTGCGGGCGCCGAGAAGAGCGCGTGACGCAGCCGAGCTTCCTTCGAATCGACGGATGCGCGCTGGTCGCCCGCCGCCCAGTCTCGCTGGCGCAGCGGTCGCGAGTTCGCGATCGAGCGTAAACAATTCGCCGCCCAGCGCTCGCGACAGCCAAAGGTAACTCGCGTCGTAGGCCGTCAAACCCGTCGCTTCGGCCAACGCCAGAACTTTGCAGTGATTCACGGCGACTGTCTCGATCCTCAGCCGCTCGAATTGCCGGAAGGCGTTTTTCAGCATGTCGCGCTGATCGGGGCGGCGGCGCATCTTCACGAGGCAGACGTTGGCGCGTTCGAAACCAAGCAAAGCCGGCGCCGCAAGGCGAGCGCCCGCCAAGCGTTCGGAGACCGCTCCGGCCTCCGGTTCGCCGAACAGGAGCGCGGCGAGCGCGGAGGCATCGACGACCTTAACGGCCGTCGCGATCCGCTCGGATGATCGCGGCGGATTCCGCCGGCGTGTGAAGACCCAGGCGCCGGACCACGGAAAGCAATTCGGCGTGCGTGAGCGCGTCTTCGTCCCGGACCGCCTCCTCGATGATCGCGAGCAATTCGCCCTGCAACGAGCGATGATGCCGCTCGGCGCGCCTCCGCAGGCGATCGACGACCCCGTCGGGCGCGTTCTTGATTGACAGATTGACGGGCATCGGTTCCGTTTTGGCTCCAGATCGTAATCATTTTTACCACACAGCCGAAGGATCGAACAGAGCCGCAATCCCGTGTCATGCCAACGCGTTCGTCGTGAGCGCCCGAGCGTCGCCCCTTTCCCTCGCCATCGGCGCCGCGGCGCGCGTCGTCTCCGTCAACTTTACTCTTGCATTCCGCGAATTGTTCTGCAAATGTTCGCGATGCAACAGCCTGGGGGCGGGAGATGGTGGCGCGGGTGGCGACGGTCGCTTTCGAGGGCGTGGAGGCGCGGCCCGTCGACGTTCAGGTGCATGTCGCCTCGGGAAACGTGGTGTTCAACATCGTCGGGCTCGGCGACAAGGCGGTGCGCGAATCGCAGGAGCGGGTGCGCTCGGCGCTGATCGCCTCCGGCCTCGCGCTGCCGGCCAAGCGCATCACCGTCAACCTCGCTCCCGCCGACATGCCCAAGGAGGGCAGCCATTACGACCTGCCGATCGCGCTCGGCGTGATGGCGGCGATCGGCGCCATTCCGATGGACGCGCTCGAGGGCTACGCGGTCATCGGCGAGCTGGCGCTCGACGGGACGATCAGCGCGGTCGCGGGCGTGCTGCCCGCGGCGATCGCCGCCAACGCCGCCGGCAAGGGGCTGATCTGCCCGGCCTCGTGCGGGCCGGAGGCCGCCTGGGCCTCGGCCGACCTCGATATTCTCGCGCCGCGCTCGCTGATCCAGCTCGCCAACCACTTCAAGGGCGCGCAGGTGCTGTCGCGCCCGCAGCCGGCGGTGCGGGCGCCCGGCGGGCCGCAGCCGGATCTGCGCGACATCAAGGGCCAGGAGAGCGCCAAGCGCGCCCTCGAGGTCGCCGCCGCCGGCGGCCACAACCTGCTCATGAGCGGCGCGCCGGGGGCCGGCAAGTCGATGCTCGCCCAGCGCCTGCCGTCGATCCTGCCGCCGCTGACCCCGCGCGAGCTGCTCGAAATCTCGATGATCCAATCCATCGCCGGCGCGCTCGCGGGCGGCGCCTTGACCGACCGGCGGCCGTTCCGCAGCCCCCACCATTCCGCCTCGATGCCGGCGCTGGTCGGAGGCGGCGCGCACGCGCGGCCCGGCGAGATCTCGCTCGCGCACAACGGCGTGCTGTTCCTGGACGAATTGCCCGAGTTCCAGCCGCAGGTGCTCGACAGCTTGCGTCAGCCCATCGAGACAGGCGAGGTGGCTATCGCCCGCGCGAACCATCGCGTCGTCTATCCGGCGCGCTTCCAGCTCGTCGCGGCGATGAATCCGTGCCGCTGCGGCTCGGCCAACGAGCCGGGCTACGCCTGCAAGCGCGCGCCGAACGAGCGCTGCGTCGCGCAATATCTCGGCCGCCTGTCGGGGCCGCTGCTCGACCGGTTCGACCTCGTCATCGACGTCCCGTCGGTCTCCGCCGCCGACCTGATGACGCCGCCGCCGAAAGAGGGCTCGGCCGAGGTCGCGGCCCGGGTCGCCGCCGCGCGCGCCATCCAGGTCGCCCGCTACGCCGATCTCGGCCTCGAAAGGGTGACGAGCAACGCGGCGGCGCCCGCGAGCCTCGTCGAGACCATCGCCGACGCCGACGACGCCGGGCTGCGGCTGCTGCGCGACGCCGCCGAGCGCCTCCGGCTCACGGCGCGCGGCTATCACCGGGTGCTCAAGCTCGCCCGCACGCTCGCCGATCTCGACGGCGGCGGCCCGGTCCGCCGCATTCACCTTGCGGAAAGCCTGTCCTATCGCGGCGCGCCCGACCGCGTCGCCGCGGCGGCGTGAGGCGCGTCATGACGCGCGTCACCGGACTCCCTAAGAACAACAGTCGCCGTGTACGCGGTTGTTTACGCGCGGCGCATCGAGTCCCGCGCTCCCCTGTGGGGATCGTCCGGCGACGGTCGCAAAACGCGCCGCATCCTTTTGAAAATGCAGAATTGGGTGTCGGAAAAGGTCCGTGAGCGCTCCCTGGCGGCCGTCGCGCCGCAATCTCGGTCAGCGAACCTCGAACCACGCCCCGACCCCCGCCGCGCGATGCTCGGGTATCGCCGATTCGATCGGCCACTTGCCGGGATTGTCGGCGACGAAGGCGACATGGAGCGTGCGGCCGGGCTGGATGAGAATCGTGTCGCGCCAGTAGGGCTCCCAGCCGTCGTCCATCGAATGCAGCAGCCGGGCGACATGGCCGCCGAGCCGCATCGCCTGCACGACCGCGGTCTTGTTGGCGAAGGCGAACACGGTCGGCGCCCCGCGGGCGATCCGGGCGAGCGGCGCCGGCGCCCAGTCCGTGAAGGTCGCGCCGTTGACCGCGAAAGGCGCGCCGCCGCCGCCCGCGACCACGATGTCGAAGCTGCGCGCGGCCTCGAGCGCGATCTCGGCGGGCAGCGCCGGATTGGGGGCGAGACGCGCGGCGCCCGAGCGCGGGGCGACCGAATCGCCCTCACATGCGATCGCGACGAACGGGATGTCCGGCACGCCGGCCTCCCAGCGCAAGGCGAACCTGACCGCCGCGCCCGCTTCGCGCGGCATGTCGAAGACCAGCTCGAACCGGGCGCCGGGCCCCATCGGGAACTGGTTGCGCAACGGCTCGAACGGTTCGCTCGGCTGGCCGTCGACGGCGACGATCTGCGTCCTCGCCCCATCGACAGCGACGTTGGTCAGCCGCGCGGTCGCGGCGTTGCCGAGCCTCAGGCGCACCCGCGCGCCAGGGCGGGCCTTCAGCGCAAGCGGAGCGGGGCCGGCGTGGGCGAAGACGCGACCGCCTCGCCGCCCGGCGCCGCGGGCGAGCGCGGGATCGGAAAAGTCGTCCCGGATACGGCCCTCGCCGTCGAAGCTCCAGTCCGACAGCACCACGACGAAATCCTCGTCGACGTCGAGCTTTTCCGCCTCGTCCACGACGATGGGGCCGAACAGGCCGCGGCCCTGCTGGCCGGCGTCGGTCGTCCCCGCGTGGGGGAAATAGAGGTTGAAACCCGAATCGGGCGGCGCGAATCGGATGTCGGCGCTCGCGCCCGGCGCCAGCCGCGGCCCGGTGAGGCCGCCATAGCCGGCGACCGCGTTCGCCGTCCGCAGGCCCGCGAAACAGAGCGTCGTCGGCTCGGCGAGCTTGTTGGAAAACCTCAGTTTCAGCGCCTCGCTTTTTTTCAGCCGCAGGAGCGGGCCGGGAATCGCGCCGGAATAGGCGAGGGCCGCGGCGGGTTCGGCCGGCGGGGGCAGGAGGGCGAGCCGCGAGGGCGCGGCCTCGAACGGCGCGAAGCCGTCGGGCGGCGGGGCAGGGGTCTCCGCGCAAGCGGGGACGAGCCCCCACGCCGACGCGGCGAGGCCTCCGGCGAGGAAAGCGCGCCGGGTGGGGTCGAACGCTTCCAGAGCCTTTTCGGGGTTCGGGCGGCGCGCGGGAGCAGGCGGAAAGAACGTCACGGGCGAAAACACCTCGGCCGGTTTACGCGGACGACCCTACACGCAGTTGGCGGCGCTCGTCGCGGGCGCCGGGCGGCGGGACGCCGCCCCTCCCGGCGCCGAGTTGTCGGCGAGGCGGAAGAAGGGACCTTGTCATTCGTCGCGGTCGCCGCCTTCGCGCGTGGCTCCGGGACGTCCTTCTCAGCGGAGCGGGCCGGCGAGGCAACGGGTCGCATGGGTCCCGTATTCGCCTCTTTTTTTCGCGAGGGCGCCGCCGTCGCGGGGCGCTTCCTTCGGACCTGTCGCTTTTTTCGCTGGCGCGCGGCGGACAAGCTGATATAGAGCCCGCCCGAAGCTCAGGCGCCCGCATCGCAGCCGGCGCCGAACGCGGGCGTGGCGGAATTGGTAGACGCGCCGGATTTAGGTTCCGGTGACGAAAGTCGTGGGGGTTCGAGTCCCTCCGCCCGCACCAGTTCCGGCCCAGTCCTGAAGTCGATCCGGCGGAGCGACTCTCACGGCATGCGGTCGGCGCGGGCCATGATGACGCTTTGGCGACAGTAGAAAATCGGCTAAGGGAAACCTCGGCCCCGTAAGAACAAGGCGGATTGGACAATGCAGGTGACGGAGACGCTGAGCCAGGGACTCAAGCGCGAATACGACATTTTCCTTCCGGCGAGCGATCTCGCCGAGAAGCTGAACGGTCAGCTTGCCGAGCTCAGGGTGAAAGCCCAGATCAAGGGCTTCCGCCCAGGCAAGGTGCCGGTCGAGCACCTGCGCAAAATCTACGGCAAGTCGGTGATGGCCGACGTCGTCCAGGAGGCGATCGCCAAAGCCAACAAGCAGATCGTCGACGACAACAAGCTTCGGCTCGCCCGCGAGCCCAAGGTCGAGCTGTCCGACGACAAGTCGGCGATCGACGCGGCGCTCGAAGCGCGCGGGGATCTGCGGTTCAAGGTCGCGCTCGAGCTGCTTCCGACGTTCGAGATCGGCGACTTCTCGCAGATCGAGCTGGAGCGCATGACGGTGGACGTCGAGGACGCCGATCTCGCGAGCGCGATCGAGCGGCTCGCCGACGGCCGGCGCACTTTTGCGGCGAAGGCCGAGGGCGCGACGGCGGAGACGCGCGACCGCGTCACCGTCGATTTCGAGGGCAAGATCGACGGCGTGCCGTTCGAAGGCGGGGAAGGCCGCGACATCGAGGTCCTCATCGGCTCCAACACCTTCATTCCGGGCTTCGAGGACCAGCTCCTCGGGGCCGCCGCGGGGGAGAAGCGCGTCGTTCGGGCGACGTTCCCCGAGACCTACGCCGTGCGCAATCTGGCGGGCAAGACGGCGGAATTCGAAGTCGCCGTGAAGGCGGTCGCCGCGCCGGAACCCTTCGCCATCGACGACGAATACGCCAAGGGCCTCGGCATCGAGAGCCTCGACAAGCTCAAGGACATGATCCGCGGGCAGATCGCGACGGACTACGCGCGTCACGCGCGCGACAAGGTCAAGCGCCAGCTGCTCGACAAGCTCGACGCGCTCTATGTTTTCGAGCTCCCCGAGGGCCTTGTGGACCAGGAGTTCGGCGGGATCTGGGCGCAGGTGTTGCAGGAGCAGACGGCCTCCGGACGCAGCTTCGCCGACGAGAACACGACCGAGGAGGCCGCCCGGGCGGATTACCGCAGGATCGCCGAGCGCCGGGTGCGCCTCGGCCTGCTGCTCGCCGAGGTCGGGACCAGGGCCGAGGTGAAGATCGCCGAGGAGGAGATGACCCAGGCCCTGATCGCGCGGGCGCGCCAGTTCCCGGGGCAGGAAAAGCAGGTTTGGGATTTCTACCGCAGCAACCAGCAGGCGCTCGCCGAACTGCGCGCCCCGATCTTCGAGGAGAAGGTCGTGGACCATATCCTCGGCCTCGCCAAGATCACCGAACGCAAGGTCGACAAGGCCGAGCTTTTGAAGCCGCTGGAGGACGATCTGCCGAAGCCGGCCGCGGAGTCCGCGACACCCGCGGCGGCTACGGAAGCCGTGCAGCCGGCCGCCGAGCCGACGACGGCGTCGGACGCCCTGGAGCCGGCCGGCGAAACGGCGGAAAACCCGGCGTCGGCATAATCGGGGCCGCCGCCCCGCCTCCGGGGCGCCGGGCGGCCGGCGCCTCTTTTCGGGAGGCCGCGGGACGCCTATGTAGGCGAAGCCGTCTGGACATCTCTTGGGGAATCACAGGCAATGCGCGATCCGATCGACTATTATTTCAACAACCTCGTGCCGATCGTGATCGAGCAGTCGGCGCGCGGCGAGCGTTCGTTCGATATTTTTTCCCGCCTCCTGCGCGAACGCATCGTGTTCATGATCGGGCCGGTCGAGGACGTTTCGGCGTCGCTCGTGGTCGCCCAGCTCCTGTTCCTCGAGGCGGAAAACCCTAAGAAGGACATCGCGCTCTACATCAATTCGCCGGGCGGCGTCGTCACCGCGGGGTTGTCAATCTACGATACTATGCAGTTTATTCGTCCCAAGGTGACGACGCTGTGCATCGGGCAGGCGGCGTCGATGGGCTCGCTGCTGCTGGCGGCCGGCGAAAAGGGCAGCCGATTCGCGCTGCCGAACGCGCGCATCATGGTCCACCAGCCGTCCGGGGGCTTCCAGGGGCAGGCTTCCGACATCCAGCGCCACGCCGAGGACATCCTCAAGGTGAAGCGCCGGCTGAACGAGATCTACGTCAACCACACCGGGCAGTCCTACGAGGCGATCGAAAGGACCCTAGACCGCGACCATTTCATGTCTGCCGAGGAAGCCAAGGCGTTCGGCATCATCGACGATGTGACGACCAAGCGGGCGCTCGAGCCGGAAGAGCCCAAGCCGCTGGCGTGACGCGGGCCGTGGTCAAGCTGGTTCGTTTCTTGCTTTGCCACGGTGCGGCCATTTTTCCCGGAACGACTTGATTTCGCCCGGGGTTTGATGGTTGCTTGTCGAATCCGGCGCCGGACGCGTCCGACGCTCGGTTGGTTGGGACGCGGCGGACGGCAGGAGGGGTCGGAGGCTACGTTTCGTTTGTTCAGGAAGCTTAGGCTGCGGCTAGATTCGAGCCCGGCCGAGTTGGAGAAAGACAATGGCAAAAGCCGACGGCGACGCCAAGAACACGCTCTACTGCTCCTTCTGCGGCAAGAGCCAGCACGAGGTTCGCAAGCTCATCGCCGGGCCGACCGTGTTCATCTGCGACGAATGCGTCGAACTGTGCATGGACATCATCCGGGAGGAGAGCAAGACCTCGCTCGTCAAGAGCAAGGACGGCATCCCGACCCCGCGCGAGATCTGCAAGGTCCTCGACGACTATGTGATCGGGCAGTCGCAGGCCAAGCGGGTCCTCTCGGTCGCAGTGCACAATCATTACAAGCGGCTGAACCACGCCACCAAGCACGGCGATGTCGAGTTGGCCAAGTCCAACATCCTGCTGATCGGCCCGACGGGTTCGGGCAAGACGCTGCTCGCCCAGACGCTGGCGCGCATTCTCGACGTGCCTTTCACCATGGCCGACGCCACGACCCTGACGGAAGCGGGCTATGTCGGCGAGGACGTCGAAAACATCATCCTGAAGCTGTTGCAGGCCTCGGACTACAACGTCGAGCGGGCCCAGCGGGGCATCGTCTACATCGACGAAATCGACAAGATCAGCCGCAAGTCCGACAACCCTTCGATCACCCGGGACGTTTCGGGCGAAGGCGTCCAGCAGGCCCTGCTCAAGATCATGGAAGGCACGATCGCCAGCGTGCCGCCCCAAGGCGGCCGCAAGCACCCGCAGCAGGAGTTCCTGCAGGTCGACACCACCAACATCCTGTTCGTCTGCGGCGGCGCCTTCTCCGGTCTCGAGCGGATCATTTCCGCGCGCGGGAAAGGCACGTCGATCGGATTCGGCGCCAAGGTTCAGGCCCCCGACGACCGCCGGACCGGCGAGGTGTTCCGCGACGTGGAGCCGGAGGACCTGTTGAAGTTCGGCCTCATCCCGGAGTTCGTCGGCCGCCTGCCGGTGATCGCCACGCTCGAGGATCTCGACGAGGATGCGCTCAAGAAGATCCTCACGGAGCCGAAGAACGCGCTGGTCAAGCAGTACCAGCGGCTGTTCGAGATGGAGAACACCGACCTCACCTTCCAGGACGAAGCGCTGAACGTCATCGCAAAGAAAGCGATCGAGCGACGAACCGGCGCGCGCGGCCTCCGCTCGATCATGGAAGCGATTCTGCTCGACACGATGTTCGATCTTCCGGGGCTCGACGGCGTCGAGCAGGTCGTGATCGGCCCGGAGGTGGTCGAGGGCAAGGCGCGTCCGCTCTACATCTACACCGAGCGCGCCGAACGGGCGAGCTGACTTGGTTCCGGGCGGCCCGCGCCTTGAAACTACGGCGGCGGGAGCCCATCTCCATTCGAGACGTTTGATTTCCGGGAACGCGGCACAAGCATTGCTTATCGGAGTTGTGGCGGGCGCCCCGGAACCCAGGAACCGGGCGGGCTGCACAAGGGACGGGCGCCATCAGCCGATCGGCGGGGGGCTCCATGTCAGCGGGCGTCGTCAACGCACATACGGGGGCCTCTGGACTGGCCTCCGAGAAGGATAGCCATGACCAGCCAACGAAAGACCATCGCGCCTGGCACGACCGACGCCTATCCGGTCCTGCCGTTGCGGGACATCGTCGTTTTTCCGCATATGATCGTTCCGCTGTTCGTTGGACGCGAGAAGTCGATCCGCGCGCTCGAAGAGGTGATGAAAACGGACAAGCCGATTCTGCTGGCCACGCAGAAGAACGCGTCCGACGACGATCCGGCGCCCGACGCCATTTTCGCCACCGGGACTCTGGCGAGCGTTCTCCAGCTTCTCAAGCTGCCGGACGGCACCGTCAAGGTGCTCGTCGAGGGCGCCTCGCGCGCCGTCGTCACCCGTTACGTTCCCGGCGACAATTTCTTCATGGCCGAGGCGCAGGCCGTCGCCGACGAGCCGATCGAAAAGATCGAGGCGGAGGCGCTGTCGCGCTCGGTCGTGTCCGAGTTCGAGAGCTACGTGAAGCTCAACAAGAAGATCTCGCCCGAGGTCGTGAGCGCGGTCAACCAGATCGACGACTACAGCAAGCTCGCCGACACGATCGCCTCGCACCTGGCGGTCAAGCTTTCCGACAAGCAGGCGATCCTCGAGACGCGCTCGATCGCCAAGCGATTCGAGAAGTGCCTCGCCTTGATGGAGGGGGAAATCTCCGTCCTCCAGGTCGAGAAGCGCATCCGCACCCGCGTCAAGCGGCAGATGGAGAAGACGCAGCGCGAGTACTACCTCAACGAGCAGATGAAGGCGATCCAGAAGGAGCTCGGCGACGAAGAGGGCCGCGACGAAATGTCCGAGCTCGAGGAGCGCATCAAATCGACGAAGCTCACCAAGGAAGCCCGCGAGAAGGCGCTCGGCGAAGTCAAGAAGCTGCGTCAGATGGCGCCGATGTCGGCCGAGGCCACGGTCGTGCGCAACTATCTCGACTGGCTGCTGTCGATTCCGTGGCAGCGGCGCTCGAAGATCAAGAAGGACCTGCCGGCGGCGCAGGCGATTCTCGACGCCGACCACTTCGGCCTCGACAAGGTCAAGGAGCGGATCGTCGAGTATCTGGCCGTCCAGCAGCGCGCCAACAAGCTCACCGGCCCGATCCTCTGCCTCGTCGGCCCGCCCGGCGTGGGCAAGACGTCGCTCGGCAAGTCGATCGCGAGGGCCACGGGGCGCGAGTTCGTGCGCATGTCGCTCGGGGGCGTGCGGGACGAAGCGGAAATCCGCGGCCACCGGCGGACCTACATCGGTTCGATGCCGGGCAAGGTCATCCAGTCGATGCGTAAGGCCAAGTCGTCGAATCCGCTGTTCCTGCTCGACGAGATCGACAAGATGGGCATGGATTTCCGTGGCGACCCGTCGTCGGCGCTGCTCGAGGTGCTCGATCCCGAGCAGAACGCGAGCTTCAACGACCATTACCTCGAGGTCGACTACGACCTCAGCGGCGTCATGTTCGTGACGACGGCCAACACGTTGAACATCCCGGCGCCGCTGATGGACCGGATGGAGATCATCCGAATCGCCGGCTACACCGAGGACGAGAAGCTCGAGATCGCCAAGCGGCACCTGCTGCCCAACTCGATGGGCAAACATGGCCTCGACGCGAAGGAGTTCGAGGTGGAGGACAGCGGCGTCGTCGAGCTGATCCGCCGCTACACCCGCGAGGCCGGCGTCAGAAACCTCGAGCGTGAGATCTCCAATCTCGCCCGCAAGGCGGTCAAGGAGATCCTGACGACGAAGAAGAAGCGGATCGTCGTCACCGGCGAGAACGTGCCGGACTTCCTCGGGCCGCAGAAGTACCGCTTCGGCGAGATCGAGGCCGACGACCAGGTCGGTCTGGTGACGGGTCTCGCGTGGACGGAGGTCGGCGGCGAGCTCTTGACGATCGAAGGCGTGATGATGCCGGGCAAGGGCCGGATGACGGTGACGGGCAACCTCAAGGACGTGATGAAGGAGTCCATCTCCGCCGCCGCGTCCTACGTGCGTTCGCGCGCGGTCGACTTCGGCATCGAGCCGCCGCTGTTCGACAAGCGCGACATCCACGTTCACGTTCCGGAAGGCGCGACGCCGAAGGACGGTCCGTCGGCGGGCGTCGCCATGGCGACGGTGATCGTGTCGATGCTGACCGGAATCGCCGTGCGGCGCGACATCGCGATGACCGGCGAGATCACGCTGCGCGGCCGGGTGCTGCCGATCGGCGGCCTCAAGGAGAAGCTGCTCGCGGCGTTGCGCGGCGGTATCAAGAAGGTTCTGATTCCGCAGGACAACGTGAAGGACTTGGCCGAGATCCCGAACTCGTTGAAGTCCGGGCTGGAGATCGTGCCGGTCTCACGGATGGAGGAGGTTCTGAAGCAGGCCCTCCTACGCCAACCGGCCCCGATCGTGTGGGAGGAGGACGTCAACGCGGCCCCGGCCGCTGCCCCGGCGGAGGAGCCGGGGCAGGGTCTCGTCGCCCACTGACCTCGAGCGCCGGGCTCCCGCCCGAGGTCCGAGGCGCTGTCGAACGCCGCGAATCCGGAAGGATTCGCGGCGTTCGCGCATTCCGGGGCGGTTTTTCCGGCGGAATCCGCATCTTTTTTTGTCACCGCTTTCGGTAAAGCCTTGCGTCCGTTGCACGAAACGTGAGCAATGGCGGGAATTCGACCGTCGATTCGGGCAGGCGGCGCCCCTTCCGGCGCCGGGTGCATACGGGGCGAGCGCGGGGGTGGGAGAGCGCCCACGCAAGAGGAACGACGGCGCCGGCGACGGACGCCGCGCCGGAACGGAGAGGTCACCATGAACAAACTCGAACTCGTCGATCACATCGCGGCGGAAGCGGAGCTGACCAAGGTCGCCGCCGCCAAGGCGCTCGAGGCCGTGCTGGAGGGCATCGAAATGGCGCTCGAGAAAGGCGAGGAGGTGCGGTTGGTCGGCTTCGGCACGTTCTCGGTGCGGGAACGCGCCGCGGGCACGGGCCGCAATCCGGCGACCGGCACGGAGATCAAGATCGCGGCGTCGAGGAACGCCCGGTTCAAGCCCGGCGCGGCGCTCAAGGAGGCGCTCAACAAGAAGTCCGGCGGCAAGTAGTCTGGAAGGCTCGATCGTCCGGCAGGCCGCCGGGGAGGCGAGGCCCTCGGGCCGCCGCTCGGGCGGCAGGAGCAGCGAGGCGCCGACTCCCTGCCGTCCGAATCGACGCTGCTTGGCGGCGCGCTCGCAAGACGATAATGTCGTCCCCCACGGCAGGCAGGGCGGTTAGCTCAGTTGGTAGAGCATCTCGTTTACACCGAGAGGGTCGGCGGTTCGAGCCCGTCACCGCCCACCATCCGCCGCCGGGCGCTGGCGTCTGTTTTCGGTCTGATTCTGGCGGCGTGGGGCTTGGCGCCGATGGATGCGGCCTTCGCGGAGGGCGCGTCGATGACCTTCCGGGTCGAGCCGCTCGAAGCCGGCAGGTGCGGCGCGCGCTGTCCGCACGTGATCGTCGCGGACGGCGTCATCGAAAACACGACGCCGCAGGCCTTCGTCGACTTCCTCAAGTCGGGCGCCGAGGACAGGAACCTCAAGCGAATCGTGTTCTTCAACTCGCGCGGCGGCAATGTCGTCGCCTCGATGGCGTTCGGCCACATCCTGCGCGAGCTGCGGGTCGCCGGGGTCGTGGGCCGGTTCCATATTAGCGGCGATTCGGGGCCTTACGTCGGCGAGTGCCTGTCGGCTTGCGTCTATGCGATGATGGGCGCCGTCCGCCGCGTCGCGCCGCCGGGCAGCGAGGTCGCGCTGCACCGCATGTCGATCGTCGAGACCGAAGGCGAGGGATGGTTCGGAACGCGCACCAGGCGCAGTTTCGCCGATGCGCCGATGGTCGCGGTGCTCGCCCGTTATGCGCGACGGATGGGCGTCAGTCCGGCGCTGGTGCAGGCCGCCGAATCTCTGCCCCCGGACACGATGCATGTGCTCAGCCGGGACGAAATGCGGCGCTGGTCGTTCGCGGTGAGCCAGTTCTGACGTCGCGTTCCGGCGCGCGCGAACGCGATGTCGGGTTCGCGCAAAACGCGCGCGGGCGTATTGACTTGCCTGCGCGGCTGGCTTATCCCCCGCGAACCCTCACGGGGGAGTAGCTCAGTTGGTTAGAGCGCCGGCCTGTCACGCCGGAGGTCGCGGGTTCAAGTCCCGTCTCTCTCGCCATTTTTCCATGAAATCCTAGTCTCGAGCGCCCGCCGCCATCGGCGATGCGCGTTCGCCGACAGCAACCTTTCCGGGGCGCCGGCGTGCGATCGGCAGGATTTTCGCGGATGCGACTTGATGCGGATTGGCCGCCTTTCGCCTTGCATGCGTCGCTGCGCTACGGTAGGCCTTCGGTCGTGCAGGGGGGCCGCGTTCGTGCGACGCAAGTTCCCGTCGCGCTTGTCCAAAACCGCGAGCCAGGCCGATGCCGAGCATCCTATCCGACTACCTGCCCCTGGTTGTCTTCGTCATCCTGGCGACCCTGATTTCGGGCTCCTTGATGGTCATGCCCTTCATCCTCGCGTTCAAGGCGCCCGATTCGGAAAAGCTGTCGCCCTACGAGTGCGGCTTCGACCCTTTCGACGACGCGCGGATGCGCTTCGACGCCCGCTTCTATCTGGTTTCGCTGCTGTTCATCATTTTCGACCTCGAAGTGGCCTTCCTGTTTCCATGGGCGATCGTCTTTCATGACATCGGCGCGCTCGGTTTCTGGTCCATGATGCTGTTTCTCGCCGTGCTGACGATCGGCTTCGTTTACGAATGGAACAAGGGAGCGCTGGAATGGGATTGAGCGGTCCAATCGTCGCGCCTGCGCCCAGGGGCATTCTCGATCCCGCGACCGGCAAGCCGGTCGGAGCGGACGACGCCTATTTCGGGGCGATCAGCGACGAGCTTGCCGACAAGGGCTTCCTCGTCACCACGACCGACGACCTCATCCAATGGGCGAGGACGGGGTCGTTGATGTGGATGACCTTCGGTCTCGCCTGCTGCGCGGTCGAGATGATGCAGCTTTCCATGCCGCGTTACGACGTCGAGCGATTCGGTTTCGCCCCGCGCGGAAGCCCGCGCCAGTCGGACGTGATGATCGTCGCCGGCACGCTGACCAACAAGATGGCCCCGGCGCTGCGCAAGGTCTACGACCAGATGCCGGAGCCCCGCTACGTCATCTCGATGGGGTCCTGCGCCAACGGCGGCGGCTACTACCATTATTCCTACTCGGTGGTGCGCGGCTGCGATCGGATCGTGCCGGTCGACATCTACGTCCCGGGCTGCCCGCCGACGGCCGAGGCGCTGCTCTACGCCGTGCTGCTGCTGCAGAAGAAAATTCGCCGCACCGGCACGATCGAACGCTGACCGCCGATCGAAGGACGAGAGACGCATCGATGGACGATCTGTTGAAGACGATCGGCGAGAAAGTCGCCGCGGCGCTGCCGAACGCGGTCGTCGATCAGACCTGGGCTTTCGGAGAGCTGACCCTCACGGTCGATCCGACTCGCAATCTCGACGTGCTGACGTTCCTGCGAGACGATCCGGCCGGGCAATTCGTCTCGATCATCGACGTGTCGGGCGCCGACTATCCCGAGCGCGAGAAGCGTTTCGACGTCGTCTACCACCTCCTTTCGCCCAGGCTCAATCGCCGCATCCGAATCAAGACGGCGACCGACGAGGAGACGCCGGTTGCGAGCGCGACGGCCGTCTATCCCGGAGCGGTGTGGTATGAACGCGAGATCTACGACCTCTTCGGCGTTCTGTTCACCGATCATCCCGACTTGCGGCGCATTCTCACCGACTACGGATTCGAAGGGCATCCGCTGCGCAAGGACTTCCCGATGACCGGGTTCGTCGAAGTGCGCTACGACGACCAGGAGAAGCGCGTGCGCTACGAGCCGGTGCGCCTCAACCAGGAATTCCGCCAGTTCGACTTTTTGAGCCCCTGGGAAGGCCCGCCGCTGCCGGGCGACGAGAAAGCGAGCGGCCGCTCATGACCGACCAGAACCTCCGCAACTTCTCCATCAACTTCGGTCCGCAGCATCCGGCGGCGCACGGCGTGCTGCGCCTCGTGCTCGAGCTCGACGGCGAGGTGGTGGAGCGCGTCGACCCGCACATCGGCCTGCTGCACCGCGGCACCGAGAAGCTGATGGAGGCGCGCACCTATCTGCAGAACGTGCCCTACCTCGACCGGCTCGACTACGT
>CAIZGR010000409.1 GCA_903932535.1 uncultured Hyphomicrobiales bacterium | reverse complement strand
TTCCATAGGCCGTCATCGCGATCACATAGATCAGGACGCCGAGCAGAAGGGCCGGAAGGCTGCCCTTGAGCGGAACCCGGAAGACGAACAACGCCATCAGGAACATCAAGGTGAAATTGGCCAGCGCGACGCTGATATAGGGAAGCTGCTTGCCGACCAGAAATTCGAGTCGCGTGACGGGCGTCACGTAAAGGTTGGTGATCGATCCGAGCTCCTTCTCCCGAACGACGGCGAGCGCCATCAGGATCGCCGGAAAGATCGCGAGCAGCATCGACATGTTGGCCGGGACCATCGCATAGATGCTGTCGAAGTCCTGGTTGTACTTGAACCTGACTTCGATATCAGCGGGCGCGAGCGCGGCGGGAACGGTCGTCTTCACCGCCGGGTCGGTCAGGTAGAGAGCGTGCATCGCCTGCAGGTAGCCGCGAATGGTCTCGGCGCGGAACGGCATCGCGCCATCGACCCAGGCGCCGACCGAGACCGGGCGGCCTCGCTTGATGTCGCGGCCGAAGCCCGGCGGGATTTCGACCGCGGCCTTGATCGCGCCGCTCCGGAGCCTGTTCTCGAGCTCGCCGTAGTCGGCGAGCGGCGGCTTCTCGGCAAAGTAGGTCGATCCCCTGAGCTCCTCGAGATAGGCCCGGCTTTCCGGGCTCTGGTCCCGGTCGAGCACCGCGAAGGAGAGGCTGTTGACGTCGGTCGAGACGCCAAAACCGAACACCAGCATCAGGAGCGTCGTGCCGAACAGGCTGAAGCCGAGCCGGATCGGGTCGCGCATGAGTTCGAGGGCTTCCCGGATCGTATAGGCCAGCATGCGCCGCAGGCTGAACCACGAGCGCGTCGGCGGCCGCGCCGTGTGGATCGTCGGGCTTGCCGGCGCAAGAGCCCTGGTCGCCGAAGCGCCCGTTCTCGTCGCCTCTTCGAGGTAGCCGATGAAGGCGTCCTCGAGCGTCGCAACGCCGCGGGACGCGATCAGTTGGGCCGGCGTGCCGGTCACCAGGACACGGCCCGAGTCCATGAGCGATATTCGGTCGCAGCGCTCCGCCTCGTTCATGAAATGGGTGGAAATGAAGATCGTTACGCCCTGCCTGCGCGAAAGGTCGATCAGCGCCTCCCAGAAACGATCGCGCGCCAGGGGATCGACGCCCGAGGTTGGTTCGTCGAGGATGAGAATCTCGGGCTCGTGTACGATCGCGACCGCAAGCGAGAGGCGCTGACGAATCCCCAACGGCAGATCCGAGGTTTGTTGATCGAGATGCTCCGCCAGACCGAACCATGCGACGAGTTCGGCGGTGCGCGCCTTGGCCCTGTCCGCCGGCAGGTCGTAGAGATGGGCGTGAAGCTCGAGGTTCTGCTGGACCGTCAATTCCGTGTAGAGCGAAAACGACTGCGACATGTAGCCGACGCGATAGCGCGAACTCATGTCGCCGGGCTCGAGCCGCTTGCCGAACAGCAGGGCCTCGCCGGCGCTCGGGGTCAAGAGGCCGGTCAGCATCTTCATCGTCGTGGTCTTGCCGCTGCCGTTCGAGCCGAGAAAGCCGAAGATCTCGCCGCGCTCGATGGTGAAGTTGACCCGGTCGACCGCGGTGAAGGCGCCGAAGCGGCAGGTGAGGTCGCGGGCGACGATGATCGGCGCGGCGTCGACGACGCGGCGCGGCGGAATCCGCAGCGACTTGTGATCGCGCCGCTCTTCAGCCGGAAGCAGAGCTATGAACGCGTCCTCGAGACTGGACGCGCCGGCTTTGGCCTTGAGGTCCGAGGGCGTCCCCGTCGCGAGCACCTTGCCGGCGTTCATGGCGGCGAGCCATTCGAACCGTTCGGCTTCCTCCATATAGGCGGTCGCGACCACCACGCTCATGCCCTGGCTGCGCGAGCGCATGCGGTCGATCAGCTCCCAGAATTGCCGGCGCGACAGCGGATCGACGCCGGTCGTGGGCTCGTCGAGGATCAGGAGATCCGGATCATGGATGAGGCAGCAGCAGAGCCCGAGCTTCTGCCGCATGCCGCCGGACAGCTTTTTCGCCGGACGGTCGGAAAAGGGCGCGAGCCCCGTGCCGTCCAGGAGCTCGCTGATCTTTTCGTCGCGTTGCGAACGCGATTGCCCGAACAGGCGGCCAAAGAACTCGATATTCTCCCTGACGCTCAGGTCCGCGTAGAGGTTCCGGCCCAGCCCTTGCGGCATATAGGCGATGCGCGGACAGACCGCGGCCCGATGGGCCGCGCTTCGCATGTCGCCGTCGAGGACGAAGACGGTTCCGGACTGCATCCGCCGCGCACCGGCGATCAGGCTCAGCAGCGTCGACTTGCCGACACCGTCCGGCCCGATGAATCCGACCATGCCGCCGGCCGGGATCTCGATCGAGACATCGTCCAGCGC
>CAIZGR010000408.1 GCA_903932535.1 uncultured Hyphomicrobiales bacterium | reverse complement strand
CGGTCAGGGCGCGCGGCTGCGGATCGATCACGATCAGCGGCTTCGCCATGGTCTCCTCCCGGGCGTGTCGCCAAAACCTATCGTTATAGAGGCGTTCGCAAGCGCCGCGCCGCCCCCGTGTCGGATCGCCAGCGCTACGGCGCCGCCAGTCCTCCCATCAGCATGTATTTCATCTCCAGGTATTCCTCGACGCCGTGGCGCGAGCCTTCGCGGCCGATCCCGCTCTCCTTGACGCCGCCGAACGGCGCCTCGGCGGTCGAGATGATGCCTTCGTTGATGCCGACTATGCCGTATTCGAGGCCTTCGGCGACGCGCCAGACCCGGCCGATGTCGCGGGCGTAAAAATAGCAGGCGAGGCCGAATTCGGTGGCGTTGGCCATCGCGATCGCCTGGTCTTCGGAATGGAAGCGGAAGAGCGGCGCGACCGGCCCGAACGTTTCCTCGCGCGCGACCGCCATCTCGGGCGTCACGCCCGCGAGCACGGTCGGCTCGAAGAAATTGCCGCCGAGCGGCTTGCCGCCGACCACGATCCGCGCGCCCTTCGACAACGCGTCCTCGACATGCTCCTTCACCTTGGCGACGGCCGCCGGGTTGATGAGCGGCCCGGTGGTGACGCCCGCCTCGAAGCCGTCGCCGACCTTCAGCTTTCTCACCGCCTCCGCGAGTTTTTCCGCGAAGGCGTCGTAGACGCCGTCCTGGATCAGCAGGCGATTGGCGCAGACGCAGGTCTGGCCGGCGTTGCGATACTTCGAGGCCATCGCGCCCTCGACCGCCGCGTCGAGGTCGGCGTCGTCGAACACGATGAACGGCGCGTTGCCGCCGAGCTCGAGTCCGAGCTTCTTGATGGTGGGTGCGCATTGCGCCATCAGCACGCGGCCGACCTCGGTCGAGCCGGTGAAGGTGAGGCCGCGCACGATCGGGTTTGCAGTCATCTCCGCTCCGATCTCGCGCGCCGAGCCGGTGATGACGGAGAAGACGCCCGGCGGAATCCCGGCGCGCTCGCCGAGCTCGGCCAGCGCCAGCGCCGAGAGCGGCGTCTCGCCCGCCGGCTTGCAGACGAAGGCGCAGCCCGCGGCGAGCGCCGGGCCGGCCTTGCGGGTGATCATGGCGTTGGGGAAATTCCACGGCGTGATCGCCGCGACCACGCCGAGCGGCTGCCGGATCACGACGATGCGCGCGTTGGGCCAGGGCGAGGGGATCGTCTCGCCGTAGATGCGCTTGGCTTCCTCGGCGAAGAATTCGACGAAGGACGCGCCGTAGGCGATCTCGCCGCGCGATTCGGCCAGCGGCTTCCCCTGCTCGGCGGTCATGATGCGCGCCAAGTCCTCCTGATTGTCGATCATCAGGCCGAACCACCGGCGCAGGACGATCGCGCGCTCCTTCGCGGTCTTTCTGGCCCAGAGCTTCTGCGCCTTTTCGGCCGCCTCGATCGCGCGCCGGGTCTCCGTCGCGCCGAGCTTCGGGACATCGCCCACCACGCTGTCGTCGACGGGGTTGGTGACCGCGATCGTCGCCGCGCCGCCGATCCATTCGCCGGCGACGTAGCATTTGTCCTTGAGGAGGGTCGCGTCCTTCAGCGTCAGGGTCGTCATCCGGGGTCTCCCATGGGGCGCCGCGGCCGGCGTCGCGCGCGGTTTCGCGCATCATTTCCGAAAGAGCGGGGCGCGGGAAAAGCGCTTCGCGCGAGCCGCCTATTCCGCAGCATCCTCAATTCCCTCTTTCGCCGCCGCGCCGTCGAGGCGTTGCATGGCCTCGATGATCTTCAGGAGATAGTGCAGCATGTGGGCGGCGTCGTCGACCGAGAAGTCGGCGAGGACCTGCGCGTAATAGGCGCGGATTTTCGGCTGCGCCAAATCCCCCCAGACGCGCCGGCCGGCCTCGGTCATGGTCACGATCCGCGAGCGGCGGTCGCGCGTGTCGGGCGCGACCCCGATATGCCCGTCGCGCTCCATGCGGCTGAGCAAGCCGGTGATGTTCTGCCGGCTGACCATCAGATAGCGCGCGAGGTCTCCGACGCTCATCCCGCCCTGGGCCGACTTTCGCGAAAGCGCGCCGAGGACGGCCCACTGCTGCGTGGTGAGGCCCTCCGCCTCGACCGCGCGGCTTCCGGTTTTATGCAACATATTGGCGCATTGGTAGAGACGGAAGAACAGCCTGTTCGCCAGTTCCAGCTTCCCCCCGTCTGCCGCGCTGAGGTCTTTATCGTCGATTTCCGTCATGGGGCCTCTTGCGCGCTGGTTCGTCGGCTGATAGATATAGCAACATATTGACTCAATGGTCCAGCGGACATACGCGATCCCGGCTCGAGGGCGCAGCGGTCGCAGTCCCGGGCCGATACGGAGGACGCGCAGCATGGTTCGTTTCGCAGGCAAGGTCGTCGTGGTCACTGGCGGCGGGGGCGGGATCGGCGGGGCGACGGCGCGCCGCTTTGCCGCGGAAGGCGCCAAGGTCGCGGTGTTCGACCTCAACCTCGATGCGGCGAGCAAGGTCGCGGCCGGCATCGCGGCCGCAGGCTTCGCCGCCGAAGCCTTCCTCTGCGACATCGCCAACCGGACGCAGGTCGACGCCGCGGTCGCCGCGGCCGAGGCCAGGCTCGGCCCGATCGACGTCCTGGTCAACAACGCCGGCTGGGACGTGTTCCG
>CAIZGR010000407.1 GCA_903932535.1 uncultured Hyphomicrobiales bacterium | reverse complement strand
GGATCTTGAAGCTCACGTGGTCGACGGCGACGAAGTCGCCGAACTTTCGCGTCAGCCCCTCGGCCTGGATGGCCGGCGTCTCGTCGGGCGACACGACGCGCGGGCGCACGACCACCTTCTGGTGCGCGGCGCGCTTGGCCTCGGGCATCAGCGCAATGAAGGCGTCGTCGAGGTTCTTTTCGCCGGTCTTGGCGAGCAGCTCCTTCAGGGTTCCGGTGGCGATGATCTTGCCGTCGTCCATCGCCATCAGCCAGTCGAACCGTTCGGCCTCATCCATGTAGGCGGTGGCGACGATGACGCTCATCTGCGGGCGGCGGGCGCGGATCGTGTTGATCAGGTCCCAGAACTGGCCGCGCGACAGCGGATCGACGCCTGTCGTCGGCTCGTCGAGGATGAGCAGGTCCGGATCGTTGATGAGCGCGCAGCAGAGGCTGAGCTTCTGCTTCATGCCGCCCGACAGCTTGCCCGCGGGACGCGCCTCGAACTTCTCCATGGCGGTGGCGGTGAGCAGCTCGGTGATTCGCGCCCGCCGCTCCTCGGCGCCCTGTCCGAACAGGCGGCCGAAGAAGTCGATGTTCTCGAACACGCTCAGCGTCGGATAGAGGTTTCGCCCGAGGCCCTGCGGCATGTAGGCGATCCGGCCGCGAATCTCCTTCAAGTTTCGGGTGTCGCCGACGTTCTTGTCGAAGACGACGACTTCGCCCTGCTGGATCTTGCGCACGCCTGCGATCAGGCCGAGCAGCGTCGACTTGCCGACGCCGTCCGGGCCGATCACGCCGACCATGATCCGCGACGGGATCTCGATCGTCACGTCGTCGAGCGCGACGGTCGTCCCGTAGCGGTGCGATACCGCCTTGACCCGCGCGATGGGCTCGCCGGTCATTTGGCGGCGGGCGTCTGGCTGTCCGGAGACGCGGGCGCGGCGACCTGCGGCGCGGAGATGTTGACCTCGAGGTCGGAGGGCCAAGCGACGTCCGCCTTGGTGCGCACGAAGCCCATGCCCCGGATGCCCGTCTTCACCCGCGTGTAATAGGCCTGCAGCACCTGGGGATCGATCTTGAGCTTGATCCGGAACATGAGCTTGGCGCGCTCGTCCTTTGTCTCGACCGTCTTCGGGGTGAACTGCGCGTCGGCGGCGACGAAGCTGACGTTGGCGGGAATGATCCGGTCGGGAATGGGGTCGAGGACGATCCGCGCCTCGTCGCCGATGGTCGCCCGGCCGGCGTCGGCGGCGGGCAGGAAGACGGTCATGTAGACGTCGGTCAGGTCGAGGATCGTGACGATCGGCGAGCCCGCCGCGACGACCTCGCCGGCGCGGGCGAGCTGGTACTGGACGCGGCCGTTGCGCGGCGAGACCAGCGTGAGGTCGTGGAGGATCGATTCGATCCGCTCGACCTCCGCTTCCGAATTCTTGATCTTGGACTGGGCCTGATCCCTCTGCGAGGTGAAGCTCGCCACCGACGCGACCGCCGAGTCGTAGTTGCGCTTGCGCTGCTCGAAGACCTGCTTGGTGATGAATCCGGTCTTCATCAGCTCCTGGCCGCGCTCGAAGTCGGACTTTGCGAATTCGAGCGCGCTCCGGCGCGCGACGATCTCCGCCTCTGCGGCCACGAGCGCGTCCTTGGCGCTCTGCACGTCGGCTTTCGCGGCGCGCAACTGCGCTTCGTATTCCGGCGAGGAGATCCGGGCGATCACCTGCCCCTGGGTGACGTTCGACCCCTCCTCGACCAGCACCTCGGCGAGGCGCCCGGCGTATTTCGACGACACGTCGACCTGGGTCGCCTCGATCCGGCCGTTGGACTTGACAATGCCGGCGGGCAGCTTTTCGCCGCGCAGGCGCGCGATCAGGTCCTTGATGAAGCCCTGCGCCTGCGCGGACCCGATCGGCGAGAGGCCGCAGTCCGGCCCGGCGCCGATGAAGAGCGGCAAAGCGACCACGCCCGCCAGGGCGGCGAGGGTTGCGGCGCGCCGAACATGCTTCATGATGAGTCTCCTGCGCAAGGCGCTTCCCGCGCAGCCCTCGGTCTCGCCGAGGCCGCCAGCGCCGCCACATTCGCCGTCCGGCGCTTTACTAGGCAAGGCCGACAATGTTGTAAAGGATGGAGAACGGGAGGGATTCGATGGCGAAAGCGCAGAAGAACCGGTTCGGCGAAGACGAAGGGGCCCCACCGCAAAAGCTCGCGGAAAAGACCTATCAGCGCGAACTCGCGCGGCTGCACGCCGAACTCGTCAAGCTCCAGCTCTGGACGGTCCATGCCGGATTGAAAGTCTGCGTCGTGTTCGAGGGCCGCGACGGCGCCGGCAAGGGCGGCGTCATCAAGGCGATCACCGAGCGGGTGAGCCCGCGGGTCTTCCGCGTGGTCGCGCTTCCCGCGCCGACCGACCGGGAAAAGTCGCAGATGTACATCCAGCGCTACGTGCCGCATCTGCCCGCCGCGGGCGAGATCGTGATCTTCGACCGAAGCTGGTACAACCGCGCCGGCGTCGAGCGCGTTCTGGAATTCTGCACCATGGAGCAGGTCGGGCGCTTCCTCGAAATGACGCCGGGAGTCGAGAAGGTGATGGTCGAATCGGGGATCATCCTCGTCAAGTACTGGCTCGAGGTCAGCGAAGCCGAGCAGACCCGGCGTCTCGAGGCGCGCATCAGCGACCCGCGCAAGCTGTGGAAACTGTCGCCGATGGACCTGAAGTCCTACAACCGCTGGTACGACTATTCCCGCGCCCGCGACGACATGTTCAAGGCGACCGACACGCCCTGGGCGCCGTGGCATGTGGTCCGCTCAGACGACAAGCGACGCGCGCGGCTGAACGCCATCAGCCACTTCCTGTCGCAGGTTCCCTATCAGGACGCGCCGCGCGAAAAGCCCGTCCTGCCCAAGCGGCAGAAGCCGCACGGCTACGTCGAGCCGAACTACCCCTTCAAAATCGTGCCGGAGCGCGACTGGGGGGCAGACTGAGCGCGGCGGCAAACCGTCACGGGCGCGGGGTCCGACTGGCGATTCGCGCCGATGTCTGCATAATCGCGGCGGCATTGCGGCGAAACGCCGCGGCCGAGCGAGGGGGCGCCCGTTATGTTCGATCCAGACAAATTCCACGTGACCGAAACGCTCCACGACGGCAGCACGGTCGAGATCCGCGCGCAGAAGCCGGAGGACCGGAAGGCGATTCTCGACGCGATCGCGCACGCGAGCGTGGACACGCTCTATCATCGCTTCTTCGCGGTGAAACGTCACCTGTCAGAAAAGGAGAAGCATTTCTTCTTCGACGTCGATTTCGTCAATCACGTCGTCCTGATCGCGGTCGGCAATCTCGACGGCGAGCCGAGGATCGTCGGCGGCGCGCGGTTCGTCGTCACCGAGCCGGGCAAGGCCGAGGTGGCGTTCTCGGTCGTCGACGATTTCCAGCACCACGGTCTTGGCGCGGTCCTGATGCATCACATCGCGGCGGTCGCCCGCGACGCCGGAATCAAGGAGTTCGTCGCCGAGGTGCTGTCCGACAACGTCGCCATGCTCGCCGTGTTCGAGCACAGCGGGCTGATCACCACGACGCGCCGCGACGGCGCGACCATACACGTCAGCATGCGCTTTCCCGGCGCATGAGCGCGGAGATACCAGGGCCGGCGCGTCAGATCGCGCACTTGATGAGCGTCGTGTCTAGCGTCTTGTCGCCGTTCGGCCGATAAACCATCTGCGTGCTCGACTTGACCTCGATCTCGACGGACTGCTGCGTGTAGCTGATCGTGTCCTTGCACTCGAAGTCGAGCTTCGTCAGCCCCTGGTTGCGCGTGACGCTCGTCACCTGACAGGTCTGGTTCGGCAGCACGACCGAACCCGGCGAGATGATCGCCGCCTGGGCGAACTGGTCGATCGGCTGGCGAAAAGTGACCCCGCCGCCGCTCCGGACGTAAAGCTTCTGGCAATCGGCCGGCGACGTCGCCCAGGCGCCGGAGAGGCGGCCGTCCAACTGTGCTGCGCCGGCGGAGCCGCAGGCGAGAAGCAACAGCGCGCCGAAAGCCAAACCGCGTTTCCTGTTCATGTTCGCACCCCAAGCCTTGCCCGCGCCCTCGAAACGCGCCGGGCGGACGATAAGGCGCCGGACGCCGCGCCGCCAGCGTCGAATAGAGGGCGAGCGCCGCGGGGTCAGGTGAAAGCCGCAATTCCGGTGATGGCGCGGCCGAGGATGAGCGCATGGATGTCGTGCGTGCCCTCGTAGGTGTTGACGACCTCGAGGTTGACGAGATGGCGCGCGACGCCGAACTCGTCGCTGATCCCGTTGCCGCCCATCATGTCGCGGGCGGCGCGCGCGATGTCGAGCGCCTTGCCGCAGTTGTTGCGCTTCAGGATCGAGGTCAGCTCGACCGGCGCCGCGCCTTCGTCCTTCAGCCGTCCGAGGCGCAGGCAGCCCTGGAGGCCGAGCGCGATCTCGGTCAGCATGTCGGCGAGCTTCTTCTGGACCAGCTGATTGGCGGCGAGCGGACGGCCGAACTGCTTGCGGTCGAGCACATACTGCCGCGCGCGCGCGAAACAGTCCTCGGCGGCGCCGAGCGCGCCCCAGGCGATGCCATAGCGGGCGCTGTTGAGGCAGGTGAACGGACCTTTCAGGCCGCGCACCTCGGGGAAGGCGTTCTCCTCGGGGCAGAAGACGTCGTCGAGCACGATCTCGCCGGTGATCGAGGTCCTGAGGCCCACCTTGCCGTGGATCGCCGGCGCGCTCAAGCCCTTCCAACCCTTCTCCAGCACGAACCCGCGGATGTCGCCCGCGTCGTCCTTCGCCCAGACGACGAACACGTCGGCGATCGGGCTGTTGGTGATCCACATCTTGGCGCCCGACAGCCGATATCCGCCCTCGACTTTCCGCGCGCGGGTGATCATGCTGGCCGGATCGGAGCCGGAGTTGGGCTCGGTCAGGCCGAAGCAGCCGATCCATTCGCCGGTCGCGAGCTTCGGCAGATACTTTTCTTTCGTCGCCTCGTTCCCGAACGTGAAGATCGGCAGCATGACCAGCGACGACTGGACGCTCATCATCGAGCGGTAGCCGGAATCGACCCGCTCCACTGCGCGCGCGATCAGGCCGTAGCAGACATAGTTGAGGCCGGCGCCGCCGTAGCCGTCGGGGATCGTGGGGCCGAGCAGGCCGATCTCGCCCATGCTGCGGAAAATCCCGGCGTCGGTCTTCTCGTGGCGAAACGACTCCTGGACCTTCGGCAGGAGCTG
This sequence comes from uncultured Hyphomicrobiales bacterium, assembly GCA_903932535.1. Lineage (GTDB taxonomy): Bacteria > Pseudomonadota > Alphaproteobacteria > Rhizobiales > Beijerinckiaceae > Roseiarcus. The sequence goes on along the minus strand of CAIZGR010000407.1, from coordinate 6,134 downwards.
CTCCTCGGCGAAAACCTGCGCGGCGTCGCGCACCGCGCGCTCGTCGGCCGTGAGCTGGCTTTCGAGGGCAAGCGGGTCGTCCCACTGGAAGGACGCGCGCGTCGAGGGAGAAGCCATGGGAAACTCCTGTCTTTGGCGCCGGACGCCGTAACCGCAGCGGATCGCCGGGCGTTGTTGTCGATGCGGTCGTTGACCGCGTCTCACCGCGCTCAGCGAGCGCGGCTACAGCTACAGCGGGACCGGCGCCCGGGAATCCGCCCCGGGGCTGGACGCCGCAGCGTCACATGCCTGAATAGTTCGGTCCGCCACCGCCCTCGGGGGCCACCCAGACGATGTTCTGGGTCGGGTCCTTGATGTCGCAGGTCTTGCAGTGGACGCAGTTCTGGGCATTGATCACCAAGCGCTCGGCCCCCTGTTCGTCCGGGACGAACTCGTACACGCCGGCCGGGCAGTAGCGCTGCTCGGGACCGGCGTAACGGGCGAAGTTGACGCCGACCGGGACACTCGCGTCCTTCAGCGTCAGGTGCGGCGGCTGATCCTCCTCGTGGGCGACGTTGGCGACGAACACGGAGGACACTCGGTCGAAGCTCAGCTTGCCGTCGGGCTTGGGGTACTCGATCTTCGGGCACTCGGACGCCGGCTTCAGGCAGGCGGCGTCGGGTTTGCCCGTATGCAGCGTCCAGGGCGGCGAGGACACGCCGAGCTTCGGCAGGAGCCAGTGCTCGACGCCGGTCATCAACTGGCCTACCAGCGGTCCCTTCTTGAACCAGGGCTTGAAGTTCCGGCTCTGATGCAGCTCCTCGTAGAGCCAACTGCGGCCGAAGCGCTCCGGAAAGGCCGTCAGCTCGTCGCCCGACCGGCCGGCCGCCAGGGCCTCGGCCAACGCCTCCGCGCACAGCATGCCGCTCTTGATCGCCGCGTGGCTGCCCTTCACGCGCGCGGCGTTCATGAAGCCGGCGTCGCAGCCGACCAGCGCCCCGCCGGGAAAGACGAGTTTCGGCAGCGCCTGCGGGCCGCCGTTGTTGATCGCGCGGGCGCCGTAGCTGAGCCGCTTGCCGCCCTCGATATGCGAGCGGATGGCGGGATGGGTCTTCCAGCGCTGCATCTCCTCGAACGGGTTGAGCCATGGATTCGCATAGTCGAGGCCGATCACGAACCCGACCGAAACCAGGTTGCCCTCGAGATGGTAGAGGAACCCGCCGCCGAAGGCGTTCTTGTCCATCGGCCATCCGGCGGTGTGCATGACGCGGCCCGGCTCGGCCTTTTCGTCCGGAACCTCCCACAGCTCCTTGATCCCGATGGCGTAGGTCTGCGGGTCCTTGCCCTCGGCGAGGCGGAAGCGCTCGAGCAGCTGGCGCCCGAGCTGGCCGCGCGCCCCCTCGGCGAAGATCGTGTAGCGGCCGGTCAGCTCCATGCCGAGTTGGAAAGCGTCCTTCGGTTCGCCGTCCTTGCCGATTCCCATGTTCCCGGTCGCGACGCCGCGCACCGAGCCGTCGTCGGCGTAGAGGATTTCGGTCGCGGCGAATCCCGGAAAGATCTCGACGCCGAGCGCTTCGGCCTGTTCGGCGAGCCATTTCACCACGTAGCCGAGCCGGACGATGTAGGCGCCGTGGTTGTGGAACGTGCGCGGCACGAGAAAGTCCGGGATGCGCCGCGCTCCCGTCGCCGAAAGGATCAGGACGTCGTCGCCGGTCACGGGCTGGTTGAGCGGCGCGCCGCGCGCCTTCCAGTCGGGCATGAGCTCCGTCAGCGCCTTCGGGTCCATCACCGCGCCCGAAAGGATATGCGCGCCGGGCTCGGACCCCTTTTCCAGAACGATGACGGACAGGTCGGCGTTGAGCTCTTTCAGGCGGATCGCCGTCGCAAGCCCCGCCGGGCCGGCCCCGACGATCACCACATCATAGGCCATCGACTCCCGCGGCCCGAACTGTTCGAGAATTTCCTTCGGCGTCATTCTTGCCTCGTCCTGGTTCCGTCCCTTGCCCGCCCGCCCGACGATTGTCCGCTGGAGCCGGGTCATACCTTGGTAAAGGCGCGGCGGCCGCGTGTCACGCCGGAATCGTTCACTGCTGAACTATTTCATGTCGTCACGACGCCATGCGCCGAAAAAGACTTGCAGCTCATCCGCATGCGGACGTCCGGACGCCCGCCGTGTCAAGACGGATTGCGCGTTTCCGAGGCGCGACGTTCGGACTACAGCCTTCCTTCGCGCAGCATCTCGCGCAGCTTGAACTTCTGGATTTTTCCGGACGGCGTGGCCGGCAGGGCGTCGCGCACGATCAGCTTCTCGGGGATGTACGGGACGGCGACCTTCTGCGCTTTCAGGAAATCGCTCATTTCGTGGAAATCGAAGGACTTGCCGGCTCTCGTCACCACGACGGCGCAGGCGCGCTCGCCCAAGCGCTCGTCGGGATAGGCGACGATGGCGACTTGCGCGACGGCGGGGTGCGTGTAGAGCAGCGACTCGATCTCGACGACGGGGATATTCTCGCCGCCCCGGATGATCACGTCCTTGCTGCGTCCGCTGATCCGAATGTAGCCGGCGTCGTCGATGAAGGCGAGGTCGCCGGTGTCGAACCATCCGCCGGCGTCGGTATTGTTCCACTGTGGGCGCTTGAGATAGCCGCCGAAGTTCGAGCAGGAACGCACGAGGAGCTTGCCGGACTGGCCCGGCGGCAGGGCCGCGCCGTCCGGGTCGACGACCTTGACCTCGACGCCCGGCAGCGGGCCGCCGTCGGTCGTGACCGCGAGCCGGTCGTCGTCGAGCAAGGTCGTGGTGACCGCCCCGTTCTCGGTCATGCCCCAGGCCGAGACGATTTTCGCGCCGAGTCCGGCGACGGCGTGCTCGACGAGCGGCCCGGGAATCGGCGCGCCGGCGCAGAGGAAGGTCGCGAGGGTCGGGACGCCCGCTCCGGTCTCCGTCACCACGCGCGTCAGGTCGGTGAGAAACGGCGTCGAGGCCATGGTGAAGGTGGCCTTCTCCGTTCCGATGAGATCCGCGGCTTTGACCGCGTCCCAGATATCGAGCAGGACGGCGCTGGCCTTCAGCATGATCGGCATCAGGAGCCCGTACATGAAGCCGGTCTGGTGGGCCATCGGCGAGGCCATCAGGACGATGTCGTCCGCCCCGAGCCGCATGCGCTGCGCGTAGGGGACGATGTTGGCCATCAGCGTATTGGCCGAATGCATCACGCCCTTCGGCTCGCCGGTGGTCCCGGACGTGTAGATGAGCTGGGTGATGTCGTCGGGTCCGGGTCGCGCCTGCGTCAGAATCGAACCGGCGTCGGGAGCCCTCTCCCATTCGGGCTCGGTCAGCACGGCGTCGAAGTCGTCGGCGCCCCCGCCAGCGACCACGAGCACCCTCGCCAGCGCCGGCAGCCGGGTCTGAAGACCCCGCGCCATCGCCTCGTGGTCGAAATGACGGAAGGTCTTCGGAACGACAAAGACCTTGGCTTCGGCGTGCGCGAGCATGAAGGCCAGCTCGTGCTCGCGGAAGATCGGCATGAGAGGATTGAGGACCGCCCCGAGGCGCGAGCAGGCGAGATAGAGAACGGTGAACCGCCAACCGTTCGGCAGCTGCATGGCGACGACGTCGTTGCGGCCGACGCCGAGCCGGGCGAGGCCCACGGCGACGCGGCCGGCGAGCGCGGCAAGCTCCCGGTAAGTGAACCGGCGGACTTCGCCCGAATCGTGCTCCACGGCCGTCAGGGCGAGCTTGTCCGGGCAATGGGCGAGGCAGGCGTCGAGATCGTCGTTGATCGTCCGGTCGAGCCAGAAGCCGCGCGCGACGCTTTCGGCGCGGCGCGGGGCCAGAAGAACGGCGTCGAATTCCATGTTTCCTCTCCGCTTCTTTGTCTCGCGTCGGATCAGGCCGGAACCGCCTCGCGTCCGGCCCGGGCGCGCGCGATGATGGTCTTCATGATCTGGGCCGTGCCGTCGCCGATCTGGAAGCCGAGCACGTCGCGCAGCCTCTGCTCCATCGGTCCGCGATCGTAGCCGCCGTGGCCGTGCATCAGCAGGCACTGGTGGATCGCGTCGTAGGCGAGCTTCGGCGCCCACCATTTGCACATGGCGGCCTCGGCGCTGTGGGGCGCGCCCTTGTCCTTGAGCCAGAGCGCCTGGAGGCAGAGGAGCCGCGCGGCCTCGACCTGGGTGTCGAAGTCGGCGAGCGGATGCGACACGCCCTGGAAGCCCGAGAGCGGCTTGCCGAACGCCTGCCGGTGGGCGACGTAGGTCCACGTTTCTTCCAGCGCGACGCGTGCGACCGCGAGCACCTGCAGGCCGATCAGCGCGCGGGAGAAGTCGAAGCCCTGCATCACCTGCACGAAGCCCTTGTTCTCGTCGCCGAGGCGGTGCGAGACCGGCACGCGGACATTCTCGAAGAACAGCGAGCCGCGGCCGATGGCGCGCTGGCCGTGGCAGTCGAAGCGGTTGCGGCCAACGCCCGGCGCATCCATCGGAACGAGCAAGGCCGTCACGCCATGCGCGCCGGATTCGACCGCACCGGTCCGGCCGAACACCACGGCTGCGTCGGCCTGGTCGGCGGCCGAGATCGAGGTCTTCTCGCCGTTGACGACGTAGGCGTCGCCGTCGCGCTCGATGCGCAGGCGCAGGTTGGCGGCGTCCGACCCGCCGCGCGGCTCGGTGAGCGCGATCGCCAGCAACGCCTCGCCCGCCGTCAGGCGCGCGAGCCACGGCTTCACGACGTCGGGAGCGCCGTGCTGGGCGAGAATCTGACCGTTCAGCGACGCCAGCAGGTTGACGTAGGACATGCTGAGGTCGGCGCGCGCAACCTCCTCGTGGATGACGCCGGCTGCGAGGCTGCCCAGGCCGAGGCCGCCGAATTCTTCGGGCAGCTCGGGAGCGATGAAGCCCATCGCCCCCATTTCCTTCATGATCCCGCGATCGAGGACGCGCGTCCGGTCGCGCGCCTCGAAGCCGGGGGCGATGCGATCGGCCGCAAACCGCCGCGCCTGGGCGGCGAGCGCGACGAGATCGTCGTCGAGATAGGGGTTCATGACTGTGTCCTCCCACAGGAGCGGGGTCGATCGTTTGCGGCCCGTCTCCCCGCCAAGCGGGCAGACGGTCGGGACAAGGGGCTGCGCCGGGTTGCGACGGAGGCCGCGCCGCCCCTCGCCGCGGCTCCGACCCTCTCCGTTCCCGAGAGCGGGAGAGGGACGTCGCGTGGCCTCACTTCACGTATTTGCGGAACTCGGGCTTGCGCTTTTCCTTGAGCGCGGCGACGCCTTCCTTCGACTCGTCGGTGTCGTAGTAGAGCTTCAGCGCGACCATCCCCATGCCGGCGATGCCGGCCTGATGGGCGGTGTCCAGGTTGAAGCTGCGCTTGGCGATGGCGAGGGCGGTCGGGCTGCGCTCGCACAGCTCCTCGCCCCACTTCTGCACCTCGGCGTCGAGCTGGTCGTGCGGCACGCAGACGTTGGCGAGCCCCATCGCGACCGCTTCCTCACCGGAGTAACGGCGGCAGAGGTACCACATCTCGCGCGCCTTCTTCTCGCCGACGGCCCGGGCGAGGAAGGCGGTGCCGTAGCCGGGATCGACCGAGCCCATCTTGGGGCCGACCTGCCCGAAGACGGCCTTGTCGGAGCAGATCGTCAGGTCGCAGATGGTCGCGAGCACGTTGCCGCCGCCGATGGCGAAGCCCTGGACACGGGCGATCACCGGCTTCGGCACGTCGCGGATGGCGGCGTGCAGTTCCTCCATCGGCAGGCCGATCGTGCCGCGGCCGTCGTAATTGCCGTCGTGCGTCGACTGGTCGCCGCCGGTGCAGAAGGCCCGGTCGCCCGCGCCCGCGAGCACGATCGCGCCGACTTGCTTGTCGTAGCCGGCCTTGTAGAGCGCCTTGATCAGCTCGTCGCAGGTCGTGCCGCGGAACGCGTTCATCTTGTCGGGACGATTGATGACGATCCAGGCGACGCCCTTGCGGATCTCGTAGGTGATGTCCTGAAACTGCATGATAATCCTCCCTCGAACGGATGCGTTCAGCCGGCCATCGTCAGGCCGCCGGAGACGCTGAGCACTTGGCCCGTGACGTAAGCGGCGTCGTCGCTGGCGAAGAACAGGATCGCGCCCGGCAGGTCGTCGGGCTGGCCGATGCGGCCGAGCGGAATCGAGCG
>CAIZGR010000406.1 GCA_903932535.1 uncultured Hyphomicrobiales bacterium | reverse complement strand
GATGGTCTTCTGTCGACCGCGAGCCTGGTGCTGGGCGTTGCAGCGGCCCACGGCAGCCGCAGCAATGTCCTGATCGCCGGCTTCGCCGCCCTGGTCGCGGGCGCCATGTCGATGGCAGCGGGCGAGTATGTGTCGGTGCATTCGCAGAAGGACACCGAGGACGCCGACCTCGCGCTCGAACGCGCGGAGCTTCGAACGAACGACAAGGGCGAGCACGAGGAGCTGGCGGAAATCTACGTTGACCGCGGCCTCGATCGCGCGCTCGCGAAGACGGTCGCCGATCAGCTCATGACGCATGACGCGCTTGGCGCGCATGCGCGCGACGAGCTCGGCATCACGCCGACCCTGGAAGCCCGTCCGATTCAGGCCGCGCTGGCGTCGGCCGGGAGTTTCGTTCTCGGCGCGGCCATGCCCCTGATCGTGACGGCCCTGGTCCCAGAAGCGAGTGTCCTTTACGCCGTTCCGGCGTCGGCGCTCGTCGTGCTGGCGGCTCTGGGCGCGCTGGCGGCGCGGACGGGCGGCGCGCGAATGGCGCCAGGCGCGTTGCGGGTCACTTTCTGGGGCGCGCTGGCGATGGGCGTCACAGCCGGCGCCGGCGCATTGTTCGGCACGGTTGTTTGAGATCATCCGAGACGGAATCGCGCCCGCCCTCTGGGCCGGCTTAGGAACCGAACTTCTCGTCAAAGGGTCTTCTCCGAGACCGGCTACGAGTCTTGACTCGACGGATACGGGCCTCGAGGGAGTCTATGGTCATGAATGCGCCGTCGGACGACGCCGTCAATCAACGGAAATGGCCAGCGTTGCGCGACGTCCTGGGCCCAGGACTGATCACGGGCGCATCGGACGACGATCCCAGCGGCATTGCCACCTATTCCCAGGCCGGCGCGCAGTTCGGTTGCAGCCTGGGATGGACGCTGCTGTTCACCTATCCGCTGATGTGCTCGATCCAGTTGATCAGCGCTCAGATCGGCCGAGTCACGGGACGAGGCCTGGCTGGAAACATCCGTCGCTTCTTTCCAGCGTGGATGCTTTACTCCGTCGTCGGTCTGCTTGCGGCGGCCAACACGATCAATCTCGGAGCCGATCTCGGCGCGATGGCCGCGGCGCTCCACCTGCTGGTCGACGGTCCGACGGTTGCCTATGTCGCCGGATTCGCCATCGTCACGGTCCTCGCCGAAACTTATGTCCGTTACGCTCGCTACGCCTCGGGGCTGCGATGGCTGACTCTGTCGCTCTTCGCCTACGTGGGAACGGTGTTCGTGGTCGGCGTCCCCTGGCTGACTGTGGCGAAGAACCTCGTGGTCCCGCACATCACGCTCGCGGGCGGCTATCTCACCGTCGTCGTCGCCGTGTTTGGCACGACGATCAGCCCCTACCTCTTCTTCTGGCAGGCCGGCGAGGAGGTCGAGGACGAAAAGGAAGATCCGGCGGCGGGGCCGCTGATCAGCGCCCCTCAGCAAGCACCAGTCCAGATGGCGCGCATGCAAGTCGATACGCTGGTCGGGATGGGGCTCTCGAACATCATCGCCCTTTTCATCATGCTGACGACGGCGGCGACGCTGAACGCCCACGGCGTCACCGATATTCAGACTTCCTCCCAGGCGGCCGAAGCGCTGCGTCCGATCGCCGGCCGCTTCGCCTTCACGATCTTTGCGCTGGGCATCATTGGCACGGGCTTGCTCGCTGTTCCGGTCTTGGCCGGCAGCGCGGCCTACGCGGTCGGCGAAGCGCTGAGATGGAGGGTGGGATTGACCCAGCGCCCGGGCCGCGCGCCTGCGTTTTACGCCACGATCGCATGTGCGACACTGGTCGGCGCCATTCTCAACTTCACCCCGCTCGACCCCATCAAGGCCCTGTTCTGGAGCGCCGTCATCAACGGGGTCGCCGCGGTTCCGATCATGATCATGATCATGCTGATGGCTTCGCGAACGACGGTCATGGGCCAATTCGCGTTGCGGCCCATGCTGAAGGTCCTCGGGTGGCTCGCCACTGCCGTGATGGCGGCCGCCGCTGTCGGAATGTTCGCGACGTGGGGACGTTGATCGGATCGCCAATCGATCATCCCGAATTCGGAAAAGGTCACGCGCCAGGTTGCCGGCGCACGCCTCGGCGAAAACCATTGTGAATCGGCTTCCGTCTTTGGCACGGTGTCGAATGTCGTACGCGCCGATCGGCGGCGAAACCCGGCGCCGAATGACACGCAATCGCGTGGGTCGCACTCTTTCGCCGCCATTGCGTGCGCTTTTGACCTGAGTTTCTTCTGGAGGACCTGATGGTTTCCTGCATCCCGGATTACGACGCTCAGACCGCCGGAGTGAGCGGTTGCGCCCCAAATGCTGATCGAAGCGGGCTTCGACATCGCGTTCGAATGTCCGGTGCCGACGCCAATGCTGCTTCAACTCAGCGTCCATCCGTCGCGGGACGCGGACTTGCTGATGCCAGACAGGATCGTCTCCGATCCGCCGCTCCCGATGCGCGACTATCTCGACCACTTCGGCAACCGGGTCACGCGCGTCGAGGTTCCCGCCGGGCTCGTCACCTTCTCGGGGTCATCGGAGAATCTGTGCCAAATCGTACGCTAAGCTGAAAACGCTGATTTCTCAGATAGCCGACGAGACGCCGCCCGAGGCGGGGACGACCCCGATCGCCGCCCTTCCCGACGACGCCCTGCTCTTTCTGGTCTCGAGCCGCTATTGCGACTCCGACAAGCTCGCCG
>CAIZGR010000405.1 GCA_903932535.1 uncultured Hyphomicrobiales bacterium | reverse complement strand
TTCGAGTTGCCCTGCCAAGCGCCGGGAACGAAGGCGCCGGTGTTGTACACGGTGCCGACGAAGCCCGACGGCTGGTTCTGGGTCACGGCCTGATACATCAACTCGAGGTCGAAGTTCAGTTTGGTGACCGGGTTCCAGCCGAGGTCGGCGCCGATGAGCCAGGTGGTCGAGCGCGGCGACAGGTCGCCGGTCCCGAGAAGCGCGCCATTGTAAAGGATGTGGTTGCCCTGGTTGCTCCAGTTCAGCCCGCCGACCGACCCTTCCAGGTCGACATAGAACTGCGGGGTGAAGTGGTGCTCGAGCATGGCGGTGAGCGACCAGGCGGTCGGCTTCGCCCACGAGTTGCTGAGCGGGTTGAAGTAGGTGTCAGCCATATACATGGGCTGGCCATTGCCGTTGACCTGACCGTTCTCGCCCCACATCGCGTCCGGCAGACCCGAGTACCACACCGCGTTCTGGGTGTAGGCGCCGGTGAGCAGGAAGGTGTCGCCCGCGCCGAAGGACGGCAGGTTGAACTTCACGCCGGCGTCGATACCCCAACCCGTCGTGGTCTTGGACGCGTCGTAGTTGCCAATGCTCCCGGCGGGACCGCTCAGAGCGACGTTGTAGTAGGTGTAGTCCTTGACGTTGACGTTGTGCAGGACGCCCGACAGCTGAGCCTCGCCCCAGCCCTGGGTGACATGCAACTGACCGACGATGTCGGGCCAGCGCGCGCCGCCGAAGGTGATCGAGCCAGGGTTCGAGCCGGCCGCGCCGGTCATGTTGGTGCCGCCGCCGGTCCCGTTCGCCGTCGAGCTTTCCAACGACACCGTCGCCGAGAAGCCGCCGCCGAACGAGGCGGTGTAGGCCAGCAGGTTCGGCTCGTTGGAGCCCTTACGGTCGGGCGAGAACATGTTCGCCCAGTTGTCGCCGCCGCCGACGAACGAATAGAACGACTGCGCGACGCCCGCGGTGATGCCCGCCCAGGTCAGGTACGCGGTGTTCACGAGCACCTTGTTGCCGGTGTTGGCGAATCCGCTGCCGGAGTTGGCGTTGAGGTCGACGTGGCCGATCAGCGGTCCGTAGGCCGTGTTCGAGGCGAAGTCGAAGCCGATGTTGGCGCGGGTCGTCCAGCCGATCGCGTCACGGTTGAACGTGGCGTTCTGCTGGTTCGGGAGAACCAACTGCGTGCCGGCGGCGTTGAGAACCGGCTTGCCGGTGATGGCGTTGTAAATACCCGCGGACTGGTCGCCGCCCTGGACGAGAATACGCTGCGAGGAGTTCGACACCGCAAACGGGTCGAGCGCGGCGGCCTGCGCCGAGGTGATCGAGCCGGCCCAGTTGTACTGGTTCGACAGGTTTCCGCCTTCGATCTGCGCGGTGATGTAGCCCGAGAGCTTCACGCAGGTGTCCGAGCCGGGCAGGGTCCAGCCGGTGATGCCGCCGACGTTGCAGATCTTGACATATTGCGCGACGGGAGCCGCCTTCTTCGTGGGAAGATCGGCAGCCTGCGCGCTGGCGACGGCGACGATGCCGGCGGCCGAACCGAGCAGAATGCTCTTGATGAGCGTCATTTTGACCTCCAGTTGATACCTTGGGCGTTGGTTCTTCTCACGCTCGATCTGCGGGTCCGCTCACGAACCCAAACCGAAGGTGGTCAGCCCCCTCTTCCCGATTTTGTCGGGGTCTTGCGCTTCGTCCCTTGGGGCTGACGCATCGACCCTTCCGCGACCGGGAATCTCCCGTTCACAACGCCGAAGATACCTGCGTCCGGCTGACGATCAATAAAGTTCTCGTCATAGTCCCGGTTTTCGACACAGTTTGGGGACCGTCGTTGCATAATTGTCACGCACTGACGCCTCACTTGCGCCGTATTATTCGGCACAACGTATCGCAGCTGTCCTTTGGATCGACGGGCGCCTCCCGGATGCGGCGCTTCCCGGACGGCGCTCCGAGCCGTCGCCTTTCCGCCCTCTCGCCACTGGGCGGCCGGCGACGGGCGTTTCCGCGTAGCGCAGCCGAGTCGTCCGAGGGGGCGCGGAGAGCGGCGGGGCGCCCTGTGGCGCCTGCGCCGCCGGGAGGATTCCGAAGCGAAGACAGGACGGCCGAGAGGGGGAAGAATCGTCCGCGCCGCCTTGCGTTCGGATTGGAGCCGCGCCTCTTCCGCCCCGGGACCCTCGACTTCGCCGCCGGCCGTTGGGAATGAGCCGGGTCCGGCTCCGCGGGGACGAGCGCTCCGGTTCCGCGCCCTGTTCCGGACTGCGGGCCGCGACGTGGGACCGGAGGCGGATCGAGGCGTCGAGGCCGAGGAGCGGCGGAATTCCATCGCGCGAGGCGCGATCGGCCATCCCGTTTCTCGCCGGCCCCGAGACGCAAAAAAACCCGGAGCTTTCGCTCCGGGGCCTGTTTCGTCCGATCGGATTGCGATCAGAAGTAACGGGTGATGCGGAGACGGCCGGCGAAGCCGTTCGAGTTGCCCTGCCAAGCGCCGGGAACGAAGGCGCCGGTGTTGTACACGGTGCCGACGAAGCCCGACGGCTGGTTCTGGGTCA
>CAIZGR010000404.1 GCA_903932535.1 uncultured Hyphomicrobiales bacterium | reverse complement strand
TGGCCCCATTGCGCGAACTCCTGCGCCGAGCGGCGGTCGATGCGCTTGAGACTCATCAGGCGCGGCCAGCCCTTGGCGTCGAGCGCTTCCGCGACTGCGTGGGCGTAGCCGCAGAAGTGCGGGAAGGCGCGGTCGCCGAAGCCGAGCACGGCGAAGGGGATCGGGCGTTCGAGCCCGGCGAGCCGGTCGAGAAAGTGTTTGGCGGATTCCGGCGCGCCGCCGTCGCCATAAGTCGCCGTTAGGACGATGATCCGCTCGGCGTTCAGATGCGCCGGCCCGAAGGCGTTCATGTCGGCGGCGTGGACGCGGCGTCCCTGCGCCGTCAGCGCGGCGTGGAGCGTGCGGACGAAGCCCCAGGTCGAGCCGCCTTCGCTGCCGACGAGCAGGATCGTGTCGGCCGACTGCGCCGGCGCGTTCGCGGCCAGCCGTGGTCTCGAGCCGCGCCTTTTCAGCCACATCGCAAGGCCCGTCGCGCCGAGCGCCGGGACCGCCGCCGTCGTGAGCCCGAGCCCGAGGGCCAGAACCCAGGCGCCCCGCCCGGTGTGGAGGACATGCGCCCATTCCCCGATCCGCTCGATCGCGGTCGTCGGCGCGAAGGCCAGCATCGCGCCGGTGGACGGATCGACCAGCGCTTCGCCCTGCGCCGTGCGCAGGCGGAACGCGCCCGACGCGTCGCCCCGCGCCGGGAAGGTCAGTTGCTGGAGGTCGGCGACATCGGTTTGGGCGAGCGCCGCGAGGCCGCGGATCGGCGTGGACGGCCTGCCGCTCGCGGTGGTCGCCGGCGGCGCGGTCTCCGGGATCGAGACGAGGTCGAACGTCGTGGCGGCGAGGAACGCCGCCGTCAGCGACGACAGCATGAGCCCGACAAGCGCCAGCCGGCCGAGTTCGCCGTGCCAGCGCCGCGCCGCGTCGCCGCGAATGGGGCGCAGCAGCGCTGAAGCGCCGCCGAGGCTGCCCGCGAGCAGCGCCGCCCCGGTGACGCAGAGCGCGAGCATCCCCAGCGCCGCCAACGCCACCGCGATGCGGCCGCCGTCGCCCATCAGCAGAGAGCGATGCAGGTCGACGACGAAGCGGAAGAATGCGGACGTCTCGAAGGGGCCGAGCCCGGCCCCGGTCCGGGGATCCACGATCTCGACCTTTTTCCCGGCGCCGTCGTTGAAGGCCGCCGTCACCGCGCCGTCGCCGCGCACCCGGATCGACTCGACCCTCGCGTGCCTCGCGGCGACGGCGTCGGCGAGAACGGCGACGCTCGTTCCCGGTGCGACGGCCGGATAGGCGAGCCGGTTCAAGGCCGGCTCGACGGAGAGCAGGACGCCCGTCGTCGCGATGACGAGCAGCATCAGCGCGAGCGCGAGGCCCGCGAGCGTATGGAGACGCCGCAGCATGTTTGAACCCTTCGAATCGGATTTGAAGTTGGCGTCAGAACGTCGCCTTGAACGCCTTCACGTAGCCGTCGCCGGCGATCGGCTTGCCGGACGCGGAGGCGTCGAGCGGGGCGACGATTTCGGACGGATTGTCGTCGCCGTTCTCGACCGACGTATCGACATGAACCGTGTAGCCGGCGTTGATCAGCGCGTCGGTGATGTCGACGGTGATCTTCAGCGTCTTGCCGGAGCCGACGCTCGCGCCGGTGATCCCGTCGACTTCGGAGGCGCGCCCGCCGGAGGCTTGCGCCCAGTCGGACAGGTGACGGTAGTATTTTGTCTTGCCGCCCGCCATCCAGAGCGTGCCTTTGTACTTGCCGGCCGGGTCGAGCAGGTAGATCGCGACATAGGCGCCGGCGCCGCCGGTGTCCCTGAGCGAGGTCTCGAGCGTGACCGGGCGGGCTTCGGCGAGGGTCGGGACGACGAAGGCGGCCGTTGCCGCGAGGGCGGGGAGCGTGTGTTTCATTGGGATTGTCCTGTGGAGAGAATGAGAGGATCGCGCGCGGCTACTGGACTTCGACCTTGGGCCGCGCCTTGCCGTTGAAGATCCCGCTGTCGGGGACCGGCTTGTCGGCGGCGTTGGGATCGGCCGGCCGGCTCGCGCCGCCGTGCTCGGCGGACGCCGAGCTGCCGTCGTCGTCGTCATCGTCGTCGTCGTCGTCCCAGTGGTGGCGATGATGGCGGTGATGCTCGTCGCCTCGGAAATGGTCGAAGAAGCCTTCGGCCATATGGCGCGGGCGCGTCTCGTCGCCGTCTTGCGAGGGCATGGACCGGCGTTCGGTCGTGGCGGAGGACGGCGTGTTCGGCTGCGGATCGGAAGCGGCCAGGGCCGCGCTGGAGGCTGCGGCCGACAGAACGAGCGCGGCGGCAAGGACGATGCTTTTCATGGATCATGCTCCGGGTCGGATTGAACCCGTGAGCAGGGTCGCGCCAGCGCCTGACAGCGACCTGAAAGGGCGCCGGATTTCCGTTCAGCTTGCCGTCAGCTTCCGTCTCGGGCTTCCAGGCCGACGCGTCGTCCGATGCTTTCGCGCTCGCAGTGTCTATAGCGCAGTGTCGCTCCGACGAGCGGGCCATGCATCCCTGCATGTCCTGTGGATGCGGATGGGTTGGAAGCGCTTGGATGGGTTTTTGCGCGCGCGAACCCTGGGCGGCTTCGCTCTTGCGCGGCGGCGCGCCATTCAGTCCGTCGTCGTCGCTGCGATTCGGCAGACGCGAACCGAGCGCGTGCTCGAGGCGCTTCGGGACCTGACGAGCCCGCACGCGCTCGTCATCGGCGACGGCGGGCGCAAACGGATGTCGGGGCGGCGAAAGATCGTCGTGTTCGCGACACGTGACGTCCTCGAGTTCTTGCTGAAGCCCGAGCGCCTCGCCGGCGTTTCGGGACGCGGGCTCGAGCCGGAATCATGCCCGGGACTCGGACCGGCTCATGCCCTCCCTCGGGCATGAGTTTCGATTGGATGCGGCTGGACCGGCCAGGGCTCCGACCCCTGGAAGGTCCTCCGAGACGAACGACGGCCTCGGCTTCGTCCTCACTCGTTCCTGAACGCGATCGCGAGCACCTCGCGCTCATCGACGCCGTTCCGCTCGGCGAGATCGCGGGCGGACTGCTGCGGGTTTGCAGCGATGCCGCGCGCCTTCAGCCGGTTCTCGAGGTCCTGCGGGGCGACATGGGCGAGGCTGGCGAGCGTCGAGAGGGGCGCGTCCACCACCGCCTGCTCGACGGCATGATGCAATTGATGGCCGCTCTGGATTCCGGTGGGAAGGACGGCCGCGACCAGCAGGACGGCGGCCGCCGCGATGCCGACCCTGCCCCAGCGGGACTTGAGATGAAGGATGAGCGGGCGGTAGTTCACGACGAGATGGGCGACGGCGCCGGCGAGAAAGAGCCACGAGAACCACTCGTGCACTTCGCTGACGAGCCCGGTGCGCACGCCGAAGAACATCAGGACGCCGGTCGCCGCCATCAGCAGGAAGGCGCCGATGGTCAGGGGCGTGGCCCAGGCGCGCAAGGGGATTTTCGGAAAAGTCCTGCTCGCGCTCCTCCCAGCTACAGCGGCGGTTTCCATGATGGTTCTCCAGTTCGAATTGAACGGAGAGCCCTGTCGCGCCTGCGCCTGACGGCGACCTGAACCGGCGCCGGATTTCCGTTCAGCTTGCCGTCAGCTTCGCTCCGCCGGGCGGAGGGAAATGGACGGTGGCGGAGAAGCCGTCCGCGGCGCCGGGTGGCGGAGAAGCGAGCTCGAGCGTCAGGCCCGCGCCGCGACAGATCGCCGACACGATCGCGAGCCCGAGCCCCGAGCCCTCCGCGCGCGTCGGCCCGCGCTCGAACGCCCGCGTCAACTGCTGCAACCTCTCCGATGGCGCGACCGGCCCGCGGTTGACGACGGAGAAGCGGTCGGAGGCGAGCCGCGCCTCGATCGGCTCGTCCGGGTCGCCGTGCTTGACGGCGTTCTCGATCAGGTTCCGCGCAAGCACGGCGAACGCGTCCGGATCGAGGTCGGAAAGCGGCCCTTCGGCGTCGGGAAGCGCGAGTTCGAGCCGGCCGCCGAGGTCGAGGTCGCGGTCGACGTCCTCGGCGACGAGCCGCAGCACGGGGGCCAGCGGCCTCGCCGTCGGCGCGATCAGCCCGCCGCCTTCGGCCTTGGCGAGTTGCAGGAGCTTCTCCGAGAGCCGCGTCAGCCGGCGCAGCGCTGAGGCGACCGCAGCCGCGCGCTGACGCGGGGCGCCCTCGGGCAGCACGGCGATCAGGCGCTGCGCCTGGGCGAGCGCGGCCGCGATCGGCGTGCGCAGTTCGTGTGCGCTGTTGGCGGCGAAGCCGCGTTCCGCCTCGAGCGCATCGCGCAGGCGTCCGATCAGCGCGTTCACCGACGCCGCGACCGGCGCGATCTCCTCGGGCAGCCCGCTCGCAGCGACCGGCGTCAGGTTGCCGCGGCCGCGGTCGGCGAGCTCGCCCCGGAACCGGTCGACCGGCCTGAAGGCCAGCCGGACCGAGATCCAGACGGCCGCCACGATGGTCGGCGCGAGCGCGACGAGCGGCCAGATCAGCGCCGCCACCGACTGCCAGACGGCGGCGCGCCGATGGGCGAGGTCTTCGACCGTGGTGACGACGATCGTCCCCTTGACCCCGGAGGCGGTGAAGGCGCGCACGCGGTCGGTCTTGGAGAAGCCGAACGGCGGATTGGTCGGAAACTGCGTAATGTCCGCGTCGCTCGACTGGAGCAGCACGGCGCCCCGGGCGTCGCGCACGACGTAACGGATGTGTTCGTCCTTGGGCCCGACCGTCGCGACGCGCTGCGCCTCGGTCGTCTCGCGCGACAGCATCTCCGCATAGGCGAGCGGCAGGACGCGCTCGGCGACTTCTCTCAGCGCGCTGTCGAACACCTCGTCCGTTTCGCGCCGCAGCACGAAGCCCGCCCCCGCCGTGCCGGCGAGCCAGAGCGCCGCCACCGCCGCCGTCAGCGTGAGGGCGAGGCGCCGTTGCAGGCTCCAGGGGCGCTGGCCCGGGCTCACACGTGCGCCTCCGGCGCGCCGAGCCGGTAGCCCATGCCCCGCACCGTCTCGATGATGTGGGCGCCGAGCTTGCGGCGCAGCCGGCCGATGTAGACCTCGATCGTGTTGCTCTCTACCTCGGCGTCGAAGGAATAGAGCCGCTCCTCGAGCTGCGGCTTGGACATGAGCTGGCTCGGGCGCTGCACGAAAGCCTCGAACAACGACCATTCGCGCCGGGTGAGCTGCACCGCTCTGCCGGCCCGGCGGATCGAGCGGGCGGCGAGGTCGATCTCGAGGTCGGCCACGACGACGAGCGGGTTCGGGTTGCCGGCATAGCGGCGGCCGACCGCGCGGATGCGCGCCGACAGTTCGAAGAGGTCGAACGGCTTGACGAGGTAGTCGTCCGCTCCGGCGTCGAGCGCCGCGATGCGGTCGGAAATCTGGTCGCGGGCGGTGAGCACGATCACCGGCGTCACGTCGCCCGCGGCCCGCCGCGCCTTCAAGAAGTCGAGCCCGCGGCCGTCCGGCAGCATCAGGTCGAGCAGCACGAGCTCGAACGGCGCCGACAGGATCGCGGCCTGCGCGTCGCCGACGCCCTTCACCCAGTCGACCGAATGGCCGTCGGCTGCGCTCTGGTCCCGCACCGCCTGCCCGAGAACCGGATCGTCCTCGACCAAAAGCATCCGCATGGCTCGCCCCTCGCGTCGGCGCGCAATCTACAGCCGCGGCGCCATGAAGCGGCGCGAAATTTGCGCCGATCTTTCAGTTTGCTGTCAGTTTCCGGCGCTAAGCTACGGCGTTTGACGCCGACAAGGAAAGCACCGGCTCCATGCGCGTCGCCGCTCTCGTCGTCCTGGCCCCGCTCGCGGGCTTCCCGCTCGGCGCGGGGCTCGCGGATTCGTTCTGCGACGCGCCGCTGACCGACTGGCAGCCGCGCGAAGCCCTGCAGGCGAAGCTCGAAGCGAACGGCTGGCGAGACATCGCGATCCGCATAGAGGACGGCTGCTACCTCGTTCACGCCTCCAACGATCAGGGCGAGCGCCTGCATGGCAAGTTCGACCCCGCGACGCTGGCGCCGCTCCCCGGCGGCCACGGCCATCACGATCACGGTCATGAGGGCTGGTCCCGCGATCACCCCCCGGAGGAGTGAACGCAACCGTTGGGAAGGCGGCCCGAGTTCCAAGACGATTGGAGGAAGGTCTGGTTCCGCCCCCGCGCGAGGGCGCAGGCGCGCGTCGCCGGCACGCTCCGATTTTTCCACGCGCAGCCCTTGCACGGCCGCGATTGCGCGCCATCTGTTGGAGCGCACGAGCGACCGCCGCCGGTGGCGGCGCGGGCTCGACCGCATGGAGGTCCTGAATGGGCACGGCTGACAATACGTTGGGGGGCGGCGCCCGGGAGTTCGGCCCGAGCGACTGGGCGGGCGCCCGGTGGCGGCGTCACAGCCCACGCTGGACGGCGTTCGAAATCATTGCGATGGTGCTCGGCTTCATCGTCTTCTGGCCGATCGGCTTGGCGGTTCTCGGCTACAAATACTGGCAGCGCGGCTCGGGCGGTCCCGATCTCCAGTCGTTCGTGACCGACCGGTGGAAGGATGCGCAAACCATGATGTCTTCGAATTCTTCCTGGAGCTGCAGCGGCGTCGTGAAGCGCGCCAGCCAGTTCTACGCCGCCTCGACCGGCAACATGGCCTTCGACGAGTGGCGGGCGGCGGAGCTCGCCCGGCTCGACGAGGAGCGCCGCAAGCTCGACGAGGCGCAGCGCGACTTCGCCGAATATGTGGAGGCGATTCGCCGCGCCAAGGACCGCGAGGAGTTCGACCGCTTCATGGCCGAGCGCCGCGCGCGTCCGGCGAACGAAGGCGGACAGGCGAGCTGATCGCGCCGAACACTCTGTGAAGCGGGCAGGCCCCTTTGGCTAGCGACAAAGGGGCCTTTTTCTTGCCCAACCGGTAACGCCCAACCTCGTCATGCCCGCGAATGCGGGCATCCAGAGTCGCAGGGCCACGAGCGGGCCGCGCTCGGGCAAGGGCGAAGACCGGTCGGCGCTGCGGCTCGGGAACGCCGCTTTCGCGGGGATGACAAGAGCCGTTCCCTTTGTCATGGTGCGGCGCGTTTCCCTTCCGGAGCCGTCCATGCGCCGCGTCCCTCGACTTCTGGTTTCCGCCGCCTTCGCCCTCGTCGTCTCCGCGGGGCTCGCGCTCGCAAAAGACAGCGTCACCATCGGCATGGTGCTCGAGCCGCCCGGGCTCGATCCGACCACCGCGCCGGCCGCGGCGATCGGTCAGATCACGCATTACACGATCTTCGAGGGTCTGACGAAGATCAACGAAGACTATTCGGTGACTCCGCTGCTCGCCGAAAAGTGGACGTTCTCGCCCGATCTCAGGACGCTCACCTTCACCCTCAGGCCGAACGTCAAGTTTCAGGACGGCGAACCGCTGACCTCGAAGGCCGTGAAAGCCGCCTTCGAACGCTACGGCGCGAAGGACTCGACCAACAAGGACAAGGCGTTCTTCGCCTCGATCGCTTCGATCGAGACGCCCGATCCGCTGACCGTCGTGCTCGCGTTCAAGGAGCCGAGCTTCCAGGCGCTCTATCACCTGGGCACCGAAACGGCCGTGATCATCGACGAGAAGAGCGCGGCGGGCGCGGCGACCAATCCTGTCGGGACAGGCCCTTACAAGTTCGGCTCGTGGACGAAGGGCGCGTCGCTCACCCTCGACAAGTGGGACGGCTATCGCGACGCGAACAAGGTTCCGCTTGCCCACGCCACGTTCCGATTCATTTCCGATCCGGCCGCGGAGGTCACGGCGCTGCTCGCCGGCGACGTCGACGCGTTCGCGAACCTGCAGAACATCCAGGCGCTGGGCCAGTTCAAGGACAATCCGCGCTTTCAGACGCTGATCGGCGGCACCGAGGGCAAGACGATCCTGGCGATCAACAACAAGCGAAAGCCGCTCGACAACGTCAAGGTCCGGCAGGCGATCGCGCACGCGATCGACCGCAAGGCGGTCATCGACGGCGCCATGGACGGATTGGGGGCGCCGATCGGCAGCCATCTCACGCCCAACGATCCGGGTTACGTCGACCTGACCGGCCTCTATCCGCACGACCCGGAGAAGGCGAAGGCGCTCTTGAAGGAAGCGGGCGTCAAGACGCCGCTCGACCTCACCCTCATCTTGCCCCCGCCGGCCTACGCCCGTCAGGGCGGGCAAATTATTGCCGCCGAGCTCGCCGATGTCGGGATCAACGCCAAGATCCAGGAAGTCGAATGGGCGCAGTGGCTCTCAGGCGTCTACAAGGACAAGAACTACGACCTGACCATCATCAGCCACGTCGAGCCGCTCGACATCGGCATCTACGCCAATCCCGACTATTATTTCCGATATGACAGCCCGGCTTTCCGCGCCATCAACGCCAAGATCGCCTCGGCGGCGAGCCTCGACGCCCTGGAGGCAGCGCTCGGCGAGGCGCAGAAGAAGATCGCCGAGGACAGCGTCAACGGGTTCCTCTTCCAGTATCCCAACGTGACGATCGCCGACGCGAACCTGACGGGCCTGTGGAAAAACGCGCCGCTCTCCGCGACGGACCTCGCAGCCATATCGTGGAAGTAAAGCGGGGAGGGGAAAAGCCGGCGCCGTCGCATCCGTTCCGACTGTCGGCGCTCGAGCTTCTGAGCGCCTATCGCGCGCGCAAGCTTTCGCCGGCCGAGGCGATGGCTTCGGTCATCGCGCGGGTGGAAGCGTTCGAGCCGCACATCGCGGCGACCTGGCTCTACGCCCCGGAGCGGGCGCTGAAGGAAGCGCGCGAATCGGAAGCGCGCTGGATGAAGGCCGAGCCGATCGGCCCGCTCGACGGCGTTCCGGTCACGGTCAAGGACAACATCCACACCAAGGGCGAGCCGACGCCGGCCGGCACGGCGGCGAGCGACATGACGCCGGCGGAAGCCGACGCGCCGCCGGCGGCGCGGCTGCGCGAAGCCGGCGCCGTCATCTTCGCCAAGACCACGATGCCGGACTACGGCATGCTGTCGTCGGGCCTTTCGAGCCACCACAAGCTGGCGCGCAACCCGTGGAAGCCCGACCGTAATCCGGGCGGATCGTCGGCCGGGGCGGGGGCGGCGGCTGCGGCCTGCTACGGCCCGCTGCATGTCGGCACCGACATCGGCGGCTCGATCCGCCTGCCGGCCGGCTGGTGCGGCGTGGTCGGCCTCAAGCCCAGCGCGGGCCGCGTGCCGATCGATCCGCCCTATCTCGGCCGCGCCGCCGGGCCGATCGCCCGCACCGCCGCCGACGCGGGGCTGATGATGGCGACGCTGTCGCTGCCCGACCCGCGCGACTATGCGAGCCTGAAATACGAGGCGCTCGACTGGGCGATCAAGCCGGCGCCGCTGAAGGGCCTGACGATCGGCCTCCTGATGGAGGCGGGCTGCGGCGTTCCCCCGACGGCCGAGGTCCGCGCGGCGGTGGCGCGGGCGGCGCGCGATTTCGAGGCGGCGGGCGCCCGGGTCGAGCCGATCGCGCCGTTCCTGACCCAGGATATGCTCGACGGGCTCGACCATTTCTGGCGCACCCGCGCGCTGATCGACCTCAACGCGCTCGCGCCGGAAAGGCGCGCGACCGTGCTTCCGTTCATCCGCGAATGGGCGGAGTCGGCGAACGGCTTCTCGGGGCAGCACGTTTTCCGCGGCTTCAGCCAGATTCCTGCGATGCAGAAGGCGACGGTCGCGGCGACGCTGCCCTTCGACTACGTGCTGACGCCGACCGCGCCGATGACCGCCTTTCCGGCGGAATGGGCGTCACCCAGCCGTGATCCGCTGAACCCATTCCCCCACATCGGCTTCACCGTCGCCTTCAACATGTCCGGGCAGCCGGCGGCGTCGATCCCTTGCGGCTTCTCGGCCGAGGGCCTGCCGATCGGCCTCCAGATCGTCGGGCGCCGCTTCGACGACGTCGGCGTGCTGTCGGTCGCGCGGGCCTATGAGGACATCCGCTCGGCGGAGATGCGGCCGTGGCCGGAGCCGCCGGGCGGATGAGACTTATCCCCGTAGGCGTCGCCGCCTGCGGGACGGCCACAGCGTCAACGTTGCGTCGCGGCGGAGCGCGTGGCATCCGACGCCATGAGCGGCTTTCTGCGCCGGCAGGGAGGAGACCCGAGATGTCCGTGCTCGTTCGTCGGCTGGCCGCGCTTGCGCTGGCTCTCGCCCTCGGGGTTCCGGCGCGCGCCGCGGAGACGGGCGAGGCCGCGCCCGTGCAAGTCGCCGCGGGCGTGAGCTACGCTTTGATCGGCCGCTGGGACGTCGACAGGCTCGAGCGTATCCTCACCGTGGATACGCCGAAATTTTTCGGCGTGACCGTCGCCTATACGCCGGCGCGCAATGGGGTGAAGCTCTATCGCGTCACCTACCCGTCCGTGATGCCCGAGCGCGGCAACAAGCCCACGGTCGCGACCGGACTGCTCGCCATTCCCGATACCGGCGCCGCCAGCTTTCCGATGCTCTCCTATCAGCACGGCACCGTCTACGGGAAAGAGGAAGTCCCGTCATTCCCCGACCAGTCGCCGGAAACCCAGCTCATGCTCGCCCAGTTCGCCGGGCAGGGCTATGTCGTGATCGGCGCGGACTATTTCGGCATGGGCCAGTCGAAGGAGCCGGAAGGCTATGTGGTCAAGGCCAGCCAGCAGCAGGCATGCACCGACATGCTCGCCGCGAGTCGCGCGGTGCTCGACCGCCTCGGCGTCTCGACCCCGAAATTGTTCCTCGGCGGATGGTCGCAGGGCGGGTTCGTGACCATGGCGTTCCTGGAGGCGCTGGAGAATTTTGGCGTTCCGGTCGCAGCTGCGGCGACCGCTTCGGCGCCGGTCGACGCCTATGCGCTGGTCAGCGGCGCGCTCGATTTCCCGCGCAAGAACGACGCGCCCTGGCTCACCACCATCGTCATTCTGGCCGCTTTCTCGTTCGAGAATTATTATGGGGTTCCGGGGCTTGCGCATTCCGTGATCAACGACGCGTTCTACGACGCCGCGCTGAGGCTCTACGAGAAGCGGCCGGTCGATATTTCAGAAATTCCGACCGATCTGCGCAAGCTGGTCCGGGCGGAGTATTCCGATCCGCAGTTTTTCGCCGCCTCGGCCTTCGGGCGGCTGCTCGCAGAGAAGACCAACGCCTATCGCTGGGTGGTGAAAAGCCCGGCGCGCACCTATTACGGGGAGGCGGACGAGGCGATCCCCGTCGGGCTCGGCCGGCTCGCTATGGAATATCAGCGCGCGCTGGGGGCCGGAAACATGCAGGTCGAGGCGGTTTCGACCGGCCAGACAAGCCACCGCGGCACGTTCGCCACCGCCGCGCCGTTGTGGAAGGCGTGGTTCGACGGGCGTTGAGGCGGGGAGTCAGGCTCAGGCCGCCGGCCGTCATGTGTGGATGGCCCCCGACTTGCAAGAGGCAATTTCAAGCGGATGGACGTTCGGCCACTTGCGGTCATGTGTACGGCCTCTGGTTGCGGCGTTTCATGGCCGCGGGCCCTGATGGGATACGAGGATCGAGGCCTGATCATCGCGGCGGGGTCGTAACGCCCCTATGACGGTGGCAGGTTGCCCTCGATCGCCGGATTGACCGGACATTTGCCATCACGCGTGTTTTACCCTCGCAAGCGTCAAGCGGTCCCCGGGGGGTCCGCTTGAACGGGGTGGGTCAGCCGGGGCTGGCCGATTGTGTCTCCTTTCTGCCGATCCGCAGCGCGGGCTGCGTCTGCTGCTTTTGCTGTGGGCATGTGGGCAACGCGAAAGCGTTGTCCAAGCGAAGCGTCATGTCCACAGCCCTCGCCGCGTCAGGCCGCCGCGTGCGCGTCGCGGTAGTCCTCCTGCCGCGTCATCAGCGCCCAGCCGATGCGCGCCAATTTGTTGGCCAGGGCGACCGCGACCACCTTGCGCGGCTTGGCGGCGAGCAGCTTGGCGAGCCAGGGGTCCGTCTTGGCGCGCTTGCTGTTCAGCACCGCCGTGGCGCCGTTGACCAGCAGCCGGCGGAGATAGCCGTTGCCGCGCTTGCT